>JBDTYX010000156.1:0-7748 GCA_040005435.1 Rudaea sp. | reverse complement strand
TCGACAACTCGACGAAATAGCGCGTCGCCTCGCGCATGCCGCTCGCGATGTCCCGCACGTTAGATATCTGCGAGCCCATGAACACGTGCAGCAGCTGCAGTGTATGGGTGAGCTCGAACGCCTTGAGATGATCGATCAGCGTGATCAATTGGCGCGGCGTAAGGCCGAACTTCGACTTCTCGCCGCCGGTGTTCTGCCATTTGCCCGCGCCGAGGCTCGTGAGGCGCACGCGCACGCCGAACAGCGGTTCGACGCCGAGCGCCTTCGCCTCCTCGAGCGCGGGCCTGAGCTCGGATGGCTTCTCGATGACGATGAACACGCGCAGGCCGAGCTTGCGCCCGATCAGCGCGAGGCGCAGATACTCACGGTCCTTGTAGCCGTTGCAGATGACGATGCTGCCCGGGTGCGCGAGTGCGAGCACCGCCATGAGCTCGGGCTTCGAGCCCGCCTCGAGACCGAAGCCTTCGCCGCCCGCGAGCGCGAGTTCTCCCGCGACGCCCTTCTGCTGGTTGACCTTGATCGGATATACCGCCGTATAGCCGCCCGCGTAGTCCCATTCGCGCATCGCGCTCGCGAAGGCGCCCTGCAGGCGCGCGAGCCGATGCCGCAGGATGTCCGCGAAGCGCACGAGAAGCGGCAGACGCGATCCCCGCGCACCCGCGGCATCGACGATCGCGGGCAGCGAGAGCGTCGGGCCGTCGGCACCGCGCGGCAGCACCGTCAGCTCGCCATCGGCGCCAACGTCGAAATAGCCTTCGCCCCAATGCGGGATCGCATATTGCGCCCGCGCATCATCCGCGTTCCACGTCGTCGACATCGCTGACTCTCCTCGACTGAAGGACACGACCGCATCTTCCGATCGGTGTGTGTCCCAACGGTGAAACGTCGCAGCGGCGGGCCTTGACGCCAGACAATTCGAACGACCGGAAGCCAGGGAGCCTTCGCGAGCGTCGATCGCGTAGTACGCGACCGAGGCGACGAAGGTTCCCGACGCGCCGCGGGGCCGTCGAAGACGTCATTGTACCGTCGCCCGTGTCGTCATGTTTGCGGCGCGCTGAACGGCTACAATCGCGACCCCTTCCCGCGCCGACCCACGAGAGACCGACATGACGAATGCTAGCCAGTGGTTCACCGAGCAGCACGACTACACCGGTTCCTCGATCGGCTTCCGCGTGACGCAGAGACTGCACGCCGAGCAAAGCCCGTTTCAGCACATCGAGATCTACGACACGACCGACTGGGGCAAGCTCATGGTCATCGACGGATGCACGATGGTGACGACGCGTGACAACTTCTTCTACCACGAGATGATGTCGCACCCGGCGTTGTTCACGCATCCGAATCCGAAGAAGGTCGTCGTGATCGGCGGCGGCGACTGCGGCACGCTGCGCGAGGTATTGCGGCACGCGTCGGTCGAGAGCGCGATCCAGGTCGAGATCGACGAGCGCGTGACGCGCCTCGCGGAAGAATATTTCCCCGAACTGTGCGAATCGAACGCCGATCGGCGCGCGCAACTGCTGTTCGTCGACGGCATCCAGTGGATGGCCGAGTGCGCGCCCGGCTCGCTCGACATCGTGATCGTCGACTCGACCGATCCGATCGGCCCCGCGGAAGGCTTGTTCAACGCCGCGTTCTACGCCGCGTGCCTGCGCGCCCTCAGGCCGGACGGCATCGTCGTTCAGCAGAGCGAGTCGCCGTTGGGGCACTTGCCATTGCTCACGGATATCCGCAGCGCGATGACGGCGGCGGGTTTCACCTCATTGAAGACGCTGTGCTTCCCGCAACCCTGCTATCCGACCGGCTGGTGGAGCGCGACGCTCGCGCGCAAGGGCGGCGACTTCGCCGCGTTCCGCGAGGCAGATGCGACCGCCAAGCCGTTCGCGACGCAGTACTACAACATCGACATCCACCGCGGCGCACTCGCGCAGCCCGAGTTCCTCAAGCGCGCGCTCGCCTGAAACCTTTCACCTCCACGTCGGTCAAGTAGAATTCAGCCGGCGCAGTCGCGTCACCCAGGAATTCGTCGATGCCGGGCATTCGCCATCTTCTCGCTCTCGGTTTCCTGATCGCGGTCGCTTGCGTGGCGCACCCGGCGCGGGCGGATTACATCAACAACGACGGCATTGATCCGCTCGTTTCGGCGCGGCTGTCCGAACTGGACGTCGAATACCAGAAGGCGCGATTCGATGCGCTCGGCGCCAGCAGTGATCCTCTCGATTGGGCACTCGCCGCCCTCATGACGACGCGCGACGAGGCGGCCGACAGGACCGTTCGGCTCTCCGAGCTTGCCCGCGCTGCCGAGGCCGCGCCGCACGATAGCCGCACCCAGTGGATCGTGCTGATCGCTTCGCGCAGCTTGCCGAACGGCAGCGCGCAAGTGGCCGGCACGGTGCGCACGCTGGCCAGTCTCGACTCCGACAACGCTTCCGTCTGGATCGAAGCGCTCAACGAAGCCGCCGCACGCCACGACACGGCGCAGGTCGATGCCGCAATGATCCGGATGGCGGCCAGCAGGCGTGCGGACGACCACTATGCCGATCTGGCCAAGGCGACCCTCGATGTCGCCAAGCGCTTCCCGCGCCAGACGGAGTATGTCTCGCTCTGGGCCGCTCAGGGTCAATCCGCGGACGCCGGCCCGTACCTCGAGGCCACCGCGATTGCAGCGGCTTTTGGGATACCTGCGTATCAGACCCTCATCCGCGAATGCCGCGTATCCGTGAGCTTCGCGGCCATGCGCCGTGACGAATGCGCTTCGGTCGGGCGGCTGCTCGTCACGCACGGATCGACGCTCGTTGCCAACCGTATCGGGTCCGCGTTGCTGCGCGTGTCACGCACGTACGACGACGGCGATGTCCGTCGCGCGCACGAGCAGGACTGGGTGATGCAGCAGCGTTCGACGCTTTTCGCGCCGGACGAGGTCGATACGACCGAGATCGTCGCGAGCATCAACGACCTCCTCGAGACCGGAAGCGAGATCGAGTCGTACCGTCGCATCGTCGCGCGCGCGGGTCGGCCGGCTGCACCAGCCGACGACTGGCAGGATGAGCAATCGCCGTTTTCCGCAGAACGGCTGCACGCGGACCTCGTCGCCGCGACTGCTGGCGCGCATTGATTCCTGCGCCGATTTCGCGGCGCGGCCACGGCTGGCTCGCCGTGACGCTGCTCGTTGCGCTCGCACTGCAGGCGCCGCTGATCTTCAACACCGGGTACCTCAGTTTCGACGAGCTGCAGTGGTGGGCGCGCGCCGACGTGCCGGCTTGGCACGACCTGCCTTGGGTCGCGTGGACCGACCTGCGAGCTTTCCAGTTTCGCCCGCTGACGTTCAACCTCTGGCTGCTGCTCGCGCATGCGCTCGCCGCGCATCCGTTCGCAATGCACGCGGTCTTCGTGCTGCTCGGCAGTGTGAACGCCTGTCTACTCGCATTCAACCTCACGGCGATGGGAGCGCGCCGCAGCACCGCGGCGTCCGCCGCGCTGATCTTCGTGTGCTCGCCCTACGTCGCCTACACGCACGGATGGACCGGGACGCTCGCCGACCTGCTCGTGCTGCTGTGTGGCCTCGGCGCGTTCGCCGCGCTGCGCGCGTTGCCCGCGGCGCCTTCGCCTGCGCGCGTCGCCGCCGTGACGGTCTGCATCGCAGTTTCGATATCGCTCGCGCTCTTCGCGAAGGAGTCGGCAGTCGTGCTGCCGCTGCTGCTGGCGTTCGCGGCGGTCGCGCACCCCGCGCCGAGGCGCGTGCTCGCGCTCTGCGGTCTCGCGGCGGCGATCGTCGCGCTATACCTGTTCCTGCGGCTGCCGATCCTGCTCGGCGTCGACGCTAGCCAGTCCGGATATGCCTGGCACCTGCGCAACATTCCCGCACGCGTCGCCGAATACGCGCTGTTTCCGTGGATGCCGCCATTGTTCGAAGTGGCGCCGGCGCTCGGCAAGGGCGCGCTGCGCATCGCGGTTGCGACGGCCTGCGTCGCCGGATTGCTCGCCGCGCTCGCGCGCGCGAGTCGACCCCTGGCCGCCGCGACGATGCTGCTGTTCGCGGGCCTGCTCGCGCCGGTGTTGATCCTCGATCAGGCCTTCAACCAGTACGCCTATCTCGCGAGCGCCGCGCTCGTCGGCAGCGCCGCGTTCGCGTGGCGCGATTGCACGCGCGGTTCGCGGACAGTGCTGCTCGCGCTCGCGGCCATCGCGTCGCTGCACGGCGCCCAGGTGATGCTGCGCATGCGTGAGATCGGCGCGATCGAACTGCGCTTCCACGTCGACCTTTCGGCATGCCTCGCGAGTGACCCCGGATCGGTGAGCGTGGTGCCGTCACGCGCGTCGGACGCGTGGCTGCTGCGGCGCTTCGTCGACCACGTGCCGGGGTATCGCGGCGTCGATTTCCGCACCCGCGTCGCGATCGACGCCGCGGAATATTCCACGACGCGACTGACGATGCAGCCCGACGGATCGCTGCTCGGCGCGCAGCCGCGCGATCGCGAGTTGTTGCGTTAAGCTGCGACTCACCGGCCGCGGCTACACTGTCGAGCCCCCTTTTCGGGACCTTCCCATGTTTCGATCGAGATTGAGCGTCGCCCTATGCGCACTGCTGGGCGGCGTCGCGGCCGTGTCCGCCGGCGCGCAGACCACGGAGCCAGCGCCCGCACAGAAATCCGCCACGCCGACAGCCAGTGCGACAGAGCCGCCGGTAGTCGAAAGTGCTGCACCGGCCAGCGCCGAGGCGCCGGCCTCCGCGAATGCGCCAGTCGAACTGCCTACGACGCCCCAGGTGAGCGCGCCGCCGCAGAACGAGGAAGCCTCGTTCCGCACGTTCCGTCACGACCTCATCAACCTGCTGATCCTGAGTGCCGACGGGCGCCTGCTCGCCGCGTCCGCCCAGATCGCGGCGCCGGACGAGAAGGATCCCTCGCGTCCCGCGATCAAGAAGACGCCCGGGCTGCTCAAGCGGGCGCTCACGTTCGGAGCCAAGGATCCGCTCGTGCTCTGGGTCGCCTCTTCGAACGCGTGCCTGACCCAGCCCGGCTGCGCGGATGCCGCGGCGCTGAAGACACTGCAATCGATCGACGCGGACAATGCCGCTGTATGGCTGCGCACGTTCGGAGAAGATGCCAATCCAACCAAGACGCAGGCGCTCGTCGCGCGAATGGCACAGGCGCAGCGCTACGACGACTACTGGGCCGCGGACGTCGTGGCGCTGTATCACGCACTGCAGGCGCTGCCGGTACCCCCATCGGTGCTGCAGCAGGGCGTCGGGTCGGACGCAGCGCGAATCAACTTCGCGACGAGCATCGCGAGCACGCTGTTGCCCGCGCAGTTGCAGCAGCTCGGTAACTTCTGCCGTGGCGCTGTCGGCAAGGATGAGGCGCTGATAGGCGACTGCATCACCGTCGCGCGCAAGCTTGAGACCGGCGGTACGTTCATCTCGCAGAAGGTCGGCTTCGCGATCGAGGATGCGCTCGTCCCGCCCGGCGTGAACCGCGACGTCATGCTCTCGCGACAGCGCTCTGGCGCGTGGCAACAGGAGAAGTTCCTCGAACTCAGCGCGCGCTTCTCGCGCGAACCGGTCATCGCGCAGAGCTACGTCCGGCTGCTCGGCAGCGAACAGAACGAGCTCGCCGCGGTGGTCGCCCTGCTGCGCGAACAAAGCGTGCGTACCGATCCGCCTGCCGGCTGGCAGGCCGCGCAGGCTCGCGCCGCGTCGGATCCGTTGCAGGCGCAACCCGCAACGCAGCATTGATCGGGCTTTTGCCGCGCGCGGCCGCCGTGTACTCTTGGGCGAGTCCGCAGCGTCGCCTGCCACGACCGGGCGGGGACGATGCGCGACCCTGGCCTCAGTCGCAGCGCGCGGAAGCGCGGCGACAGGGGTTATTTCAGAGGCTTTTCTGACAGCTGGGGAGATTCGCGGATGCTGAAGATCCTGGTGGCAAACTCCAAGGGTGGTTGCGGCAAGTCGACGATTGCGACGAACCTCGCCGCGCATTTCGCGCAGGACGGCAAGAACACCGTGCTCGTGGATGCGGACAGGCAGGGATCGAGCCAGCGCTGGTGCGAGAAGCGCGCCGGCTTCGCGACTCCCGTGCTGCCGGTGCCCGGCACGCGCTCGGATTGGCGCGAGCGCATTCCGAAAGGCACGCAGCGGGTCATCATCGACGCTCCCGCGGCGATCCAGCCGAGGGACGTCGAGGCCTTCCTCGAGGACGCCGATGCCCTGCTGATCCCGATCCTGCCGTCGCGCTTCGATCTCGAAGCGACCGAGGCGTTCCTCGCGGCGATCGGCAATCTCGGCCGGATCAAGCGCGGCAAGGTCACAGTCGGCCTCGTCGCCAATCGCCTGAAACCGTGGACGACCGCGTCGCAGCTAGCGATCGAGGAGATCAAGCGCCTGCCGTTTCCGCTCATCGCACAGATTCGCGATTCGCAAGGCTATGTGCTCATGGCCGGACTCGGCAAGAGCATCTTCGACTACCATTCCGAGGCCGTCCAGTCGCACCAGCATGACTGGGAAAAAATGTTGCGCTGGCTCAAGAAGCTCAGCTGATCCGCCACCGCCGCAGGAGAGCGCATGACCCGAGAACTGATCCTGCTGCGGCATGCGCATGCCGAAGGTGCGACGACTGGCGAGGCCGACGAAGGCCGTTCGCTCGACGCGCGCGGCATCGCCGAGGCGATCGCCGCGGGGACCTGGTTGAAGACGCACCCCGCGCCGACGCGCATCCTCTGCTCGCCTGCGCTACGCGCACGCGAGACGCTGGAGCGCGCGCTCGAGCACGTCCTCGGCAGCGTCGCGGCAGTCGACGAACCGCGTATCTATGAAGCGACTGCCGGGGAGCTCGTGAGCCTCATCGACGAAAACGCCGATACCGAGCGGCTCATGCTGGTCGGCCACAATCCCGGCTTCGAGACCCTCGTGGCCCTGATCGCTACCGGTCAGTCCGGCGATTTTCGCGGCATTCCACCCGCGGGCATCGCCTGGATCGAACTCGACGGCGCGATCGAACCCGGTGCCGGCAAGCTCAAGGCCTTCTGGACGCCATAGGATTTTCACTCGACATGCCGCTGCCCGACCGTCGGTATCTGCGTGCGCGGGTCGCGCTCGCGGGGCTGCTGCTGGGCGTGCTCGTCTTCGGCGCAGCGGCCGAAGACGGGCAGGTCGAGAGCCTGTCGCTGGACGGCACCCGTTCTGCGGTCGATTTCGAGATCAAGGTGCTGTGGCTCGTCGGAGTCCACGGGCGTTTCCCGCGTCTCCACGGCTCGATCACGATCGACCACTTCCACAACACCGCGACCGTCGATGCGCGCATCGATGCGAGCGCGGTGACGATGCGCAGCCGCTCGCACGAGGAATGGGTCAAGTCGGCCGAATTCTTCGATGCGCAGCATTATCCCGAAATCCGCTTCGTCTCCGAGCACATTCCACTCAAGCGGCTGCAGTCGGGCGGCGACATCGAAGGCACGCTGACGCTGCGCGGAATCAGCAAGCCCGTGCAGTTCGAACTCGCGGCGCCGACCTGTCCGTTCGCGAGCAACGAGGACTGCCCGGTAGAGGCCGAGGGCAGCATCCGGCGTAGCGACTTCGGCATGAAATCGAGGCGCGGCACGCTCGCCGACAAGGTCGATCTCAGCTTCACGATCTACGCCGCTGGCCCCGTCGGGAGTGCGGTGCATTGATCGCTGCTGCGCTGCCTCGCGCCGGCATTCGCGCCTTGCTGATGCCGGCGGCGGCCGCCATCCTCATGTTGTGCGGCTGCTCGGTC
>JBDTYX010000014.1:0-25541 GCA_040005435.1 Rudaea sp. | reverse complement strand
TAGTCGTTGAACAGCGGCTCGACGAACACCGGCGCCAGCATCATCGCGAACAGCGCGAACACGAACGCGATGCCGCTCGCCCAGAGCCACCAGCGCGCGCCGCTGCGGCGTACCGCGGCATAGACCAGCGCGAGCAACGACGGCGTGATGATCGCGCCGACCAGGAGACTCTTGAGCTGGTCGCCGAACCAGCCGCCGAAACCCTGCGTCGCGAGGCCGTATTGATGCTCGCGCGCGAAGTCGGTGTAGATCGTCAACGGTAGCGTCAGCACGAAGCCGACGATCAACCAGAGCAGCACGTAGACCATCGTCATCGGACAGGGCCGTGCACTGATGCCTCGCGCAAAGTTGCGCATGCGCACCGAGATGCCGCCCCAGAGCAACAGCGCCGCGACGCCGAGTCCGTACAGAAGGCCCCATAGCTCCAGCCAGTACCCGCCTTCGAAGTACGCGTCGGAGAGCTTGCGCTGTTCGGGGCTCAGCAGGTTGAGGTAGGCCTCGGTCGCGCGATCCGCATCGAAAGTCGGGCCCGGGCGCGCCGCGGCGGGGATCTGCAAACCCGGCGGCAGGTCGCGCACGATCGTTGTGGCGCCCTCTGGCGCCTGCGCGGACACGGGCAGCGAGAATGCGACCGCGGCGAGCGCGACCAGCAACGTAAACAGGATTTTCACGACTTTGATCTCCTTTGTTTCCGCGACCCGGCCGGATCGCCCCGCCAGGCAAGCCCTGCAAGCTAATGCATGGGACCTGCGGCTGTCATCCGATTTCCGTCTGGATCGTTGAACAGGCTGCACCCTCCCTATCGCAAGATGCATCGCATGCAGACGGATCACCACGCCTCTCGGATTTCGACACGCAACAGGCTGCTGTGTTCGGCGTGTGCGCTCGTCGTCGCGGTCGCCTCGTCGCCGAGCTTGGCCGCCGCGAGCGAGGGTGCGCTGAGCCGCGCCGACGCACTCTGGCTCGAGCGCGTGACCTACGGCCTCGACAGCGCGACCGTGCAACGCTTTCGCGCGCTCGGCCGTCGCCGCTTCCTCGACGAGCAACTCGCTGCGCGCAACGACAAGCTGCCCGAAGCGATCCAGGCGCAGATCGATGCGCTCGAGATCGAGCACACGCCGGTCGCGAAGCTCGTCGTCGATGAGATCGCCGAACAGAAGCGCATCAACGGCCTCGGCAACGATGAGATGAAGAAGGACGCGCGCAAGGCGCGCAACGAACTCGGCCGGCAATTCGCGTACCAGGCGACACGCCGCGAGCTGCTGCGCGCGATCTACTCTCCGGACCAGCTCAAGGAACAGATGGTCTGGTTCTGGCTCAACCACTTCAGCGTGTTCGCGCAGAAGGGCTACGTGAAGTTTCTCGCCGGCGACTACGTCGATCGTGCGATCCGACCACACGCGCTCGGCCATTTCAGCGATCTCGTGCTCGCGACGCTCAAGCATCCGGCGATGCTGCAGTACCTCGACAACGCCCAGAATGCAGCGAACCGGATCAACGAGAACTATGCGCGAGAATTGATGGAGCTGCACACGCTCGGGGTCGACGCGGGCTACTCGCAGAAAGACGTGCAGGAGCTCGCGCACATACTGACCGGCGTCGGCATCGACACCCATCACGAATCGCCACGCGTCGGTCCGCGTCGCGAGAACCTCGTGCTGCGCGAGGGCCTATTCGAATTCAACCCGAATCGGCACGACTTCGACGACCACGTGCTGCTCGGGCAGACGATCCATGGCGGCGGCTTCGACGAGGTCGAGCGCGCGGTGGACGTGCTCGTGAAGCAGCCACAATGCGCGCGCTTCGTGTCTCGCCGGCTCGCGACGTTTTTCGTCTCGGACGATCCACCCGCGAGCCTCGTCGACGCGATGGAGCGCACCTTCGAACGCAGCGACGGCGACATCTCGGCGGTGCTGCGCACGCTGTTCGACTCGAAGGAATTCGAAGCCTCGCTCGGCAAGAAGTTCAAGGACCCGATGCACTACGTCGTCTCGTCAGTGCGCCTCGCGTACGACGGCAAGCCGATGACCAACCTGCGTCCGGTCGCGAACTGGCTCAACAGCCAGAGCGAAGCGCTGTTCGGTCACCTCACGCCGGATGGCTACGCACTCACCGAAAACGCCTGGGCGAGCTCGGGACAGATGAGCCGCCGTTTCGAGATTGCACGCGCGATCGGCAGCGGCAATGCGGGCCTGTTCACGAACGAAGACGGCATCAAGACAGAGCCCACGCCGGCGTTTCCGCGGCTATCCACGCGCCTGTATTTCGACGGCGTGGAGCCGTATCTGTCTAAGACCACGCTCGCAACGCTCGATCAGGCGACGTCGCCGCAGGAATGGAATGCCTTCCTGCTCGCCTCGCCCGAATTCAACTATCGCTAGCCGGACCGCACGCGCACGCGCCGCAGCGATCACGGCAACGACATAAAGGAGTCTGTCATGCAACGTCGTCAATTTCTGCAACTGAGCGCGGGCGCCGCGGCGCTGCCGTTCGCCGGCATCAGCGGCAGGCTGTTCGCCGCACCGGCGAACTCACCGCGCTTCCTGCTCGTGTTTCTGCGCGGCGGCTACGACTGCGCGAACATGCTCGTTCCGTACGCAAGCGAGTTCTACTATGCCTCGCGACCGAACATCGCGATCGCCAAGCCCGACCCCACGGGCAGCACCGGCGCGCTCGCGCTGGACAGCGACTGGGCGCTCGCCCCCGCGCTGCGCGACTCGATCGGGCCGATGTTCCGCGACAAGCAGGTCGCGTTCGTTCCGTTCGCGGGCACCGACGATCTCTCGCGCAGCCACTTCGAGACGCAGGACAATATCGAGCGCGGCCGTCCGACGGCGGGCAAGCAGGACTTCAGCACGGGCTTCATGGCGCGCCTGTCCGCGACGCTCACCGGAAAAGCACCCGCGATCGCGTTCACCGACGCGCTGCCGCTGACCTTCCACGGTGCCGCGGACATTCCCAATATCTCGCTGCGCGCGGTCGGCAAACCCGCCTTCGACGAACGCCAATCGGCGCTGCTCACGTCGATGTACGCGGGCCATCATCTTCAGGGCGCGGTCAGCGACGGGCTGCAGCTGCGCCAGCACGTAGCCAAGGAATTCGAGCAGGAGATGAACGAGGCGAATCGCGGCGCGATCAACGCGCGCGGCTTCGCGATTGAGGCGCAGCGTATCGGCAGGCTCATGCGCGAGCAGTACCGCCTGGGCTTCGTCGACATCGGTGGCTGGGACACGCATGTCAACGAGGGCGGGGCGCAGGGCACGCTCGCGAACAACCTCGACAACCTCGGCCGCGGCCTGTCGGCGCTGGCGCAGGAACTCGGCGGCGAGTGGAAGAACACCGTCGTCGTCGTCGTTTCGGAGTTCGGTCGCACGTTCCGCGAGAACGGCAATCGCGGCACCGATCACGGCCACGGTTCGGTCTACTGGGTGCTCGGCGGCGGCATCGACGGCGGGCGCGTCGTCGGCGAACAGGTCAAGGTGCAGGCGTCGACGCTGCTGCAGAACCGCGACTTTCCGGTGCTCAACAACTACCGCAGCCTGCTCGCCGGCATCTACACGCGCATGTGGGGACTGAGCGCCGCGCAGCTCGACGCGGTGTTTCCTTCGGCGCAGGGGACGGACTTGCGCCTGATCTGAAGAGTAGAGACACCCGCGCGGATCACGATGACCCGATCGGGCTGGTCAGATCGGGCAATATGATCTTGCGGCGGAGGTCACGATCGGCAGTTCATGCTGCACAGATCACGGTGACCCGATCATGCCACTATGTTCGTAACCATGATGCACGGATCATGGCGCGTGGTTCATCACGCTGATGATCAGATCATCCCTATCAGATCATCCCCATCGGATCATCCCGATCAGATCGGCCTGATCAGATCATGGCGTCCCAACCGCTGGACACGGCCTCGTAGTACTCGCGGCCCGGGCGGTCGCGCTTGCGGAACGCAAGCCGTGACCCGCAGCCGTGCAGCTGCCAACTCCAATCGCAAACGGTCGCCTGCTTTGGAAGTCTTGCCGACATAGCCCGCGCGCTCGCGTATGCGCTGGTCGGGAACGCCCTGTGCGAACCGCAAGTCGCCTTCGAGGATGGACCGAAGAAACGACAGGGCATCATCGAGATCCACGCCTGGGGCCATGCTGAAATATCGGCTCGGGTCCGTGTCGAAATAGTCCGTCACGTCGGCACGTGTCGCAATGCAGAGCGCATTGCCCGGATTGCGCCGCACGGGTGCAATCCAGCCGCTTGATCTTCAGCATATGCGCGCCGGTCAACGTCGGGCCGGTAAGTGATGATCAGCGTCTCGGGTGTGGTCATGCTCGTATAGCAGACGCCGAGCCGCCTACCTGCATTCTGCAGCCACGGGATCGCGGCGGCGGCACTTTCTTCATCTACGTAGACCGGCGCGTTGCCGTCGGATGCAAGGTATTCGACAAACGGAAGCGTTACCTCTTCGCCGAGCGCGCTCGTTTGCGCCACGCGCAAAGCACGCAGGCGGCGCATATGCCTGCTTTCATTTCATTCGTCACGAACGATCTGCGATCTCGGGCACGGAAATATTCGCTCCGGAAATCCTGGCTTTCAGCGGCTCTCTTCCTGGTCGGCTCGTGGCTCGATTGCGTAGTCCTTCAGCGCCTGCCAGCGGGCGAACTTATGCGCGCGCGACATCGACGCATTGGCCGGGCTCGTCGACGGCAACGCGAGTATATCGACGGCCCGTCCATCGCGACGGGTGCCCGCGAGCGCAGGTTCGATGTGCCGCCTGAACCCCGCCGCAGCCGCCGCGCCGTTGAGCGCGATCGCGCGGATCGATGCGTTCGCCCGCAGCAAGGCTGGGACGTCGTTCGGCACCTCGCTCGCGCGCACGATGCTCGCGTCGAGGCTGCCGGGTCGCTCGACGCTTCGGAAGACATCCCAGATACCGACGCCACGCGCGTGCAAGCGTGCGATGCGGTCGGCATACGGCAACTCTCGGCCCGCGTCGAACAGCTCTCCCATGAACTGCCAGAACAGGTTCTGCGCATGGCCATATGACTGTTGCAGTTCGAGCGAGCGCAGGCTCGGCACGGTGCCGAGGACGAGCACGCGACACTGATCGCCTACCTGCGGTGCAAAGCTCGCTACGAGCGTGGCGGGTCGAAGTCTTGTCATTTGTATATCAGTACATTTATACACTTTACTGCCACGACGAGTTACATAGATGAATCGCGTACAACGACGAGGCGGATAACGCGGGTTAACCTCAAACTAAGCGTGATTTCACATCGACAGCGTAGTCTTTCTGGCGTACCACCGTGGTCAGAGGACGGTGGTGCGAGATTCCCATATCACGCTGGAGAAAGAGATGAACCAAGACATCATTCAAGGCAAGTGGACGCAGCTCAAGGGCTCGCTGAAGACCAAATGGGGGAAACTCACCGACGACGATCTCGCGCGCCTCGACGGCAACCGCGAATACCTGGCAGGCAGGCTGCAGGAACGCTACGGCTGGCAGAAAGACAAGGCCGAGCACGAAATCCACGCCTTCGAGCAATCCGTCAATCGCTCGAAGGCCGCCTGACAACGGCGCCCTTCTCACAACGATAGAACACTGCCGCTCCCGCGGCCACTCAACATTCGAGGAGTCTGCGGCCCCACGCACGTGCGCGGGGTCGCTTTCTCGATGCGGGGCGCTCGTGGATTGCCACGGCGCCGTTTCAACTGCCGCCTGCTTCCCACACCTTCTGACCTGTCTCGCGGATCAACCCGGGCTCGCAGCCTGCAGCAGGTCCCAGCGGTTGCCGTAAAGATCCTCGAATACCGCGACGCTGCCGTAAGGCTCGTGGCGCGGCTCCTCGAGGAAGCGTACGCCTTCGCCGAGCATGCGCGCATGATCGCGCGCGAAATCGCCGGTATGCAGGAACAGGAAGACGCGTCCACCGGTCTGGTCGCCGATGCGCGCGAGCTGACTGTCGCCATCGGCCTTCGCCAACAACAGTCGCGTCGGCGCGCCCGCCGTCGCTGCGACGAGCACCCAGCGCTTGCCGTCACCAAGCGCCGTATCTTCGATCAGGTCGAAGCCTAGGCAACGCGTATACCAGGCTATCGCCTCGTCGTAGTCGCGTACGAGAACGCTGACCGCCCCGACGTGGCGCGCGTTCATTTCTTCCTGCCGCTGCCCGGCAGGTGGGAGATATCGAGTCCGCCCGTTTCGAACACGAGCGTCTTCCGCCCGCCGCCGCGCAGCACGACATCGATCGCGACGCGCTTCGTGCGCAGCATGCGGGTGATGAAGGCCTTGTCATCGTCGAGGAACAGCGCGGGCTCGCCGGTCGGTGGAATCGTCGCCTTCATCGGCTTGGCCGGCTCGCTGTCGAACGCGACCGGCAGCGTCGGGCAGCCGCCGCGGCAATCGAACGTGTCGTTGTCGAGGATCAGGTAGACGTTCTGCCCCCACTGTGGATGCTGACGGACGATCAGATGGACCCGCCGCGCATCCTTACCCGTGATCGTCGCCGGTGTCAGGGGCGGCGTATTCTCGATCGACGCGGCGTACTGCATGCCGCCTTTCTCTGGCACCGCGCTGTAGGACCACAGCCGCGACAGGCGCAGCGACTCGACCATTGCGGCGGCCTTCGCGCGCACGTCCGCGAGCGTCTCCTTGACCTTGGCCGCGGCGGGCGTACCCGGATATTTCGCGACGATCTCATCGCCCAGCGGCACCGCGAGATCGTAGCTCTCCTTGATGCGCATCTGATCGTAAAGCTGCATGTCCTTTGTCGCCTTCGCCTCGGCGGCAGACTTCTCGTCGGCGCCAGCTTCGACGGGCGACGCAGGCGCGGACATCTTCTTCGCTGCCGTCGAGGTTTCCGGAGACGAGCCCGCGGAGCAACCCGCGATCGTCGCGAGCACCAATACTGCGCCGCAAGCGCTGTGAATGGATCGCGCCAACATGAAGTCTCCTCGCTAATTCGTCGACGGCGCAAAGATACCCGATTTCGACGGTCGCCTGCATCTGCCTGCGCCGCGCGAGACTAGCGACAGGGGTCGTGTCCGAGGTTTTTCTCGTAGCTCGAGACGTCCTCGTCATGCCCATGGCCGCTGCGTCCGCTTGCTCCCGCGCGGCGCATCTGCGTGCATGCCTCTTCGCGGCTCACGCGCTGCACGTGCACCTCGACTTTCTTCTTCGCCGCACGACCGCGACCGAAGCCGTCGGGTTTCGCGTCGATCGTGTGCGGGCAGGCGGCGTGCCGGTAGAACACCTGGCCGTCCACGGAGCGACATTCGAATGACCGCGCCGCGGGCGTCGACGCCTCGTGCCGCCCTTCCGTCGCTGCGGCGCTGCCGCGGCGTGCTGCCCGGACGGCGTCGCGCGAATCTCGTCCGGCGAGCTCATAGTGCGGGGACGGGGAGAAAGGCGGCGCGGGCGCCGCGGCAAACGTCTGCGCGCTGTCGCCCGCCGCACAAGAAATATCGGTGAACGCCGTATTGCCGCGTGCGTCCGTGCAGCGGTAGACCGGACCCGCGCGAGCGCCGCTCGCGAGCAGCAGTACGACAAGGCAGACCAGCCATTCATACCAGCGCATGCTGCGCCCCGCGATTTCTATTTCACCGTCGTCCATGCACTTCTCCTCGAGTTTGCGGTTCGCTTGACCATCCGTTCACGATGATCACCTCACGCGTGGGGCCGGACGAGGGAGCAACCCGCTCGCGCGTCGTAGTCCGCGGACCCGGCTTCATGAAGGAAATTCGCGACGTGCGGACCTTTCCTGGGCGCAGCCGTCGTCGCACAATCGCGTATGCGCAAGATCGTGCACGTCGACATGGATGCGTTCTATGCCTCGGTCGAGCAACGCGATGACCCCGCGCTGCGCGGCAGGCCCGTCGTCGTGGCATGGCGCGGCGCGCGTTCCGTGGTGTGTGCGGCTTCCTACGAGGCGCGCAAGTTCGGCGTGCGCTCGGCGATGCCCGCCGTTCGCGCCGAGCGACTGTGTCCGCAAGCAGTTTTCGTCCCACCGGATTTCAGCCGCTACCGCGCGGTGTCGAAGCAGGTCCGCGACATCTTCCTGCAGCACACGGACCTCGTCGAACCACTGTCGCTCGACGAGGCCTATCTGGACGTCACCGATACGACAACCGCGCCCTCGGCCACGGCGGTCGCGAAAGCGATTCGCGCGCAGATCAGCGAAGCCACGCAGCTCACCGCGTCCGCCGGCGTCGCGCCGAACAAATTCCTCGCCAAAATCGCCTCCGACTGGCGCAAGCCCAACGGCCTGTTCGTCATCCGCCCCGAGCAGGTCGAGGCATTCCTCGCGCCACTCGCGGTGGGCCGTATTCCCGGAGTCGGCAAGGTCATGAACGCGAAGCTCGAAGCGCTGGGCATCCATACCTGCGCCGACGTGCGGGCGTTCGACACGCGCGAGCTCGAGCGTCGCTTCGGTCGCTTCGGCGCGCGCCTGCATGAGCTCGCGCACGGCATCGACGAGCGTGCGGTCAATCCCGATCAGCCGGTGCAGTCGATCTCCGCGGAGGACACCTTCGCGCGCGACGTGACGCTCGACGAGATCGCGCCGATGATTCTCGAGCTCGCCGCGAAGACCTGGGGGGCAACACGCAAGACCGAACGCATTGGTCGCACTGTCGTACTCAAGCTCAAGACCGCTGAATTCCGCATCCTCACGCGCAGCAACACGCCGCCGATTCCGCCGCAGGACGAGGTCGAGTTCACGCGCATTGCGCTGTCGTTGCGCGAGCGCGTCGAGCTGCCGCCGCGCACGCGTTACCGTCTCGTCGGGGTCGGGTTGAGCAACTTCGGAGAGGTCGGCGAGACGGCGTCGCAATCGGAACTCTTCGCGCAAAGCTGAACGCCCGGCCACATCGAGCGGAGGTGCCGTCGCGCTCGGCTTGTACTAGATTGACGCAGACGCCTTCGGAGTCCACACGTGCGAAATCTCGATTTCAGCTCATGGCAGACGATGCTTTCCATGCTGCTCGGGCTGGCTGTGATCACGCTGATAGGCGTCGGCATCCGCCTGCTCGCGCAACAGACCATCCAGCAGCGTCGGGAGCGTGAAAACCGCTAGATCAACGAGCGTCTGCGCACACTCATCGCGGCCTACAAGACGCTCGGCGGCTCGTTCACCGGAAATCTTGCAGTCGATCCGACACATCTGCGCGACTTGCGCACTCGCGACGTTCACATCGCGGAAGCGGGTGCGCCGACCATCGAGGCGACTGGGCAGCCCACCCGGGCTGTGGTCGCACTGGGCAATTCGGGCTCTGATCGCGCGCGCCGCATGCGAGACGCGGTCGAGGCGGCATTGTCCGACGTCATTCTGCTCGGCACCGAAGAACAGGTCCGCCTCGCAGCCCGCGCGGCGACCGAGCTCGCGCAAGGCCGCCCCACGCCGACGGCCGACCTCGTCGTCTCGCTGCGCGACTTCATCCGGCGCGTCCTCGATCTCGATCCGTTTCCTGCGGGGCTGTCGATCCCCAAGCAGGGCCCGACGAGGCCGTCTGCCGCGCGTGCCAAGGACGGAGGTGGCGGGAAGGACGAGGGGAAACAAGGCGGCGACAAGGGGGGCAGGTGGCGGGGGCGGCGGCGGTTCGGGCATCGGAACGGGCCTCGGCGCGGGGGCCGGCGGTCTGGGCGCAGCACACGCACAGGAGGACGACGTGCGCGAGCCTTAGCGCATCGACTGCGGAGCTGCCGCGGTTGTCATAGGCAACCCGCCGTCGGTCGCGCCGGTCTTCACGCGATGATATGCGGCACGAATCTCGATGTGTCGCGCGTGATCAGCGTCGCGTCCTCGCGTACGCCGATGCCCGAGGCACGATCGCCGATTACCCAGCTGCCGATCAGCGGATAGCCTCCGGAAAAACGCGGCAGCGGGTGCACCGCCTGGCGGATCGTCGGCGCGTCGTCGTAGGGGCCATCGCTGCGCTCGCTCGATCCGTCCTCGAGGCGGACCTCGATGTTCGCGCCTTCGCGCGAGAAGAACGGCTTGCGCACCCACCCCGCCGGGAGGTCGGCTACCGGCGAGTCCTCGAAGAAAGCAGGCAAGAGGTTGGGATGATCGCGGTGGCGTTCCCACAGCAGCGGCAGGATGCCCTTGTTGCTCAAGATCGCCTTCCACGGCGGTTCGATCAGGTGGATAGCCGAGCCCGGCAACGCGCCGCCGAATTTTTCGGCGAACATGAATTCGATCGGATAGAGCTTGAACAGCGTCTCGATCACATAGTCGTCGAGGTCGGTGTAGCGGCCATCATCGGACAATCCGATGTCCTCGATTGCGATGGCTTTGGTCGCGACGCCGGCCTGCTCCGCGCAATCGCGCAAGTAGGTGATCGTCGCCTGGTCCTCCCGGGATTCGCGCACCGCGGAGAAGTAGAACGGCCGCGGCAGTTGCTTCGCGATCGCGCCGAACGCCTCGATCAGATTCTCCTGGATCAGGTTGTACTGGTCGGCATCCTGCGGCAGCGCGCCGCGCTTTTTCTGTTCCTCGAGCCACACCCACTGAAAGAATGCGGCCTCGTACAGCGAGGTAGGCGTGTCGTAATTGAGCTCGAACAGCTTGGCGGGTCCGTTGCCATCATAGGCGAGGTCCATGCGACCGTAGACGTGCGGCGACGCCCCGCGCCACGACCGCGCGATCCAATCCCAGTAGGCGCGGGGAATGGCGAGGCGCTGCATGAGTTCTTCTTCGCGGACGCATTCGTCGACGAGCGCCATCGCCATCTCGTGGATCTCGCCGGTCGGCGTCTCGATGTCGTGCTCCACCTGCTTGAGCGTGAACGCGTAGTAGGCGCTCTCGTCCCAGTAAGCCTCGCCGTCGATCGTGTGGAACAGGAAGCCGAGCTTCTCAGCAGTCGCACGCCAGTCGGGACGCTCGGCAATCTCGATGCGACGCATCGTCAGCTGCCGGAGGAACTGCCGGCGCTGCTGCTGCTCCGTCCGCCCCACCCGCTGCGCGCAGACGCGACCGAACCGAAGCCCGAACGCGAGACAGTGACCGCGCGGTTCGGCGTCACCGACACCGAGTGATACGAACTCGTTGACGAACCATACGACCTGTACCCGCCGCCCGCCGACGTGCCACCAGCTGGATCGTATTGAGTGTAGCCGCCGGTGCGCGTGCGGTAGATCGGATACGAATCGATGTACTGGACCGGACGTCCGGGCGAAAACAGCTGCGAGACCAGAAAGCCCGTCATCAACGGACCCCAGATGCCGGATTCATGTTCGCGCTCGCGACAGATTTCGCCGAATTCGGCGATGCACTCTTCTTTTGTCTTGAATTTCGGCGCGTTGGTCGCGTGCATCTGGTTCGCGCCGTCCATCGCACGCTGGCAGACGTCGTGCGCGTTGCCGTCCTTCTCGCACGCGGCGATATCGGTGTAAAAGCCTTTCTTGGTCATGTCCTGAGGCGTGTCGTCGCAGCCAACAAGCAACACCGGCACCGGCGCCATCAGCACGAGGGTCAAGGCACGTGAGCGTTTCATTGCGTCCTTCCTGAAAGTTCAATGGTCCGAGCGGACATCAGTAGGTCATGCAAGCAGCGTTGAGAATGCCAACCCCTAGCGAAAGGCCCGCAAGAAAAATCGCCGGTGCTCGCTCGTTGGCCGCGATGCGCTCGGGCAGATGGCCCATGAACACGCGCACAACGACGAAGGTCAGCGCCTGAATCGCGAGCGCCACGACGCCCCAGACCAGACCATCGACGAGACTGACGGACTGCGTGATCGCCGTCGCCAGCGGAATGATGAATCCGATCAACGCGCCGCAAAACGAGATTGCCGCCGCCTCCTTGTTCTCGCGGACGAGACGCAACTCGTCGTGTGGCGTGATCCAGAGGTAGACCGCGACGAATACTGCGGTCATGAGGATCGCGAGCCCGAAGTAGGCGAGAAACTCCGGCAACGTGCTCAGCGAATGGGCGATCTCGGGATGCATACGTGCTCCTGGATATCTGCGAAATATGGGTCAGCTGGAGGAAAATAATTCGTCTCGATTGGTCTGGCCCGCTCAGGTGATTTCGAATTCGGCGGTCGATAGCGGAATGCCGACGGCCTGGCTGATCACGAAGTCGTCCGGCCCGGAGTCTTCGCCCGCAACGAGCAGCATCTCGTTGCGCTCGAGACTGGGTACCACGCGCGAGTAGAGCATCGTGTAGACGGTGAGGTCGTATTCGTGCGTCTGCAAATCCTTCTTGTAGACGCGCTCCTCGAGCGGCACGCGCTGGATCGTTTCCTCGCCCTCGCCCCATACGCGCGCGTAGGCGTACTGGCCAAGCTTGTAATCGACGGGCGCGCCCGTGGTAACCCAGTGCTCGAAATCGCTCTTCGTCGACGGATTGATCGACTCCGCGTAAACGAATAGATTCACTTCGCCCGGCTGCCCGTTCGACGTGGCAATCTGCAGGAACGCATCGTCGGTCAGATACAGCCGATAGAGCCTGCTGCCCTCGCCGAGATTGATGTCGCCGATCGCCTCGATGATCTGCGGGCTTTCCGGCCAGTCGAATCCGAACGCGTCGGCATTGAGCTTATGGATGAGGTCGTCGAACTTCACCGCGGCACGCAGCCGAGCCCCATACGGCAACACCGTTTTCTCTTCCTGCTTCCCGCTTCCGAACCACGCCATCCCGTTGCCTCCGGTCAGTCCGCCGGGGGCCAAAAAGACCCCGGCACATTCAACGTGACTTCAGCCCGCCTTGTCCGCGGATTGGCTCGCGGGCACCGCCGCCGGAGCGCTCGAACCCGGAGCGGGCAATTGGGCGGGTTCCTGGCGCGTCACGCTCACCGTCTGATAGCGCGCAAGCACGTCGTCCGCGCTGACGCTGCCAGGTAACATGCCCGCCTTCGCTAGACGCACTTCGAGATCGCCGTCCCCCTCGCTTGCCGCGAGCTGATCGGCGGCTTCGATCTGGGCGGTCTGCTCTGCCTGTCGCGTCTTGATGCGGTCGAGCGAGTCGAGCGCGGTGCGCAGCTTCGCGTTCTGGCCGCTGTGCCTCGCCGCGATCGCCGACTGCGAGCGCAACACGCTCTCGTTGACCTTGACCTGGTCGACCTGCTGTTGCAGCCCGGCGATGCGCCGGTCGGCGGCCTTGAGAGCGTCGCGCATCTTGTCGACTGCGGTGAGGATCGATGCGCCGTCCTTCTGATCACCCGCGATTTCGCTCTCGAGCTGCGCGACCTTCGTCGCAACTTCGCGAGCGAGGTCCTGGTTGCCTTGGCCCAGCAGCTTCTGGATGTGTCCCTCGTACTCGGATTTCTTGTCGAGCTTCGCCTGCAGCTTGTCCGCGGACATCTTCTGCTGCGCCATCATGCGTGCGAGTTCGTCCTTGGCGCGGATGCTCTCATTTTGCGCGTCGCGGATCTCCTGATCGAGGATGCGAACCGCGTTCTGATCGACGATCGACTGGCCCGCCTCGGTGGCGGCGCCGCGGAACAGCGTGAGAATCTTGCTCAGAATGCTCATCGGTTACTCCTTCACGCGCGTTGGATGAATGACTGCAGCGCGTGCGCAGCCTGCAGCGTGTTGTCGGCAAGCATGCCGATCTCCTCGACGATGTTCGCGATCGGCGAACGCGTCGACATTTCGCCGAACACCATATAGACGTCCTCGCCGTCGAGGCTCTGCAATCCTATGTTCGATAGCGGGCTGACGGGATTCAGGCGCAGACATGCATCGTTGAACGCGGCGCGGTCGCGTACCTGCGATCCGAAGCACAACGGTGTCGACACGAACAGCTGCTGGCCCGAGGCCGCGAGGTGTATTGCAAGATCGCCGTGCTCGGGCAGGCTGATCGCGATCGTCGGTTCCGATCCGGGCTCGAGCGAAATCTTCATCGGCAGGCGCTCCCGGGAGACGTGCGTCTCGAGCGCGTCGAACAGGGCGGGAGTGGTCCACGGTTGCGTCATGGCGGCGTAATCCTTGATCTGTACGAGTGATGGGGAAAGAACGGGCTCACGCAGGCTCATCTCTAGCATCGCCAGGACCTCAACGTGAGCGGGACGAACATACACCTGGCGCGCAACAAGACCTTTCGCGCGCATGCGTTCGCGGAAAGCCTTTTGGCGTTGGGAATCGGTCGAATGCTTTCTGATAGGAGGTATTTCATTGGCTGTGTGTTACAAGTAACGTTACTTGTAACAATATGGTGTTGTCAATACTCGTGCTTGCTTGCGCTCTGGCCTGAGGAAAGGACGCAATACGGTGGGCAAGCAAATCACGCACTCAACCCGCGGCTGTGTTGCAATCGCTTTAGCGGAGCGAAAGAAATGCGGAGGCTCACGAGCGACGCGTAGATCAGCGCGCTCGGCGGCTGGCACCCGGGGGGCCCGAGCGAGCGTTGCCGCTGCTCCGGTGTTCAGCAGGCGGCGCTAGGCCGCAATGCCGACGGTCAGTGTGGCGACGTATCCCGCGTTCGCGTCGCCGCTGATCGTCACCATCTTGTAGGTCGTGCCGTCGCTGAACAGGCCGTCCTCGGAAAAGCTCTTCACAGACGTGTTCTACGCGTGTGCGACATGCAGCGATTGTCGTTGAGATAGGCCTGCGCGTGGATGTGCGTGATCCGCGCCGCACACCAGTCAGGGTAGACCGTCTCGAACACCGCCTGACCACTCGCGGCGGGCAGCTGGAACCGCGCAGGAACGTCTCGCCGGTCGCATTCACGCCGCCGCTCTGGTTCGAATAGCCGGAGTAGACGCCGTCCATGTCGCAATGCCAGATGTAAATCTCGGCACCGGAGACCGGCGCGCTGCCGCTGCTCACGTCGACGAAGCGCAGAATGGCCTTAAGCGGAACGCCAGTACGATCTTCGCGGCGTCGCTGGGTACGAGCGCCGCATTCGAGAGGATCGAATACAGCGGATAGGGCCCGTCGGTCTCCGCAGAGACGCGTCGACCAACTCATTGCGAGCAGCGGTATTCAGCCGATGCGTTTCTGCGTCTCGGCGTCGAAGAAGTGCAGCGCGTCCGCAGCGTACCCGAGTGACAGGCGGCTGCCCGGAGCCGGCAGTTCGCGAGGCGCGCAGCGCAGCACGAGCGTGCCGCCAGCGAACGAGAGATTGAGAAACATCTCGTTGCCGACCGGCTCGACGATCTCGAGCAACGCCGTGAATTGGCCGGCGCCCGTCACGACCGAGAGCGCCTCGGGACGCAGGCCCACGATGAGCTCCTTGCCGACGCGTGCCGCAACCTCGGCGGAGACGACGCTCCCAAGCGGAAGCAGGCATCCCGCGCATTCGAGCTGCAATCCCTCCTCCGCTCGGATTCGCCCACGGAAAAAATTCATCGCAGGGCTACCGAGAAACCCAGCGACGAACACGTTTGCCGGCCGTGCATAGAGGTTCATCGGCGTGTCGATCTGCTGGATCTCGCCGCGCTCGAACACCGCGATGCGCTGGCCGAGTGTCATCGCCTCAATCTGGTCGTGAGTCACGTAGACCATGGTCGCGCCGAGGCGCCGATGCAAGCGCGCGATCTCGACGCGTGTCGACAGGCGCAGCTGCGCGTCGAGATTGGACAACGGCTCATCGAGCAAGAACACCTGCGGCTGGCGTACCAGGGCGCGACCAAGCGCAACACGCTGGCGCTGACCGCCGCTGAGCACGCGCGGATGGCGCTCAAGCAATTCGGTGATGCCGAGCAGTTCGGCCGCCTCCCGCACGCGCAGCGCAATCGCTTCACGTGATTCACCGCGAAGCTTCAACCCGAAGGCTAGGTTCTCGGCGACGGTCATGTGCGGATAGAGTGCGTAGCTCTGGAACACCATCGCGATGTCGCGATCCTTCGGCGCGATGTCGTTGACCACGCGTCCGCCGATCGACAACGTACCCGAGGTGGGCGATTCGAGCCCCGCTATCATGCGCAGCGTCGTGGTCTTGCCGCAGCCTGAGGGACCCACAAGGACGAGCAGCTCGCCATCCGCCGCGACGAACGTCGCGCCGGCCACCGCGACGTGGCCGTTCTCGTATACTTTGCGCACTTGTTGCAGTTCGACCGCCGCCACGTCGTACCCTCGTCGCCCTTAATCGCCGCTGCGTCAGCGCCTTTGTTGCGCGCCGCGGAACCGCCTTTTCATAACCCGTCACTACCGACCAAAGCTTGCGGCGGCGCAGCATCCGATCGCGCTATCCATCACCGGACGCTTGCGTTATTCTGCCATGTAATCGTTTTCATTTCGCATGCTGCAAGGATTCCCGGCATGTCTCACCCTGTTCGATTTCCCGCGAATTTCTTGTGGGGCGCGGCGACGTCCGCGTATCAGATTGAAGGTTCTCCGCTCGCGGATGGTGCGGGCCCGAGCATCTGGCAACGCTTCGCTCACACGCCAGGAATGATGGCGAACGGGGACACAGGCGACGTCGCCTGCGATCACTATCGGCGCTGGAAAGACGACATCTCGCTGATGCAGCAACTCGGACTCAAGGCCTATCGTTTCAGCGTCGCATGGAGTCGCGTGCTGCCCGAAGGCCGAGGAAGAATCAATGAGGCCGGTCTCGACTTCTACGATCGCCTCGTCGATGCGCTGCTCGAACACGGCATCGAGCCGCTGCTTACGCTGTTCCACTGGGACCTGCCCGCGGCACTTGACGATCGCGGCGGCTGGCTCAATCCCGACATCGCGCACTGGTTCGCCGAGTATGCGGATGCCGTCTACGCGCGCCTCGACGGCCGCGTGAGGAAGTGGACGACGCTCAACGAGCCGTGGGTCGTGACCGATGGCGGCTACCTGCACGGCGTGCTCGCACCCGGACATCGCAGCAGATTCGAGGCGCCGATCGCGAGCCACAACCTGTTGCGCGCGCACGGCGCTGCGGTGCAGGCGTATCGCGCGCGCGGCAAACACGAGATCGGCATCGTCGTGAATCTCGAGCCGAAATACCCTGCATCGCGGTCCGCCGAGGATCTCGCCGCGGTTCGGCGCGCCGACGCGTACATGAATCGCCAGTACCTCGACCCGGTGTTTCTCGGCCGCTATCCGGACGAGATGAAGGAGATATTCGGCGAAGCGTGGCCGGACTGGCCTTCCGCGGACTTCGACCTGATCCGTCAGCCGACCGATTTTCTAGGCGTCAACTACTACACGCGCTGCGTCACAAGGCACGACGAGTCGAGCTATCCGCTCAAGGCGGCGGCAGTCCGGCAACATGCGACTTATACCGAAACCGGCTGGGAGGTGTTTCCGCAGGGGCTGACCGACACGCTCAACTGGGTGCGCGAGCGCTACGGTAATCCGCCGATTTACATTACCGAGAATGGATCGGCGTTCTACGACCCGCCGAGCGCGGAGGACGGCGTGCTCGATGATCCGCTGCGTGTGGGCTACCAGAAGAAACATCTCACCGCGCTCTCCGAGGCGATCGCACAGGGCTGCGACATCCGCGGCTACATGGCATGGTCGCTGCTCGACAATCTCGAATGGTCACTTGGGTTCTCGAAGCGTTTCGGCATCATCCACGTCGACTTCGCGACGCAGCAGCGCACGATCAAGGCCAGCGGCAGGCACTACGCGCAGGTGATCGCGAGCAATGGCGCATCGCTCGACACGCGCTGAACGTTACGCGTCGTCAGCTCGAAGGCAACTTGCCCGACTCCGGACGCTTCCCGATCCTGACCCAGTCGGCGAGCTCGTCGAAGCCACGCCCGATCTGGTCCGGCGTGAACACGCAATGTCCTTCACGATTGACATACTGCTGCACGAAGTTTTCGCCGTGTCCCGAACGCTGGGCGGCGAGCGCGTATTCGAACGCGCCGATCGCAGGAACGAGCGGATCTGCCGTATCGTGCAGCGCGAGCATCGGGCGCAGCAGCTTCCCACTCGGGGTGTACCAGCGCGCGAGGTAGAGCGCGGCCTTCGCGTCCGCGCGGTAGCGGCGCACGCCATCGTTGAGCGCCGCATCGTCTTGCGAGCCCACGTAGATCATGTCGGCGTTGCCGAACGGGTTGCCGCCGGTGCGTTGCTGCAGTTCCTGCGTATCGTTCGTGATGAACGCGAGCACCGGCGGGAAGTTGTTCGCGTCGGCCGCGGGGTAGAGCCCGAGCATCGCACGCAGTGCCTTCGGATTGCCGGCGAGCGCCCGCGCGATCTTGTCCGTCGTCGCATCGTCCATGCGGTAGTCTGCGGGCACCGGAACGAGAGGACCGAGCAGTCCGGGAAAGTAGTAGTCGAACGCCGCGCGAACCGCGAAGTTGCGTTGCAGGAAGCGATCGCTCGGTTCGATCACGCCGCACAGCGACAACGCGCCTGCGTAGATCTGCGGCCTGGCCTCGATCGTCAGTGCGGTCAGCGCGCCGCCCATCGACATGCCGGTGATGTAGGTGCGCTTCGGCGCGCCGTAGCGGGCCACGAATTTCGCGCGCAGTCTTTCGGTTTCCGACTGCGCCTGCTCGATCGCCCATCCGGTGCGCGAATAGCCGGACTGCACGAGCGCGTAGCCGCGCGACAGGAACGGATCGAACATCGCAGACAAGGGCTCACTGGCTGAAAAGATCGTCGGCGTCAGTGAGTAACCGTGGTAGTAGACGACGAGCTCGTGATTCCAGTTGGCCGGAATGTCGATGCGGAACGACGCACCGTCGATCACCCCGTATTCCGTCGATGGCGACGTCGCGCCGGGCGCGGCATCCACCGCTCCGGGCATGAGAGATGATCCAATCAGCGCGGTCGCGAGGATGACGAGGCGAATCATTTTCAATGCAGCACTCCTTTTAAGATCCAGTCGGGCCGGGCCCTGCGTCGGAATCGGCGTGGGCGACTTTGCAAATGCGCTATCGCCGCGCCTATCCCTTGATGCTGCCGAGCAGCAGCCCCTGCAGGTAGTGCTTCTGCAGCGCGAGGAACAAGGCCAGTACTGGCACGATCGTGACGACCGACCCCGCCATCATGAGTTCGTTGTCCTGCACGTGTTCGCGCGACAGTCCCGCGAGAGCGACCGGCGCGGTCTGCCAGGCCTGGTCGCTGAGCACGATCAGCGGCCACATGAAGTCGTTCCAGTTCGCGAGGAAAGTGAATATCGACAGCGTCACGACGATCGGCTTGAGCAGCGGCAGGACGACCCGGATGAAGATCTGCCACTCTCCCGCGCCGTCGAGGCGCGCGGCCTCGAGCAGGTCGTCCGGGATGGAGCGCGCGTACTGACGCACGAGGTAGATGCCGAACACCGACGCGAGTGCGGGAACGATCACGCCGCCGTAGCTATTGACGAGATGCAGCCACTTCATCAGCAGGAACAGCGGGATCATCGCGACCTGCACGGGGACGATCAGCGCCGCGAGCAGCAACTGGAACAGGCGCTCGCGGCCCGCGAACCTGAGCTTTGCGAACGCGTAGCCCGCACTCAGGTTGAATGCGAGCGAGAGCAGCGTCACCGCGCTCGCGACGAGCACGCTGTTGAGCAGATAACGCCCCATGCCCGCGTGACCGAACAGCTCGGCGTAGTTGGCGAGCGTGGCGTGCGCAGGCAGCATCGGCGGCGGATAATGGCTCGCCTCGCCGGGCTGCATGAACGACACCGAGACCATCCACAGCAGCGGAAACAGCACGACGGCCGCGCCGGCCGCGAGGAGCCCGTTGACCAGCCACGCGCCGCTCCTCTTCTGCATGCTCATTCGGCGGCACCGCGCGTGCGCGTCACGCGCAGCAGGAGCCGCGTGACCACGAGTATCAGCACGAACAGGATGAACGCAATCGCGCTCGCTCGACCGAGGCTCCACCACTTGAAGCCTTCCTCATACATGTAATAGAGCACGCTGACCGTCGACTGCAGCGGGTCGCCGCGCGTCATCACGTAGGGTTCCGCGAACAGCTGGAAGTAGCCCGCGATCGTGATGACGCCGACGAGCACGAGTATCGGCCGCAATGAGGGCAGCGTCACATGCCGAAACTGCGCCCAGCGAGAGGCGCCATCGATGCGTGCCGCCTCGTAGAGGTCTGCGGGTATCGCCTGCAGGCCAGCGAGCAGGATGATCATGTTGTAGCCGAAGTTCTTCCAGATCGCGAACACGATGATCGCCGGCATCGACCAGTGCGGATCGCCGAGCCAGTCGATCGGCGCGATGCCGAGCCCCTCGAGCGCGTGATTGACCAGACCGTAGCGGGTGTGGAACAGATAGCGGAATATGATCGCGACCGCAACGACCGTCGTGACGACCGGCGCGAACAACGCCGTGCGGAAGAAGCCCTTGAAGCGCGCGAGCGGTGAATTCAGCAACAGTGCCGCAGCGAGCGACGCCGCGATAGACAACGGCACGCCGACGACGACGAAATAGGTCGTGTTGCCGAGTGACTTCCAGAACAGCGGCGCCGCGAGCACGTCCAGGTAGTTGTCAATGCCGACGAAGCGCAGGTTCTTGAGATCGGCCAAAGCGTAGAGGTCAAAGTCGGTGAAGCTCAGCAGCAGTGCGGCGACGACGGGCAGGCCGAAGAACACTCCGAGCACGAACAGCGCGGGCGTGACGAACGTCCACGGCGTGCGCGAATCAATCATGCGCGCGGCTCGCGAGCAAAGCGCGACGCTTGGCGAGGATCGCGTCGACCTCGCTGTCGAGGTCGCGCAGTGCGGTGTCGACGGATACGCCGCCGCGCACGACGCGCTCGGCCATCAGCTGCATCGCGTTCGCGACGCGCTCCCATTCAGGCACCTTCGGCGTCGGCTTGACGAGTTCGAGCTGCTCGCGGAACGCTAGCGTGTATTCATCGTTGGCGAGGCCCGCAAACGACCACGCGCTGCGCCGCGCAGGCAGGTCGCCGGTCAGCGTGAAGAAGCGCTGTTGCTGCGGCACGGCCGACAGGAACTCGACGAGTTGCCAGGCGAGGCGCTGGTGTTGGGAGCTGCGGAAAATCGCGAAGCTCGAACCCCCGGCCGCGCCACCGCCCGGGCCAGAGATGCCCGGCAGCGGCAGCGTGCCCCAGCGTCCGGCCATCGCGGGCGGCAGGCGCCGCTTGAACTCGCCGATGTTCCAGGGCCCGGTGATGTAGAACGCGAACAGGCCATTGCCGAACTCGTCCCAGACGTTGGAGATCTGCGTGTTGCTCATCGGCGGCGCCCAGCCCTCGCGGAACGCGTCGGCGTAGTAGGCCAACGCGCGGCGGAAGCCGGGGCTCTCGAAATTGCCGCGCGTATCGTCGTCACGCAGCAGCGGGTCGCTCTGCTGGATCGCGAGGTTGAGCAGCGGTTCGAATTCGTTGAGCGGCAGGAACGCCGCGAATCTCTGAGTGCCACGCTGCGCCTTGATTGCGGCCATCGCGTGGGCCCACTCGTCCCAGGTGCGTGGCGCGCGCTCGATGCCCGCCTCGGCGAGCAGGTCCTTGCGGTAGAACGCGAGACGCGTGTCCACATACCACGGCACGCCGTAGAGCTTGCCGTCGATGACATTGGTGTCCCAGATACCGGGAAAATAGTCGTCGCTGCGGACGACCGCGGACGAATCGACTTCGCGCTGCAACGGCGCGAGCGCGCCGAGCGCGGCGAACTCGGGCACCCAGGTATTGCCGAGCTGACAAAGATCCGGAAGCGCGTCGCCCGCGAACGCGGTGAGCAGCTTCTCGTGCGCCGCGGTCAGCGGCATGTTCTGCACGACGACGTGCACGCCCGGATGCTCGCGTTCGAAATCTGCAAGCAGTTCGCCGACGACTTCGCCTTCGCGCCCGAACGTCCAGAACTTGAGCGTCGTGCCATCGCTACGCGCGCAGCCGCCGAGTGCGAGCAGCAACGCGCCGATGCAGAACGGAAGTCGCAGCGACGTCATCGCGGCGCCGCGGCAACGGATCTGCCAGAGAGGCCGGCGTGGATTGCTGGAATGCGCGGCGCCTGTCACTTGCGTCAGCTCACTTCGCTTCGGCCTTGTCGAGCCAGCCGCCTGTGAACCCGGCACGCTTGAGTCCTTCGCGTATGTAGGGGTTCTTGCGCATGACCTTCCAGACGAATTCGCTGTGATAGTTTTCGAGCATGAGGATGATCGGCCCCTGGTCGAGGCCGAGGTATTCATCGTCGAACCAGCCGAGACCCGGCAGGACCTTGCCGGTGCGCAATGGCCGATCGGTGTATGTGAAACTCGGGTTGAATGCATCGAAGAAGCCGTAGCGAGCATACAACGCGTCGCCGTAGCGCTTCTTCATCTCCTCTATCGCGGGAATCACGATCTCGGGCACGAACGCGATCGAGGCGGTCGCGGCGGTCGGCGCGATCGTGCCATCGTCGAACGACCGGCTGAGCCCCGCGCCGCGCTCGATGTAGCCGAAGAACGGCTTGGAATCCTTGGCGTAGCGATCCGGCTCGCCTTTCGGCGTGTGCCCGCGCGGTCCGTTGCTCGCGGTCAGGCCCCAGATGTCGGCGCCGTAGTCCTTCCACTGCAGCGGATTGTGGATCGCGTACTCGCGCTGCGACAGCGTCGCACGCTGACTGTTCGTGAAGTAGTCGATGCCCCGGCCGCGCATGTACGCGTCCTGGATGCCGCGAAAATCGACCCACGAATGCGCGAACTGATGCCAGAACAGCGGGCTGCCGCTGAGGTGCGTCTGGCCCTGGAATTCGCCCCAGGTCTTGTCGTACGTCTGGGTCCAGCGCTTCCACGTCTCGTTGCCGAGCGCGTGCGTCGGCGAGCCGAGCGCGAGGATGTACATGCCGAACGCTTCGTTGTAACCGCGATAGTAGTTGTAGTCGAAGCTGTTCTCGGGCGTCCAGCCGCCCTCGATCAGCGGATTGCCATCGCCGAACCAGCGCCAGTCAACGCGCCGGAAGATGTCGTCGGCGAGCTGGCGAATCTCCTTCTCCTCATTGGTATTGCGGTCGTAGTACGACTGCGTGAACAGCACGCCGTACATGAGCCATGCGGTATCGACCGACGACAACTCGACCCAGGGAGAACTACCGAACCGACGCCCGGTCTCCATGTCGAGGAAGTGGTAGAAGAACCCGTGGTTGCCGCTCGCGTCGGCCTCGTCGCCCTGCGGCGCATCGTGGAAGAAGCGCAACGCGGCGAGCGTGCGCTGCACCGCGTCCTTGCGCTTCATCCAGCCTCGTTCGACACCGATTCCATACGCGGTGAGGCCGAACCCGATCGCGGTGATCGACGAGAAATAGTCGTTGCCCGAACGCTGCGGCCAGTGATCGGGCATCTGGCCGTTGCTCGCGTTCGCGCTGTCGTAGAAATACTCGAACGTGCGTTGCTCGAGCTCGTCGAGCGTCGCCTTCTGCTCCTTGGCCAGGGCGTCGTAGCTGCCGACCGGCCCCTTCGCGAGCGCGGGAGATGGCGCGCCGGCGAGAAGAACGAGCAGACAGATGAAAACGTTTACATTGCAGAACCGAAAAAACCTGTTCGACATCATGCGCCTCTCGACTCCTCGATCGTGTGTACGGACCATCGCACCAGCGGCGCCAGCGAACTCGTCCGCCATTTCGCCGCTCTCACGCCGACGGCGCCTTGCAGTAGCGGTCGATGAACTCCTGGTGCATTGGCATCGCATCGACGCAATTGGCCACGACGCGCTTGACGCCGCCGACGAGAGCATCGAGTTCGGCGTCGTTTAGCTGGTCGACCACGGGATGATAGCGCTGCGGCAGCACGCCCTGCCCGATCATCACCTCGACCCAACTCGTGATCGCGAACATCTCGTCTGCGTTGCGGAAGAAACGGCCGCTGTCGCGGAACAGTTCGAGGTATCCGCGCAGCGAAGGCGGGATTTCCATCGTGCGGCAATAGTCCCAGAACGGCGTGTCGCTTCGCTCGGTCGCGTTGTAGTGCAGGATCAGGAAGTCGCGGATGCGCTCCCATTCGAATACGGTCTGCTCGTTGAAGCGGTCGATCAGCGTCGGGCTGAAGTCAGGCTCTGGGAACAGGCCCAGCAGCCGCGAGATTCCCGATTGCACGAGGAAGATGCTCGTCGATTCGAGCGGCTCGATGAACCCACTCGCGAGCCCGAGCGCAATGACATTCCGGTTCCAGAATTTCTTGCGCCGACCACTCGTGAAGCGCAACACGCGAGCATCGGCAAGCGCGCGACCGTCGATGTTGGCGAGCAGTGTCGCCGCGGCCTCGTCGTCGCTGACGTGGTTGCTCGAATAGACATAGCCGTTGCCGACGCGATGCTGCAGCGGGATGCGCCACTGCCAGCCGGCCGGTCGTGCGGTTACGCGCGTGTACGGCGTAGGCGCCTCGACGCTGGCGCACGGCACGACCACCGCGCGGTTGCACGGCAGCCAATGCGACCAGTCCTCGTAGCCGGTGTGCAGCGCCTGTTCGATCAGCAGGCCGCGGAAGCCGGAGCAGTCTATGAACAGGTCGCCCGCGATGACCTCGCCGTTCTCCATCACGACCGATTCGACGAAACCGTCGTCCGCGCGCAGCAGCGTGCGCGCGATCTTGCCCTCGCTGCGCTGCACGCCACGCTCTTCGGCGTAACGGCGCAACCACGCGGCGTAGAGGCCCGCGTCGAACTGGTAGGAATATGCGATGTTGGCCAGCGGCGACGACTCGGTGACATTCGTCGGCGACGGCATGAACCTGCCGCGTTCTGCGGCGAGCGTGTTGAGCGAATAGTCGCCGAGGTCGCCCGCGCGACCGAGCCGGTGTGCCTTGAGCCAGTACTGATGGAACGGCAGTATGCCGTGATCGTGGCCGATCACGCCGAAGCCGTGCACGTAACGGTGGCCGAGGCGCAGCCAGTCGACGAACTGGATGCCGAGCTTGAACGTCGCCTGGGTCTGCTTGACGAATTCGATCTCGTCGATCTCGAGCACCTTGTTGAACAGCTTCAGGTGCGGCACCGTGGACTCGCCCACGCCGACGATGCCAATCTCTTCGGATTCGATCAGGCGGATCGCGTAACGCGCACCGAGGACCTTGGCAAACGCCGAGGCCGCCATCCAGCCGGCGCTTCCGCCGCCCACGATCACGATATTTCGAATGCGACGTTCAGTCATGCCCTGGCGCTTGTGCAGTCATCGGCACGACAGTGTAAGTGCAAAGCGCCGACAAGCTGAAGCAGCAAAATGCTCGCACTTACTTGGCCGGCGTCGCATCGAGCCAGCCACCGCGGAATCCCGCGCGCTTCAGTCCGGCCTGGACGTAGGGATTCTTGCGCATCACCATCCAGACGAAGTCACTTCGATAGTTCTCGAGCATCGCGACGATCGGACCCTGGTCGATACCGAGGTAGAACGTATCAACCCAGCCGACGTTCGGCACGACCCTGCCGGTCCGCAGCGGACGGTCGGTGTAGTTGAAGCTCGGATTGAACGCATCGACGAATCCATAGCGCGTGTATACCGCGTCGCCGTAGCGACGGCTCATCTCCGCGATCGTGGGGATCACGATCTCGGGTGCGAACGCGATCGACGCGATCGCCGCGGTTGGCGCGATCGTGCCGTCGTCGACGAGGTAGTTGCTGTTGGCGAAGCCACGCGCGGCGTAGCCATAGAACGGCATCGGGTCGTTCCAGTAGCGGTCCGGCTCGCCAGGCAGCGTCTTGCCACGCGGCCCGTTGCATGCCGTGAGACCCCAGATCGTCGCGCCATAGTCCTTCCAGCGCAGCGGATTGTGGATCGCATACT
>JBDTYX010000155.1:0-7778 GCA_040005435.1 Rudaea sp. | reverse complement strand
CGCATAGGCGAGCGCATCGCAGAGTACGAGGCGTCCCTCGGCGTCGGTGTTGTCGATTTCGACCGTGAGGCCGGCGCGCGTGCGGATCACTTCGCCGGGCCGATAGGCGTTCGCCGAAACCGAGTTCTCGACGGCGGGGATCAGCAGCGTCAGGTTCACACGCAGCTTCGCGCGCACGATGAGTTCGGCGAGCGCGATCGCATGCGCGGCGCCGCCCATGTCCTTCTTCATCCAGCGCATGCCATCGGCCGTTTTCAGGTCGAGGCCGCCGGTGTCGAAGCACACTCCCTTGCCGACGATGACGAGGTGCGGATGGGCGGCGTCGCCCCAACGCAGCTCGGCGAGGCGCGGCGCGCGATGGCTCGCGCGGCCGACCGCGTGGATCGTCGGAAAATTGCCGGAGAGCAGTTCATCGCCCACCCATTCGCGGTAGCTCGCGCCATGCGTCGCGGCGAGCGCCTTGACCTCGTCCGTGAGCTCAACAGGACCCATGTCCTCGCTCGGCGTGTTGACGAGGTCGCGCGCGCGCCGGCTCGCATCGAGGCGCGCTTCGATCGCGCGCAGAACCGCGGTTTCGACGGCGAGCTTGGCCGGCATGCGTCGCGCCTTGCGATAGCGCGTGAACTGGTAGGCGCCGAGGCCCCAGCCCAGTGCGGCGCGATCCGCATCGAGCGAAAGGGCCAGGTCGTCGAGCCGGTAGGTGCCGGGCGGCAGCCGCAATGGCAGTCCCGCGAGCGCGTAGATGTCCTCGGCGACCGCGATGCCCGCGAGCACGCGCTTGAGCTTGCCTTGCGCATCGGGAAGCAGGCAAAAGCTGCCGGGTTCGGCGTGGAAGTCGCTCGCACGCGCCCATTGCGCGGACGTCTTGCCGAGTTGATCGAGCGTTCGTCGCAGCGTGGCCGCGCTGACCGCGGTCAGCGGGATGGCCTGCGCAGCGCGACGCAGTTCGGTCAGTGCATGCATGCGGATTCATCCCAAGGAGCGTTGTCGTGTCGGCGCATCATGCGCTCAATCGACGCATGCGGCGAATGTCTCGACCTGGTCGGCGAGTTCGGCGAGGTCGCGCACGATGAGGTCGGCCTGCGCCTGTGCCGCCTGCGGCAGACTCGCCCAAGCGACGCCGTTGCGGTTGAGCCAGGCGCTGTGTAATCCAGCCTGATGCGCGCCGACGACATCGAGCGCGGGGTCGTCGCCTACGTGCAGCACTTCTGTCGGCGCCAGGCCGAGCTGCGCGCAGGCCGCGTGGAAGATCGCTGGCGCGGGCTTGGCCTTGCCGAAATCGCTCGCGCGCAGCGAGAAGCGGAAATAGCGCGACAGCCCTATCGCGTCGAGGTCGGCGTTGCCGTTCGTGATCGCGGCGAGCGGGAAGCGCGCCGCGAGACGCTCGAGCGCGGGCAGCGAGTCCGCATAACACTCGACCCGATTGCGCCCCGCGTAGAACGCGCCGAAGGCCTGCTCGACGTGGGTCTCCGCGTAGCCGTGCGGCAGCAGTGCCGCGCGCAGCGACAGGCGCCGCTGCGCGCTGAAGTCATGTGAGAGATGGGGATGATCCGCGGCGACGCGGTCACGCAGCGTGCGCATCGCCTCGATCGGATAGGCGGCGGCGCTGCGCGGACAGTGGGCCTGCAGCCAGTCGTGCAGATGCCGTTCGGCGAGCAGCATCGCGGGCGCGATGGGCCACAGCGTATCGTCGAGGTCGAACGTGATCGCGCGGATTCGCACGCGTCGGTCCTTCAGTGCCCGGCGGTCTTTTCTTTCGCCGCCCGGTCGGCCGCGGCGCGCGCCTTGGCTTCCTGCGCCTCGATCGAATTGGGCTGGGTGCGCTGCAGAAAATCGGCGGTCGCCTGCGGCGCCGAGACGGGGCGCGGCTGCGTCGAGCCGGTCTGCGCGTCGATGTAGGCGATCTGCTCGTCGAGCTTGGTCAGCAGTGTCGGCGCATCGGCGTACGGGATCAGCTGGCGCCGGCGCAGGATGGCCTTGCCCTCGTCCGACATCGCGAACGCGATGAACTTGTCGACCGCCGCCTGGTTCTTGCCGTCGCTGCGTGCCGCGAGGTACAGCGCCGAGAACAGCGGGTAGCTGCCGTCCGCGATCGTCGTGGTCGTCGCGCTGCGTCCCTCGATCTTGAGCACCTTGATGCCCCGGTTCGAGTACACGGCCGAATCGGTCGTGAAGCCGAGCGCGTGCGGGTCGATCATGACGCCCTCCTCGAGCCGGCTCGTGTTGAGGTACAGGCGCGGCACCGAAACGGCCTGGTCGCCCTTGTGATAGAGCAGCTTGCGCACGCTGTACTCGACGCCGTCCTGCGACGCCGCGACGCCATAGAGGTTGATGGGCTCGTCGCCGCCGCCGAGGTCCTTCCAACTGGTCAGTCGACCGAGATAGATGTCGTAGAGCTGCTTCAGCGTGACGTTGTCGACCGGATTCTTCGGCGAGGTGATCGGCACGAGCGCCTCCCACGCGATCGGGTAGAACGTGAGATCGCTCTCCTCGGCCCTTCCGGGAACGGCTGCGCGCGCGCTACCGGCGATGTCGGCGGTGCCGTCATGCACCGCATCGATGCCGGAGATCGTGCTGAACGGCTGCAGCGTGACCTTGCCGAGTTTCTTCGCCTCGTATTCTCTGACGAGATCGGCCATGAAGGCGCGTTCCGTGGCGCGGTCACCGCGCCAGATGATCGTCGGCTCCGCGGGAATCTTCGGCTTCGCCGCGGCCTTGGGCGCTGCGGTCTTGGCGGTGGGGTGTTTCGCGGCGGCGGTCTGAGCCGCGAGGGGAGTGCCCGTTGTGAGGGCGAAAAGGATGCCGAGGACGGAGAAAATGTATTTGTGTACTGATTTCACTTAGGATCATTCCGGGACAAAAATACGAGCCCACATTATGCCAAGTTGACCTCGCGCTGTCCCGTTCAGCCTCGTATTTTCGCCGTTGCGCGCACGCGCTCGCAGGCTCGGGCGACGCGCGCACGGTTGCCCGTCGTGCGTCGCGGCGAGGCAGTGACAATCGGCGCTACTGTGCGTTCAAGACGCCCTGCGCGCCGTCGCGCACGATCGTCAGCTGCAGGCGCCGTGGCGGATTTCCGGCGAGCGGCTTCAGCTCCGCCAAAGAGCCAATGCGTGCGGCGTTGATGCCGATGATGAGGTCGCCCGCCTTGAGTCCGTTGGCTGCCGCACGGCTGTCGCTGCCGACGCGCATGACGCTGACTCCGCGCAGGCCCGTGCGGCGCACGCGCTCGCTCGGATCGGCGAGCTCTGCGCCGGCGAGGCGCGCATCGAACCCTGCGCCTTGGCTCGTCGCGACCTGCTCGACGGCTAGGTGCGCGTTCAGCGTGACTACCTTGCCGTCGCGGAGGAGTTTCAGCGCGAGGCTGGAACCGAGCGTCGCGATGCCCTCTGCGTTGTAGAGATCGTTCTGGGTGAGGATGGCGCGATCGTTGACCGCGACGATCACGTCGCCCTGCTGCAGGCCCGCGGCCGCCGCGGGCGAGCCGGGACGCACCTGGGTCACGATCGCACCCTGCTGACCTTCGCGCAGCGCGAACTCGCGCGCGATCGGCGCGTCGACGGTCTGTACTTCGACGCCGATCGAGCCGTGGCGGACGCCGCCGGTCGCGATCAGCTGGCGCATGACATCGGCGGCGAGATTGGAGGGGATCGCGAAGCCGATGCCGACGTTGCCGCCGGACGGCGTATAGATCGCGGAATTGACGCCGACGAGCTCGCCGCGCAGGTTGACGAGCGCGCCGCCGGAATTGCCCGGGTTGATCGAGGCGTCGGTCTGGATGAAATTCTGATAGTTGAGTCCGCCCAGGCCCGTGCGGTTCAGCGCCGAGACGATGCCGGACGTCACTGTCTGGCCGAGTCCGAATGGCTCGCCGATCGCGACGACGAAGTCGCCGACGCGCAACTTCGACGAGTCGGCGAGTGGCAGAGCCGCAAGACCGTCGGCCGGAATCTCGATGACCGCGACGTCAGTGTCGGGGTCGCTGCCGCGCAACTTGGCCTTGAGCGTGCGTCCATCGTAAAGCGTCACCGAGATGTCGTCGGCGCCCTGGATCACGTGATTGTTGGTCAGCACGTAGCCATTGGCGGCATCGATGATGACGCCCGATCCGAGTGACTGCTCGATGCGCTCGCGTGGCGCGTTCTGCAGGCCGAAGAACTGGCGCAGGACCGGATCGTTGAGCAACGGATTGTTGACGCGCACGTGCGTCTTCGAGCTGATGTTGACCACCGCAGGAACGACGCGGTCGAGCATCGGGGCGAGCGAGGGCAGCGGCGCTCCGTCCAGCAATGGCGGCATCGCCGCGAGCGCACCGTCCGGCATCGGCGCTGCCGCGATCAGGACCGCAAACGACAGCAGGCAGGCACGCAGGATGGCGCCGGGACGGTACGAAGCACGCGGGTTGTGCATGGGATCGATGGCCTGGGTTGGGTGGGCGGACCGCATCACAGACCCCATTTCATAGAGGACGTTCCGCATCAGCGCGTGGTGATTTCGACCGGAACCGCGTCACAGAAGGCTTTGCGACGATGCCGTGACAGTTGTTCAAGTGTTATCGCAAATCGATTTCGCAAGCTGTTGATTAATAAATGTTAAAAAAATCCTTTGACAACGATTTTCCGAAGGCGTAGGTTTGCTTTCGCCCCATAGGCACAACATCTTGTGTACTAATACGCTTAGTATCCCCAAGCGGTTGGGTTTGCGGGCAGACAGACAAGACTGGGCGGAAAAGCGTACGCGACGAGGGGGCTGCATTTTCGGGTAAGCGAGGAAACAGTGCCTGCCAACCGGGTTCCGGCGGGGCGCTGCGGGGAAGCTTTCCTTGAAAAACACGCAGAAAGTTCAACAAAGTTCATCGATCGGCGGTCCAAAACAGCTACGGACTGCAACTTAAGGTCAGGTCGCGACACCGGCCTTGGACATAACAAGCTGGGAGAGAAAGAACGATGAGTACGGTGCGGGTGGAAGTGTTGGGACGCAGTGAGGCAGAAATCCCGTTGCAGCCAGCGTCATACGATATCTGGGACAAGAAGTACCGGCTCAAGTCGAAGAATGGCGAACCGGTCGATGCGAGCATCGATCACACCTATCAGCGCGTCGCGCGGGCATTGGCCGACGCGGAGACCAGCGCCGAGAAGCAGAAATACTGGTACGAGCGCTTCCTCTGGGCGTTGCGCCGCGGCGCGATTCCCGCCGGGCGCGTCACGTCGAACGCCGGTGCGCTCGAGCACAAGCCCGCGACCTCGACGATCAACTGCACCGTCTCGGGCACGATCGAGGACTCGATGGACGGCATCCTCGAGAAGGTCCACGAGGCAGGCCTGACGCTGAAGGCCGGCTGCGGCATCGGCTACGAGTTCTCGACGCTGCGTCCGCGCGGCGCGTATGTTTCGGGTGCGGGCGCCTACACGTCCGGGCCGATGTCGTTCATGGATATCTACGACAAGATGTGTTTCACCGTGAGTTCGGCTGGCGGCCGCCGCGGCGCGCAGATGGGCACGTTCGACATCGCGCACCCCGATGCGAAGGACTTCATCCGCGCCAAGCGCGAAGACGGCCGCCTGCGCCAGTTCAACCTGTCTCTGCTGATCACCGACGGCTTCATGCAGGCCGTGGAAGACGATAGCGATTGGCCGATGCTGTTCCCGATCAACCTGAAGGAGCGCGACGAGATCGATCTCGCCGATGCGGAGAAGGTGATCTGGCGCGAGTGGCCGACGCGCAAGAATTACGTGACCCGCGACGATGGACTCGTCGCGTGCAAGGTGTATGGCCATATCCGCGCCAAGCACCTGTGGGACATGATCATGTCCTCGACCTACGATTTCGCAGAACCCGGCTTCATCCTGATCGACCGGGTCAACGAGATGAACAACAATTGGTGGTGCGAGACGATCCGCGCGACCAATCCCTGCGGCGAACAGCCGCTGCCGCCGTATGGCTCGTGCCTGCTCGGCTCAATCAACCTCACGACCTTCGTGCGCGACCCATTCGGTCCGAAGGCGCGCTTCGACTGGGACGAGTACAAGGAGGTCGTGCGCGTGTTCACGCGCATGCTCGACAACGTCGTCGAGATCAACGGCCTGCCGCTGCAGCAGCAGCGCGATGAGATCCTGCGCAAGCGCCGGCACGGCATGGGCTTCCTTGGCCTCGGCTCGACGATCACGATGCTCAAGATGAGGTACGGTTCGAAGGAGTCTTGCGAATTCACCGAACAGATCGCACGCGACATGGCCGTCGCAGGCTGGGAAGTTGGCGCGGCGCTCGCCCAGGAGAAGGGCCCGGCGCCGATCATGGTCGAGGAGTTCGACGTCACCGCCGAGATGCTGCGCCAGCGCCCGGAAATGGCGCGCGACGGTTATAAGCTCGGCGACAAGCTGCCTGGCCGCCTGCTGCACGCGAAGTACAGCCGCTACATGCAGCGCGTCGCGGAGGAGGCCCCGGAACTCGTCGCCGAGATCGCAGAGCGGGGCGCGCGCTTCACGCATCACTCGTCGATCGCGCCGACCGGCACGATCTCGCTGTCGCTCGCCAACAACGCGTCGAACGGTATCGAACCGAGCTTCGCGCACCATTACTCGCGCAACGTGATCCGCGAGGGCAAGAAGTCGAAGGAAAAGGTCGAGGTGTTCAGCTACGAGCTGCTCGCATATCGCGAATTGATCAACAGCCAGGCGATGCCGCTCAGCGACGAACCCGAGCAGAAGCTGCCGGACTACTTCATTGCCGCGGACAACGTCACGCCGGTCGAGCACGTCGATATCCAGGCCGCAGCGCAAAAGTGGGTCGATTCGTCGATCTCGAAGACGGCCAACGTGCCGACCGACTATCCGTACGAAGAGTTCAAGGACATCTACCGCTACGCGCACAAGCAGGGCCTGAAGGGCTGCACGACGTTCCGCTTCAATCCCGCGGCGTTTCAGGGCGTGCTCGTGAAGGAATCCGATCTCGAGAACACGCTATACCGATTCGAGCTCGAGGACGGCACCGTGGTCGAGGCCAAGGGCAACGAGGAAATCGAGTATGACGGTGAAACGCATACCGCGGCCAACCTGTTCGACGCGCTGAAGGAAGGCTACTACGGAAAATTCTGATCGAAACGCGCGCGCGCGAATCGGAGCACCGGCGCAGTGTTTTCGCGCGACGACGCGGCTGCGGTCGATGATTGCAGAAAAAGCACTTGATTGCGGACGAACAAAGGGTAAATTCGCAGTACCGAATCGCATCGTCTTCGTTCGGCGTTTCTAGTTGCTGTCGAAAACCCTAATTTCGCAACCATTGCAGAGCATCCTCGGAGGGAATCATGCAGAGTGAACAGTCCATCGGCGAAGCCGCCAGCAACGCGGTCGGTGCCGTCGTCGAGAAAGCCCAGGAGGTCGGCCAAGCCGCGGCCGAGAAGGCAGGCTCGATGGCATCCGACGTCAAGTCGGCCGTCGTCAACACCGCAAACGCAGCGATCACCGCGGTCGTCAGTCGCGCGAGCAACGCCGAAGGCGCGATCGCGAAGCGGGCGGCCGTCGTCAAGAAGGCGGTCGTGAAGCGCGTGCAAGCCGTCGCGAAGAGCGCGCGGGCCGTCGCGAAGAAAGTCGCCAAGGCGGCGAAGAAGGCAGCTCCGAAGAAGGCCGCCAAGAAGGCCGCGCCGAAGAAAGCTGCCAAGAAGGTCGCGAAGAAGGCCGTGAAGGCCGCGAAGAAGGTCGCGAAGAAAGTCGCCAAGAAGGTCGCGCCGAAGAAGGCCGTGAAGAAAGTCGCCAAGAAGGCCGTCAAGAAGGTCGCGAAGA
>JBDTYX010000154.1:0-7867 GCA_040005435.1 Rudaea sp. | reverse complement strand
GAGCATCTGGTAGCGCACGTTGTCGAGGAACGTCACGTTCGGCGTCGTCGTGCCGCGCGCGTGATCGGCAGACATCAGCGTGCTCGCGTCCTGGTAGACGACGTGTCCGTTCGCGACGTAGTCGGTCGTCTCGGTCTCGTAGCTGATGAAGTCGGACTTCAACAACGCGTCGAGGCGCTGCATCTGCGCGTTGCCCTCGAGTCGCGCGTGCGTGCGATCGGTCCAGGTCACCTTGAGCGCGTCTGCGGTCGTCGCTGCCTTCGAGCGGTCGCCCGCGGCGGGCAGCCCGGGCGTGTAGAAATCGAGCAGGTCGTTGCGCTTGCACTTGGCGTAAGGATCGGCCGGCTTCGGGCAATGCAGGACGCCGACCGGGCACGCGGGCACGAGCTGCGCTTCGGTGACGACGGCGGTCTGCGCGGGCGCGAGTCCGGCGAGCAGCAGCAGGGGCAGCATCGCCGTGAGGCGCAATGTCAGGAGCTTGGGCGTTCTGGCGCGAGTCGGCGATGGCTGCACGTCGAATTCGTAGGCAAACACAAGGGCGGCAAGCATGCCCGAATCCCCCCGCAGGGACAATCGGAGCCGAGCCAAGCCATTCATATTCTGCAGTATTTAGATTTGCCGGATGCGCTCGCGCGCGCCGCGTTCCGCGACGGCGCCAGAAGCGCGGACGCTGACGCGCGGATCGACTCCTAGTCGAGCATCGCGCCGACATGCGCCGCGGTCGACTGGCGCAACGCGGTGAGGCTGTAGCCGCCTTCGAGACTCGACACGACGCGCCCCTTCGCGTGACGACGCGCGATCTCGACGAGCTCGCGCGTGATCCAGTCGTAGTCGTCCGCGCCGAGGTTCAGGTTCGCGAGTGGATCGAGGTAGTGCGCGTCGAAGCCGGCGGAGATCATCACGAGCTCGGGCCTGAATCGGTTCACCGCAGGCAGCACGATCTCGCGGCACGCCTCGCGGAACGCGAACGAGCTCGCCGCCGCGGGCAGCGGCGCGTTGACGATATTGCCGACGCCGGTCTCGTCGGCGGCGCCGGTTCCGGGATACAGCGGCGACTGGTGCGTCGACGCGTAGAGCACGCGCGCGTCGTTCCAGAAGATGTCCTGCGTGCCGTTGCCGTGATGCACGTCGAAGTCGACGATCGCGACGCGCTTGAGTCCGCGCGCGAGCGCGTGCGCGGTGCCGACCGCGACGTTGTTGAACAGGCAGAAACCCATCGCGCTCGCGCGGGTCGCGTGATGGCCCGGCGGGCGCACCGCACAGAACGCGCGCGTCGCCTTCTCGTCGATCAACGCGTCGACCGCTGCGCAAACGGCGCCCGCGGCGCGCAACGCGGCCTCGAACGAATCGGGCGACATCAGCGTGTCGGCGTCGAGCCGCACGAAACCCTCGCTCGGCGCAGCGGCCGCGATGTCCTCGATCAGCGCGTCGTCATGCACGCGCGCGAGCTGCGCGCGCGTCGCACGCGGAGCCTCGATGCGGTCGAGCGCGGCGAAGCGGTCGTGGTCGAGGCTCTCGAGCACCGCGCGCAGTCGCGCGGGCGATTCGGGATGGCCGATGCCGGGCAGGTGGGCGATGCATGCGGGATGGGTATACAGCAGCATGGACGGGCTCTTCGTTGCGCGGCAATCCACGCAGACACGCATTTTACGCGATCGAGATTCGCGCGCGAACTCAGACGGACTTCGAGATCGCGGTCTGGATGTCCTCGAGGCGGATCCCGCGTGTCTCGATGCCGCCGCGGAACAGCATCACGCCGGACAGCGCCATCGGCAGCGCGATCAGCAGCGCGGACAGCGCGAAGTGCTCGAAGAACCCGAGCACGCCGAGTCCGGCACCGAGGATGCCGCCGAGCTTGGAACTCGCGGCGATCACGCCCGAGCCGGTGCCGCGCAGCTGCACGGGATAAATCTCGGCCGCATACGGGATCAGCATCGCGATGACGCCGCTGACGCTGATCAGCAGCGCGACCGTCGCGACGATCGGCGCGACCGCCGAGGTCACATGGGTGAAGGCCATCGCCGCGAACGCGAGCAGCGCGAGCGCGGTGAGCACGATGAACAGCACGAGCGAGCCGAACGAACTCCAGCGATGGTAGAGCCACACGACGACCGCGATGCCGGGCAGAGCGAGCACCGCGGACCACGCGAGCAGCTTGCTCGTACCCGCAGCGGCGACGCCGAGATTCCCGAGGTTGACCGGCAACCACAGGACGAAGCCGAAGTTGACGAGGCCCCAGGCGATGCCGCACATGACGAGGCCCAGTGTGATGCGCGCATGCGCGCCCCGCAGCAGCTGGCGAATGCCCGTGATCGCGCGGCCCTCGTCGGGCGCGGCGCGCGCGACCGCGTCGTCCGCGTCGGGTTCGATCTCGCGGTCCGCGGCGGCCGGCGTGACTGCGCCGGAGAACCTGCGCAGCACATCGCGTGCCGCGTTCTCGAGGCCGACGTTCGACAAGAAGCGCGGCGACTCGGGTATCCAGCGGTTGAGCAGGATGATCACCGCGCCGGTCGGCAGACCGAGCAGCCAGAGCACGCGCCAGCTGAAGCTCGGCTCGAGCAGCATCGCCGCGCCCGACGCGAGCAGGTAGCCCGCGGAGGTGCCGACCCCGCCGAGCGCGACGAGCAGCCAGCCGCGCTGCGCGGCCGGCACGGTCTCGGCCATCAGCGTGAACGCGATCGGCAGCAGGCCACCCGCGGAGGCGCCCATGAGGAAGCACATCGCGAGGTTCCAGCCGAACGTCGGCATCGCGCCGCAGATCGCGGTGCCCATGAACATCAGCGCCGAAAGCAGGATCGCCGCGCGCCGTCCGAACAGGTCGCCGATGCGCCCCCAGACCACCGAGCCGACCGTCGTTCCGGTCAGCGCGACCAGCGCGAGCAGCGCGCCGGTCTGCTTGCTGATCTCGTACTCGGACGTCATGCCGGGCATCACGAAGCCGAGCGTCGCCGGTTTCATGACGTCGATCGCGAGTGCGACGATGAGCACGAGCACGAGCGTCCAGTGCTCGCGGTTGAGCGCTACGTTGTCTGCGATGTGGAAATACGAATGGTCGCGCCTGCCTTGCAGCGTCGCTCGCATCTGATCGAGTCGCGGCATCATCCCGTAGGCGGACAGCGCGAGTCCGAGCGGGATCAGCGCCATGCCGGCGAGCATCGTCGCGTCCATCGGCATGCCGGCGAGGTGATAGTGCATCTGCGCACCCATCGCGAGCATCGGCCCATGCGAGAGCACGCCTGCGACGAGCAGCACGCAGCCGATCCAGAACGCGACCGGGTGATGGAAAGAGACGCCGCTCGTGCTCATCGCGAGGGTTACTTACCCTTTTTGCGGCGTTCGTGCTGCCAGAGCACTTCGCCGTGGCCGCTCGCGCGCGCGAGCACGCGTGCGAGCACGAACAGCAGATCGGACAGGCGGTTGAGATAGCGGATCGCCTCGGCGCGAACGGCTTCGACGCGCGCCAGCGCGACGACCTCGCGCTCGGCGCGGCGACATACGGTGCGCGCGACGTGGCAGGTCGCCGCCGCGATGCCGCCTCCGGGCAGGATGAAGTCCTTGAGCGGCGGCAGGTCGGCGTTGAAGCCGTCGAGGATGTTTTCGAGCGTCTCGACGTCAGCCTCGTGGATCATCTCCATGCCCGGGATGCACAGCTCGCCGCCGAGATCGAACAGGTCGTGCTGGATCTGCGTGAGCGCCTCGCGCACCGCGGGCGGGAGCTCGTGCGCGAGCACGACGCCGAGCGTGCTGTTTAGCTCGTCGACCGTGCCGTACGCGCCGACGCGCGGCGAATCCTTGGCGACGCGCGTGCCGTCGCCGAGGCCGGTGGTGCCGTCGTCTCCGGTCTTCGTGTAGATCTTGCTGAGACGATTACCCATGACTGCGGTCGCCCACGGCGCGGGGAGTCGCCATTGCGGGGCGCGGCGATCCTGGCACTGCCACGCCGGCGATCTTCGTAGAGATGTTCGACAGCCGGTTACCCATGCCGCGCTCCTGCTGCAGTACGAGCGAAAAGAACGGCGCGGCGGCGGCCACGCGAAGCGCATGAACGATCAGCGCGCCGCGCGCTGCGTCGCCGGCATCGAGCGCACGAACAGCACGCCGAGCGCATGCACCGCGACGCCGATGCCGAAGTAGAGACCCTGGCTGCGCAGATAGGACGGATACCAGTCGCCGAGGTTGGCGAGCCAGGCGCCCATGCTGCGCGGCATCGGCACGCTGTCGGACAGCCAGTAGAAGCTGCCGTTGGAGATCAGGTAGCACAGGCTGAACGCGACGAAGAACGCGACGCATGCGAGCGCGAGTTCGCGCAGGCGAAGGCCAGCGTACACGCGCGCGAGCCCGCTGCCGCCGAACCACATCGCGAGGTAGGCCGGCACGAGGAACCAGTACGCGGCCGACACGCAATAGTGCTGCCAGAACGACAGTCCCTGATTTGAGATCACGAGGTAGTCGACGAGAACCGCCTCGACGACGAGCAGCGGGAACGCCCAGCGCCAGGAGCGGCTCAGGTAGAAGCCGGCCGCGAAGAACACGACCCACGACGCATCCGGTAGCGGCGCGAAGTGATTGATCCGCGTACCGGCCATGACGAGCATGAGCAGTGCGAGGATGCCGTAGCGGGCTGTCGCCGCAGCGTCGGGGTGGATGTCCGGAGCGGCAGAGGGCGTATTCATCGCGAAGTCCTTCGAAAAACTCCGCGCATTATAGCGGCAATTCCCGCAGCTTCGCTCCACGCCGCGGCGATTCGGTCGGCACCGCGGCCTTTTAAGTATCATGTGCCGATGGACGACCTGCGCGAACTGCCCCAGGACATTCTCGATGTGCTGATCGTCGGCGGCGGCCTCGTCGGCGCGAGCCTCGCGATCGCGTTGGACGCGTCCGGCCTGCGCGTCGCGCTGGTCGAGTCCGCCGCGCCCGTTCCCGCGGAGGATGGGTCGCGCGCGGCCGATCCGGACGAGCGCAATCTCGCGCTCGCGCGCGGGAGCGTCAACGCGCTGACGGCGCTCGGCGTGTGGACCCACGTCGCGGCGCGCGCGACGACAATCCGCGGCGTGCACGTCAGTCGCAAGGGCGAGTTCGGCGTCGCGCGTTTCCACGCCGCGGCGCACGGACTCGACGGCTTCGGCGCGACGGTCCCGGCGCGCGATCTCGGTCGCGGGCTCGCGCTGCGCCTCGCCAGCTGCAACGCGCTCGCGCGTATCGCGCCGGCGACGCTCGTGCTGCTCGACGAGCAGCCCGACGCGGTGCTCGCGCGCATGCGCTCGCCGACTGCGGACGCGAGCGTGCGTGCGCGCCTCGTCGTCGGCGCAGACGGCACGCAGTCGTTCGTGCGCGAGGCTGTCGGGATCGGCAGCGAACGCATCGACTATGCACAGACCGCGTTCGTCTGCACCGCGGCGCCGCAGCGATCGCTCGACGGCGTCGCCTATGAGCGCTTCACCGCGAGCGGCCCGGTCGCGGTGCTGCCGCTCGGCGAGCGCCGCGCCGGCATCGTGCTGACCGTGCCCGCTGCCGAAGCCGCCGAGGTTGCCGCGTTCGACGACGCTCAGTTCCTCGAGCTGCTGCATGAGCGCTTCGGTTTCCGCCTCGGGCGCTTCACGCGACCCGGACGGCGCGTTTCCTATCCGCTGCAGCGCGTTCTCGCGCAGCGCCTGACCAGCGCACGCGCCGTGCTCGTCGGCAACGCGGCGCAGTCGATCCATCCGATCGGCGCGCAGGGGTTCAATCTCGGCCTGCGCGACGCGCTCGCGCTCGCGGAGGCGCTGATCGACATGCGACGCAACGGCGCGGATGTCGGCGCCGCCGAAGGCCTCGCGCGCTACGCCGTGGGGCGTCGCGCGGACCGCGACGGCACAGTCGCGTTCAGCGACGGCCTCGCGCGCTGGACCGCGGGCGAGGCGTTGCCGCTCAAGCTGCTGCGCTCGTTCGGACTCGTCGCGCTCGATCGCATCGGGCCGCTGCAGGATGCGGTCGTGCGTCGCGGCATGGGCTTCCGCGGCAAGGTGCCGAGACTCGCACTCGGCGCGCCGCGATGAGCCGCGCGCTGTATGACGTCGCGATCGTCGGCGCCGGCATGGTCGGCGCGGCGCTCGCGCTCGACCTCGCCGAGCGTGGCTTCGACGTAGCGATGATCGAGGCGCGGACGCCGGTAGCGTGGAACGGGAACGATGAGGTGGACCTGCGCGTCGTCGCACTCGCACCGTCGTCGGGTGCACTGCTGCGCCGGCTCGGCGTCTGGACCGACATAGAAGGCCGGCGCGCGAGCGCGTATGCGCGCATGCACGTCTGGGATGCGCTCGCGCCCGGCAGCCTCAGCTTCGATGCCGCGGACGAAGGCGTCGCGGCGCTCGGTCACATCGTCGAGAACCGCCTGATCCAGTCGGTGCTGTGGCAGGCGCTCGAACGCCACGCCGGCGTCGCGATGCATTGTCCCGCGCGCGTCACCGCGACCGACGTCGCCGACGGCGAACGCGGCGGCGCGCGCACGCTCGTGCTCGACGACGACCGCCGTATCGCCGCGCGACTCGTGGTCGCGGCGGACGGCGCGAACTCGGCGCTGCGCGCGCTGCTCGGCGTCGCGGTCAGCGATCGCGACTATGCGCAGCTCGCGGTCGTCGCGCATGTCTGCACGCAACGCGCGCACGAAGACACCGCGTGGCAGCGTTTCCTGCCGCAGGCGACGGTCGCGCTGCTGCCGCTCGCGGACGGCCGCAGTTCGCTCGTCTGGTCGCTGCGGGAGGGCGAGGCGACGCGCGTGCTAGCGCTCGACGACGCTGCGTTCTGCGCGGAGCTCGGAACGGCGCTGCGGCGCACGTCGTGCATCCGCTCGCCGGGCAGGGCGTCAACCTCGGCCTGCGCGACGCGGCGCTGCTTGCAGACCTGCTCGCGCAGGCGCGCGCCGACAAGCGCGACATCGCCGACGCCGCGGTCCTGCGTCGCTACGAGCGCCGCCGGCGCAGCGACAACGCGCTGTCCGCGCACGCATTCGATCTGATCCAGCGCGGCTTCGGCAGCGCGTCGCCCGCGCTCGCCGCGCTGCGCGGCGCCGGTCTCGCGCTCGTCGACCACATCGCTCCGCTGAAGCACCTGTTCGCGCGCCACGCCGCCGGCGGCTGAAGCGCGTCCCTGCCATTCGCAGTCCACAAGGAGTCATCCGTGCGCATCATCGTCATCGCGTTCCTCATTGTCCTCGGCGTACTAGGCATCGCCTCCTGGCTCAAGAGCCGGCGCAGCGATCTGGGCGCCACGCTCGGACCGCTCGAAGCGGCGGAAGGCTGGATCGGCATCGCCGGACTCGTCTGGGGCATCATCCTGCTGCTGCGCTGGCTTGCGGCGTCGAGCGCGATCGCGTTCGCGCCGGGCGCCTTCCTGATCGCGTTGATCATCGCGCTCGTGATCTCGGCGTTGTCGCTGATTCTCGCGATGGGCCAGCTGCGCGCGTTGCTCGGCAGCAACGGCTTCACCGATGCGGTCGGCAGCGTCGGCGCGAAGCTCGCGCCGTTCAAGGTCGCGCTCGGGTTTGCCTGTCTCGTGCTCGCGCTGTACGAGCTCCTCGGCATGCTCGGCGCGCTCTGACGAAACCGGGGTCTAAAAGAACCGGGGTCACAGTGCAGTTTCGTTGTGCGCGTTTGACATTCGAGGCGTAGCGCGCGCTGGAGGGTGCGCCTCTAACCCCGGTCTTTATTTTTCGATGCGGTAGTTGATGCCGGCGCGGCTCGAGAGCGAGCCGTTCTGCATCTCGAACTCGAACAACCGCGTGAGCTTGTAGCGCAGCATGACGACCTGGCCCGGCGTGAACAGGCCGACGCCGTAGCCGAGGTACAGCCGCGGCGACAGATACTTGCCGACCGTGAGCGCGGCGCCGCCG
>JBDTYX010000013.1:0-25924 GCA_040005435.1 Rudaea sp. | reverse complement strand
ACCGTCGTGGACACGCGCTGCACGCCGTCGCCGATATCGGCACCGGTCGCCGCGAGCAGCGTGCGCTGCAGCCGTATCGACGGAATGCCGGCGCCTGCCGATGCGAGAGTCGACGTGGCAAGGAACGAGAGCAGTGTGAAGCGCAGAACACCACGATCCATAGCGGCATTACCCAAGCGACTGGTGACCCAAGACTCTATCGGAAACCCGCGGCCTGCAATCCGAACCTGCTCGCGATTTGGCTGGCGAAATTCTTCCGGGCGAGACTTACGCGGGTCATCTGACCATACGTAATGCGACGAGGCACCGCGCCAAACGCGTGGAAGGCTTAGTTGGTCGCCTCGACGTATCGAGAGTGCGAAGCAGGCGATGCGCGGGACGGGTCAGCCCGACCCGTAAAATGCCGGCACGGATACGTCGAGTCGAAACCATATACGCGTGAATGTATATTATGTCAAATACCACGAGGTCGACTCGACGTCGACTTCGGCGCTCACCCAACTGCGCTGTCCGACCGCCGAGACTCCTTCGCATTATTCGGGCAGCTCCGCAAACAACTTGAGCTTTCCGAGCGCCACGTCCCACTGCTCGCCGATCGCCTCGAGGCTGCGGCGCGCCTGTGCGATTCGGACGGGATCGAGCTGCCAGAGGCGCTCGCGACCCTGCTTGAGGTCGCGGATGACCCCCGCCTCGGCCAGCACCTGTAGATGCTTCGTGACGCCCTGGCGACTGATCTGCGTGCTCGCGGTGAGCTGGGCGATCGACAACGCGCCGCCGGCGCACAGTATGCCGACGAGCTTGAGCCGTATGGGGTCGCCTAGCGCTGCAAAGATGCCGGCAACGCCGCTCGCCACACCCGACGCCGCGATCGCAGCGCCGGACATCTGCGTGCGGCCCGTGACCGATCTAGCCGACATGGCGCGAGATTCGGCCCAGCTGGCCTTCCCAGCCGCGCGTGTTCATGCGCAGCGCTTCCATGCGGCGCTCGGGGGGCACGTTCGCGAAACCCGACTCGATCACCTTCAGCAACGTGCCGTTTGCTTGCGTGGCCTCCAGCATGAACGTCACGAGCGTCGGAGTTTCCTTCGTGTAGTCGACGGTCGGATCCATCGCGTAGGGATGCCAGCGATACGAGAACAGCTCCTGCGGCTCGATCCGATCGACGACGACATCAAAGTAGATGTGCTCGTATCCAGGAATCGTGATCTGTCCTCGCGTCCGCTTGCCCGGTGCGAAGCTCTGGCCCTTGAGGTCTGCACCGAACCAGCTGCCGAATGCCTCAGCGTCGGACAGCGCCCGCCAGACTCGTTCGCGCGGCGCTTCGATCACGATGCTGCGGACGATGGAATCGGAGTCGGCGACGGATGCATCTACCGGGGTCTCGGTCATCGGCGCGCTCATGCGGCGATCGCCGTAGCGGGACGCTCGTGCGGCGTGCCGCGACCCGATTCCACGACGCTCGAAGGCTCGTCAGAAAATGGTTCCAGCCGTTGCTGCAGAGTTCGTAGCATTCCAGTTCCGCAACGAGTCCGACGTGTTCGAACTCGAGGCGCGTGCGCCCGCCTTCGTGCGGCGAGAGTCGGAAGATGATCGTCGTGCCGACCCATTCGTCATGACGCGAGAAGTCCTCGCGAGCGATGTACGCGTCCGTGCAAAGCCAGCGTACTTCGCGAGCGAATGCGAGCCCCTCGATCAGCATGTCTTTGCGGTTACGACCGAAACGCAGATGGATCGCGCCGCCGGCGCGGTCATCGACGTCGCAGTCTTCCGTCCACCAACCGCGGATGCCCTTCTGCGTGGAGAGTGCGGCAAAGACCGTCTCGGGATGCGCTGCAAGCAGCAGCGTCTGCGCGTAGTGATTCATTTTGAGGTCTCCGGATAGGCAACCATATGGTTGCTGAAAGGCAGCTTAGCTCCCTCCCTCCGCAAAAGCAACTATCTGGTTGCATTTATCTCGCGCGAGCCGGGCGCGCACGCGCGTCGTCGCTGCGCGAGGATATGCGCGGCTAGAACCTGACCCAGAACAATGCAGTGAGCCCTGCTGCGATCAGCGCCGCGGCGCCGATGAGCCACCAGATGTCATTCCTGTTCGGCGATGGCCTGCTCGGCGCGGCGGGCGTGGCCTGCTGGGGAAAATTGATCGCCTTCATCGTCTGCGTGATGTTAGGCGCGGGCCGCGGCGACTCTGCGGTGTCTTCGCGCGGTCGCAGGCCCGGGGCTTCGATGACGAAACGATTGCGCCCGAAGACGATCTGGTCGCCCGCATGGATGATCGCGTCGCGGACTTTCACGCCGTTGACGGAGCCGCTCTCGGCTCCGTTCAGGCCTCGCAGATAGATCGACTCGCCCGCCGTCTCGATCGACGCCTGGCGCGCGGCGAGACCCTGCTCATCCAGGACCAGGTCGGCATCCGCGCCGCTTCCGACGACGAGTCGGCCGCGTACCGAAACGATCTTGCCGAACTGTGGGCCGCTGAGGCCGCGCAACAGCACGCGTGCCGGATTGATGCGCAGCGCCCCCGGGGTCGGTGGCGTCACCGGAATCGGCGTAAGCGACTGCACCGCGGGTATGACGGTCCGAATCGCGCTGTCGTCGTCGGGCTTGAGCACGAACTGCACGGTATCGAGGCTCACGATGTCGCCGAGACGCAGGATCGCCTTCTCGCGCACCGGGCGCGTGTTGACGTGGGTACGCGCCTGCGGATCGAGGATCGTGAGGACGATGCCGCGGTCGCCCACGGTCAGACGCGCGTGGTGCGTTGCGACGCCACCGGATTTGAGGACAATGGTATTGTCATCGGCGCCACCCATCGAGGTGTCGCCTGCGCCTGTCAGGAAGTCTTCATGTTCCCCGTTGGGAAAGGAAAGGCGCATGCGTCTAGTCTTATTATCTCTAGTTATTGCAACAATGTATCACATTGCCTACGGTTATCGAAAACGCAAAAACGCCGCATTTCGCATCATGGAACCCCAGGAAGACGCCACATGCCAAGCATCGAAATTCGCCGCAAGCACAAACACACCCTCAAGCAAGCCAAGGAAGCGGTCAAGCATATCGCGTTGGCGATAGCGAAGAAATTCGACATCGAAAGCCGCTGGAACGGCAACACCCTGAGCTTCGAGCGACCGGGCGCGAGCGGGGAGATTCACGTTACCGCGAGCGAAGTCCACGTGACTGCGCAGTTGGGCTTCCTGCTGGGCACGCTCAAGCCGATGATCGAGAAAGAGATCGAGAAGCACATGGACAAGGAACTCGGCTGACGGACGAGCTCGCCAATAGTGTGAATATTCTAGGTCGTGCCCCTAGCCTGCCAGGTGCGACGTCAAACCAAGAGATCGCAGGCCCAAACAACAACGGGAGGACACCATGACGGCAAAGAAACCCAAACTGAAATCCAAGGTCAGCGCTGCAGCGAACGAGGCGAAGGCGACGACGGGCAAGTCGATCATGGAGTCCGCGCAGCAGATCTGGCTCGCCGGCATGGGTGCGTTTTCGAAGGCGCAGGGCGAAGGCGGACGCGTATTCGACGGCCTCATCAAGGAAGGCCTGAACCTCGAAGCAAAGACGCGCAAGCTCGCGACCGGCAAGGTCGACGAGGTACGTGGTGCGGTGGAATCCGGCGTGAGCCAGGTGCGCGAACGCACCCAGGAGACCTGGGATCGCCTCGAGCAGGTCTTCGAACAGCGCGTTTCGCGTGCGCTGGGCCGGCTCGGCGTTCCGGCGCGCAAGGACATCGATGAGCTGCTCAAGCGAGTCGACGAGTTGCAGCGCGAGGTGCGCAAGGTCAGCCCCGCGGTCAAGAAGGTCGGCTCGGGACTCACCGACGTACTGACCGCGACTGTCAAGCGCGCGCGCGATGACTTCGGCGATCTCGTGAAGGATATCGAAGAAGCGCAGCTCGCGGCGAAGAAGAGCATGCAGCGCACCGTCGCCAAGGTCGCAAATTCGGTGGTCACCAAGGCTGCGCCCAAGCCTGCGCCGAAGCCTGCGCCGAAGCCGAAGCCCGTCGCCAAGAAAGCCGCGAAGAAGGCGAAGAAGAAATAGCGTTCGCGTCAGCTAAAGCGAGTATTCGGGGCACGGACGGATCTCTCCGCCTGCCCCGGGTGTTTCTGCCGCTTTCGATACTCCGGCCGACCGAGGCCCCGCTACCAGTGCACGCCGCGCATCAGCGAAGCGAAGGCTACCTGCTCGCTCGTCGGCGCCTGGTCTTTTTCTCCCCGTCCCTTCATGCCTTTCGCCGCGGATGAATCCGGGAACAGGCGGAACGCGGTATTCATGATGATTTCGTACATGCGCGGCGCGAGCGAGTAGAGCAGCTGCGCGAACACGCCCGTCCGCGTCGCGATCCGCACGGGGCGGTCGATGATCGCCTCGACGATCAGGTCGGCGGCCTCCTCCGGACTCAGCGTCGGCACGGACTCGTACATCTTGGTTGGGGCAATCATCGGCGTCCTCACGAGCGGCATGTTGATCGTCGTGAAGTTGATGCCGTTGTCGGAGAATTCGGCCTGAGCGCAACGCGAGAACGCATCCAGCGCGGCTTTCGACGCGACGTAAGCGGAGAAGCGCGGCGCATTCGTCAGCACGCCGATCGACGAGATGTTAATGATGTGGCCGCGCTGCCGCTCGGTCATGCCGGGTAGGAATCCCATCAGCAGTCGCAGCGAACCGAAGTAGTTGAGCTGCATCGTGCGCTCGAAGTCGTGGAAGCGGTCGTAGCTCGAAGCGATCGCGCGCCTTATCGAACGCCCCGCATTGTTGATGAGGATGTCGACGCCGCCATGCTCGGCGATGACTTTCGCGACGAGTTCGTCGCATTCCTTGAGCTCGGACAGATCGGCGGCGTACGTGTGGCATACGCCGCCCGCGTCGATGATTTCCTTTTGCGCGGCGGCGAGTTCGTCCTCCCCGCGTGCGCAGATCAGCACCTTCGCGCCTGCCGCCGAGATCTTCAGCGCAGCGGCCTTGCCGATTCCCGACGATCCACCCGTGATGAGCACGGTGCGCTTGCGCACCTTGCCCGCGAGCGAGCGGTCGACGAACAGATCGGGGTCGAGGTGTCGTTCCCAGAAGTCCCACAGACGCCACGCGTAGTCGGCGAGGTCGGGCACGCGGATCTTCGTGCCCTTGAGCGCGCGCTCGGTCTCTCGAGAGTCGAAACGGGTCGGATAGTTGATGAGCTTGAGCGCCGCGGTTGGAATGCCTAAGTCGCGCAAGACGGCACTCGTGAAACGGCGCACCGGCGGCAGGCTGCCGAGCGCCTGTTTGAGCGCCGATGGGACGAACGCGAACATGCGCGCGTCGAGGCGCATCGACATGCGAGGCGCATTGCCCGCGGTCGCGAAGATGTTCAGCACTTCGCCGATGCGCCGCGGCGCCGGATCGGTGAGATGAAAGCAGCCGCCGTCGAGCCCGGGCTTGTGCGCGATGTGATCCATCGCATCGACGACGAAGTCGACCGGCACCATGTTGACGCGTCCGCCCTCGAGGCCGAGCACGGGCATCCATTGCGGCAGCGTCTGACGAAGCTTCTTCAGCGTGCGGAAGAAATAGTACGGTCCGTCGATCTTGTCGGTCTCGCCTGTCTTCGAATTGCCGAGCACGACAGATGGCCGATAGATGCGATGCGGCCGCTTGCACTCACGGCGGACGATCGCCTCGGCCTCGTGTTTGGTCTTGAAATAGGGGTTGTCGAGATCCTCGGCCTCGCTGAACATGTCCTCGCGAAACACGCCGGGATACAGGCCGGCCACTGCGATCGAGCTCATGTGGTGGAAGCAGCCTGCCTTGACCTGCTCGCTGACCTGCACCGCGTGGCGCGTGCCGTCGATATTGGCCGTGTGCTGGCTCTCCGCGTTCGCGGCGAGGTCGTAGATGGCAGCGAGGTGGAAGAAGTGCTTGATCTTGCCCGCGAGATTCTTGCGCTGCAGCGGCGTCAGCCCGAGCGCGGGCTTGCCGAGGTCGCCGCTAACCGCAACCAGACGCTTGCCGTCCTCACCGAAGCGCGCCTGCAGCGCCTCGAACTTGTCATGCGAGCCCTTGCGGACGAGGCAGTAGATAGTGCCCTTGCGGGCAAGCAGTTTCTCGACGAGGTTGCGACCGATGAAGCCGGTCGCTCCAGTCACGAAATACGTCATAGCACTCCCCTCTTCTTCTTGTCGACGAGTATCGCATGCCCGAAGAAGATAGCTTGAAGCGCTGCACAGGGAAAGTCGGCGCGGCGCATCCACGTTCGATGCGCGCGGCGAAACCGATAGATGCTGCGATCGCCGGCTGCACTCAGACGCGGGCGCCAATGCGATCGCAGCGCGAACGAACCATCTACCAGATACGCACGCGGTCCGCCGGGGCGACGAACAGCTTTTGTCCGGGTTTCACGGCGAACAGCGGGTACCACGCATCGATGTTACGTACGACCCCATTGACCCGGAATTGCCGCGGCGAATGCGGGTCGCTTACGACCTGGCGGCGCACCGCATCGGCGGTCAGCTTGCCGCGCCAGGCTTGCGCCCAGCCCAGGAATACACGCTGGTCGCCCGTGTACCCGTCGATCACCGGCGCGGGCGCGCCGTGCAACGACGCGTGGTAGGCGTCGAGCGCGAGCGTCAATCCGCCGAGGTCGGCGATGTTCTCGCCCATCGTGAGTTCTCCCTTGATGTGCACGCCGGGCAGCGGCTCGAACGCGGAGTACTGCTCACCCAGCGCCTTGGCGCGCGCCTCGAATGCCTTCGCGTCGTCGGCCGTCCACCAGTCGCGCAGCGCGCCGTCCGCGTCGATCTTGCGCCCCTCGTCGTCGAAGCCGTGGGTCAGTTCGTGGCCGATCACGCCGCCGACCGCGCCGTAGTTGATCGCGGCGTCCGCATTGGCATCGAAGATCGGCGGTTGCAGGATGCCGGCGGGGAACACGATGTCGCGCAACGAGCCGTTGTATGCGTCGTTGGTCTGCGGCGTCATCGACCAGTCCGCGCGATCGACCGGCCCGTCGAGGCGGCCGACGAAGAACGACCAGTCGGCCTTGGCGGCGCGCAGGACGTTGCCGACGAGATCATCGGCGCGCACCTCTACATTTGTGTAGTCGCGTGGATGGTCCGGATAGCCGACCTTGATCGTGTAGGTCTCGAGCTTGCGTAGCGCCTCGCGCTTGGTCGCCGCGCTCATCCAGTCGAGCTTGTCGATGCGCGCGTGATACGCGGCCTTGAGGTTGGTGACTAGTTCCTCGATCTTCGTCCGCGACTGCGGCGGAAAGTATTTCGCTGTGTACAGCTGTCCGACCGCCCAACCGAGATTGCCGAACGTGTCCGCGCGGTCGCCGACGCCGTAGTCGCCGCCGGAGGCCGCATGCACGCCACGCTTCCAGCGCAACGCCTGCTGCTTCTGCCCGCCGAGCGTGCGGTTGTGCAATTCGAAGCTCGCGTCCGCGAACGCCTTCGACAGATATGCCGCCGCGTTGTCCGCAATGTGCGCGGCCTGCCAGGCCTTGAGCGTGTCGATCGATGCGTGCGCATGGATCGTCGCGAGTTTCGGAAACGCCGTCTTCTCCGCGACGACGACCTGTTTGACGCCGTCGAGTTGCGCGCTGCGCAGAAACGCGGCCCAGGGGAATCCCGGCGCGAATTTTTCGAGCTCGCCGGGCGTCATCGGGTTGTAGACCGCATTGATGTCGCGCTGTTCGGTCTTGCTCCAGCTCGCGGCGGCGATCTCGCTCTCAAGCGCGACCACGTCTCTGGCGGACTGCTGCGGATCCTTCCAGCCGACGAGCGCCAGCAGTTCGGCCACGTATTTCTCGTAGGCGGCTTTCTGCTCGGCGAAATCCACCTTCAGGTAGTAGTCGCGATCCGGCAGCCCGAGCCCGGCCTGGCCGAGATAGACCGCGTACTTCTTCGGATCCTTGAGGTCGACATCGATCCCGAACGCGAACAGCGATCCCTCGAAATCGCTATTCGTGCGTCCCATCAGCGCGCCGAGTTCGTCGCGGGTGCGCGCGCGGCGCAATGCATCGAGCTGGTTCGCAATCGCCTTCGCGCCGAGCGCCTCGATCCGGCCGTCTTCCATGAACGATGCGTAGAACGCGCCGACCTTGCCCGCGAGCGTCTTCTGCGCGGACTCCGCGACGCCTGCCTCCATGAGGTCGTGCAGGCGCTGCTCGACGCGGTCGGTCATCGCGAGCCGCAGCGAGTACGCCGGCTTGTCGCCCGGAATCGGGGTCTGGTCGATCCAGGTTCCGTTCGCGTAGCGGAAGAAATCGTCGCCCGCCGCGGTGTTCTTGTCCGCGCCCGCGAGATCGAATCCCCACCCGCCGTATTGTGGCGCCTTGTCCTGGCCGTGCATGCCGGGCGCCGCGAGCGCGCAGGCAAAGGTTAGCGTGATGATCGAAACGCGCATATCGGGGCTCCGGATGGTCGAGCCGCATCCTAGCAGTCGCGTGCGTGCGGCTAAGTGCCGAAAGTCGCCCCGCGATCGCGCGCGCGACGCCTAGACGCCGCGCATCGCGACGCCAACCCGGCCTACGCTACCGCCACGCGCATCCAAACCATGGCCTCACTCGTCGCGTCGCGCGCGGTTAGAGGAGCGTGATCGTCACCTCGACGTTGCCGCGCGTCGCGTTCGAGTACGGGCATATCTCGGCATGCGCCTTGTCGACGAGCGACTGCGCCACCGCGCGCTCGACGCCGGGCATCGTGATCTTGAGTTCGACCGCGATGCCGAAGCCGCCCGGGATAGGCCCGATGCTGACCGCGCTGTCGATCGAGGTGTCGGCCGGCACCGCGACTTTCGCGAGCGTACCTGCGTATTTGACCGCGCCGATGAAGCATGCCGCATAGCCGGCCGCGAACAGCTGTTCGGGATTGACGCCCTCGCCCGTGCCGCCCATCTCTGTGGGTGGCTTCAGCACGACGTCGATGCGTCCGTCCGACGTCTTCGCGCGACCGTCACGTCCGCCGGTTGCGGTCGCATGCGCGGTGTAGACGACCTTTTCGAGTTTCGTGGTCATGCCGATCTCCTCTGTATCTGCTGATATGGAATTCGAAGGATAGACCAAAGATCCGCAGTGAATAGTTCTTTCGCGTTCGCGGCCGCGAAGACCCGCTGCTACTTCGTCGGCGGCTCGAAGTGCAGTCCGACCTGCAGCCACCCGAGGTTGAGGCCGAGCACGCGCGCGCTCTCGTCGACCCACACGTAGGTGAGCGTCTTGCCGGTCGAATCCTCGACGACGTCGAGCTGCAGCACCTGGAGCTTGCGTTCGGGATAGCTCTGGTGCCTGAGCTCGAGCGAGTAGCCGGCTGCGACGCCGTCGCGCCAGTGCAGCTTCGCGCGCCCGCCGGCCTCGGACAGGCGCAGGTCGTTCTGCAGGTGCCAGTCGGTGTTGTTCGCACGCGCCTGCGGACCACCGCCATTGACCGCGGCCCATCCGACGAACTCGCGCACCTGCGGCGCCGCCACGGGCGCCGCCGGCTTCTGCAGCGCTGCGCAACCGCCGAGCATCAACACGATCAACACAATGAGGATTCGCATCTGCACCGGTCCGTCAAGGAAAGCCGCGTCCCGCGTCGCGAGACGAACGTACAGAACTCGCGGTTCGCAACTGGGCGGAACGCGCGGAGCCTGGCGTGTCGATCTTACTCGACCAGCGCGACGCGCAGCGGCCGCGAATCGCTGTGGCCGTGGTCGTCGACCACGCGCAGAATATACTCGCCGGCGAGTGCGGGTTTCCAGAACAGCGGCTCGCCGGGCTTGACGCTGCCGACGTAGCCGTCGTCGACGAACCAGTACAGCGCCTGCACGCTCGCATCGACGGTCGCGTTGAACGACACGCGCTCTTCGCCTTCGCGGCTCGCCCGGCGCGTGTAGGTGACGCCGCGCAGCGGCGAGGTGATCTGCGGAATCTGGCCGTCGTCTGCGGCCGCGGTGCAATCGGGGATCTGCGGCGGCGACCGGCGCGGAATGCCGGCCTGACGAAACACGCGTGCGAGATCCGAGGGCCAGAACTCGAACACTTCGGTGCGCGTACTCGCGGGATCGTAGGGTGGACAGGCGGGCCTGCCCGTTGCGGCCTCGACGACGACCGCACGGTGCACGGTGCTGACGCGTATCGGCGATTTGCCGGGAATGAACCAGGTCATGCCGCGCTGCGGGCACCACGTGTTCGGCAGGTCGCCGCTCGCGAGGCAGATCTCGACGCGCTTGAGGTTCCGCGGCGGCGCGCGTGCGGGCTCTGCCATCTGCGTATCGCGCGCGCGCAGCGCGTCGACGACGTGGAAGAACAGCGGTGCAGCAGCCTCGATGCCGACGAACGCCGGATTGCCGCTGCCGTCGAAGTTGCCCACCCAGACGACGAGCACGTAGGGACCGACTACGCCCGCGGTCCACGCGTCGCGGAAGCCCCAGGACGTTCCCGTCTTCCAGTACACGGGCAGTCCGCCGGGCTGCGCTATCGCGCTGTCGTCAGGGCGCGGATTCTGGCGCAGCATGTCGAGCACCATGAAGCTCGCCTCGTCGCTGAGCACGCGTGTGCCGGTGCGCTGGGACTCGTCGCTGCGATGACGCAACGGCGCCATGAGCCCGCGATTGGCGAGCATCGCGTAGAGCCGGCCGAGTTCCTCGGGCGTGACCTCGCCGCCGCCGAGCACGAGCGCGAGGCCGTAGAAATCCTCGCTGGCCATGCGGCCGATGCCCGCGTCCTTGAGGAACTGGTAGAAGTCCGGACTCTTGAGCTTGGATGCGACATAGACCGCCGGGATGTTGCGGCTGCGCACGAGCGCCTCGGTCGCGGTCACGGGCCCGAGGAAACGGCCGTCGAAGTTCTCAGGCGCGAATGGCCCGAACGCGGTCGGCACGTCGCGCAGCACGGTCTGCGGATGCAGCACCCCCTGGTCGAAGCCGAGCGCATAGACGAATGGCTTCAGCGCGGATCCCGGCGAGCGCTTCGCGAGTGCGCCGTTGACCTGACCCGCGATGGACTTGTCGAAATACCCGGCCGAGCCGACGAGCGCCTTGATGCCGAGATCGCGCGTGTCGATCAGCAGCGCAACTGCATTGCGTAGGCCGCGATCGCCGTTGTGCGCGACGTGATTCGCCACCTGTTTTTCGAGGACGTGCTGCAGCTCGAGATCGAGCGTCGTGTGGAGTGCCGACGAGCGCACACCATCCAGACGCGCGCCGCTTAGCACCTCCTCGACGAAGTGCGGCGCCGCGAACGGCAGATTCTGCGGCGAGCGCAGGCGCAGCGGCAGCTGCATCAGCGGTGCCATCGCGGCATCCTGCGGATACGCGGTCAGCCAGCGTTCGAACAGCCGCGCGCGCGCCGCGGCGAGCCGCGTATTGATGACGTCTTCCGCGGCGTCGCGCGGCGCGGCTCCGCCATGTACGCGGACATCATCCGTCGCAGACGCTTCCACGCCGGTTGCCGGGGCCGCGAGCTGCGGTTCGGCATTCCCCGCGCGTCGACTCGGGTCCTGCGGGATGACCGCGAGCGCGAGCGATTCGGGCAACGAGAGGCTTGAGACCGGCTTGTCGAAATATATGAGGCTCGCCGCTCCCGCGCCCTCGATATTGCGACCGTACGGTGCGTAGTTGAGGTAGGCCTCGAGGATCGCGTCCTTCGAATAGCACAGTTCGAGTTCGATCGCGCGCAGCACCTGCCGCAGCTTGCCGCCCGGCGAGCGCGTGTTGAGGCGATAGACGAGTCGCGCGAGCTGCATCGTCAGCGTCGAGCCACCCTGGCGGTTGCCGCCGCGCACGTAGGTGATCCATGCGCCGCGCACGAGGCTGACCGGATTGAAGCCGGGATGCCAGCGGAACCACGCGTCTTCCTGCAGCATCACGCCCTGCACGAGCGCCGGCGGCATCTGCGCGAGTGGCACCCATTGCCGGTAGCGATCGTCGTTCGCGAGCGTGAGCCGCAGCAGGCGATTGTGATCGTCGTAGACCGCGGTCGACGACGGCTGCAGATGTGACAGGGGCGCGTGCGGCCACAGGCGCACGCCCATGAGGGCGATGCCGAGCAGCAGCGCCGCCATCAGCGTGTTCTGCCAGCGGCGTACGACCGCGAAGACCCTGCTTGCCCATCGCCTAAACATCATCGTTCCGACAATCCGGATTCGCGGCGCACCGCTGCGTCCGTGTCAGCGTCGGCCATCGACGCGCGCGGGCGCCGGCACGCCGAGCGCGCCAAGCCCGCGTCCCGGTTCACGCGTGCCTCGACGCGTCATCGCGGCAGTCATTTGTTCGATACCCGGATGCGCGTGTCCAGCGAGCGCGCCTGGATCGTGCGGTCGTACATCGACTCGCCGTAGGCCGGCGGCACCACGAAACTGCCGGCATTCGTCGCACGGATCCGGTAGATGAACTCGGAGACGCTGCGCGTCGCGGTGCCGTAGATCACAACGCGGTCGTCGCGCACGTCGGCGTACGAGAGGTTCCAGCTCGAGCCCGACAAACCGATAGGCGAGCGCCACGCGGGCACCGGCGCGGGCTGCGCGGGCGCCGCGCCGGCGGCCGCCTCGTCCGCGGGTGCGGGGGGTGGCGTCAGCACGGGCTCAAAGCCGCCCGGCAACAAGTCGACGATCGCGATATTGCCTGCGCTGTCGGTCTCGGTTGCGCGGATCTTCAGATGCACGTCGATCTCCTGACCCAGCGTCGCAGCGCTCAGGGGCTTGCCTGCCGCGTCGGTGTATTCGCGCAAGATCTCAAGGCCCTTCTTGAGCTCGGTCGTCGGCGGGCTGCGGTCGAAGCCGGCCTGGCTCACGGCGTACCATGCATGCGCATCGGTCGCGTTGTCGACGCGCAGCGCGACGGCGGCCGCATCGAACACGCCACGCACGAGTGCGCCGGGTTGCGTCGTGATCGGGACGCTCGCGCCGTCCTTGTGCAGTTCGCTCAGCACGAGTTTGCCCTCGCCCGCCTGCACGGCATACGCGTCGAGCGCAAGAATCGTCATCGCCGAGGACAGCGTGTTGTACCAACCGCGCTGTACCGGCCGCAGGATGTTGGTCATGGCCGCGGGTGGCAACGCGCGCGCGCGCTCGGGGAAATGTCTCGAGATCAGGTACAGCATCGCCGCATCGCGTACGAGCGGATCGTAGTAGCGCGCGAAGCGGTAGGCATTCTCGACCACGGCGCGCGTCAGCACCTTCTGTGGGCCCGCGATCAGCCGATCGGCCTCCTTGTCCTGCTTGAGCAGCTTGAGCGACGCGGCGAGGTACGCCGCCGCGAGGTCGTCGTGCCAGGTATCGTTGTAACTATCGCCTAGCCGCTTCTGCACAGCGGCGAGATAGTTCGTCGTCACGTTGCCCTGCCGCGTCAGCAGGTAGATCGCGAACGCGCGCTCGCGCAACCCGTCGAGTGAACCGTCGCTCTCGTCCCCCGCGAGCTGGGACAGATAGCGATTGCCCGCATCGAGCATGTCGCCGGGCAGGCGCACGCCGCGCTCCTTCGCCTCGAGCAGGAACTGCATCGCATAGACCGACACGAAGCGCTCGGATATCGGCGTCGCGGTCCATAGCCCGAAGCCGCCCTCGCCGTTCTGGCGCGAATGCATCACCGCGAACAACGACTGCAGCGCCGCGGCTGCCTTGGCGTCCGATTCGTTCTTGCTGACGCCCGTCTTGATCTGTCCGTATTCGGGGTGCGCACCGAACACCAGCGCGGGCATGCCCTGGCTCACGAGCTGCTCGGTGCAGCGATGCGGAAAATCGGCGAGATAGGCCGACAGACCCTGCGCGAGCACGAGTGGCGTGTACGCCGCCGCGACATCGCGCTTCGCGAACTCGTCGTGCATGTCGCGCAGAGGCTTGATCTCCGCGCTGCCCTTGTCGAGTTCGCCCGCGATGAGGTCGGTTCGATACGCCGACGCGGGTCGCACGGAGACCTCGACGCCGATCTTCGCCGTCTTGTCGGCGTAGGCCGCCCGGAACTCGAGCCTGGCCGGACCGAGCGCCTCTTTCGCGCGCAGCTTGTAGACGAGCACACCTTCGCGCATCTCTGCGAGTTTGATCTCCTGATCGGCGGCACCCTGGATTTCGACAGCGGCGGAGGGCGCGAGTGTGACCTTGATCGGGGCTTCCTTGCCGCCGAGGCCCGTGAGGTTGTTCGCGACACCGACGCTGACATCGAACTCGTCGCCGGGCGCAACCATGCCGGGCACGTTCGGCGACAGCACGAAGTCGCCGCGCACCGTCGTCGTGTTCTGCACGACGCCGACGCGATCGGCGCGCACCGCGACCGCCATCACGCGCAACTTGCCGTTGAAATCATCCGGAATGGACCACGTGAACTCGCGCTGGCCCTTGACGTCGACAATACCCGACCAGTACACGACCGGCTGCTGGTGCTTCTTCTTAAACGGGTTTAGGTGGCGACTCAGCAGGTCATCCGCATCGCCTCCGGGCGCCGTCATGCCGATCAGCTTCGAGAACTCTGGCAGGATCAGGTCGAGGATCTGGCTCGTCTTGACATCGAGCATGCGCTTGCGGAAGAAGAAGTCGAGAGGGTCGCCGAGCTTGTAGCGCGCGACCTGCAGGATGCCCTCGTCGACCGCGAATACGACGACGCGCGCGGACTGGGCTACGCTCGCCTTCATCGTCAGCGTGTCGCCTGGCTTGACGAGCGTCGGCACGTCGATCCTGAGTGCGTCGCGGCGCGCGTCGCGATTTACCGAGAACGGCACGACGCCGTAGCTCAGCGGGCTCATAAAGATCTCGTCCGAAGACGGGTCGCGCACAAATTGCACGTTGACGTAGCCATTGCCCTCGAAGTCCTTGGGCACCGTGATCTTCTGCACCGACCCCGAGGTCGCCGCCTTGAACCACTGGTGCGCGTAGACCTTGTCGCGTTCGATCGTAATCAGGCCGTTGCCCGCATACGGCGCGCGGATCGCGATCTCGATGTCTTCGCCCGGCGCGTAGTCGTGCTTGGACAGCGCGAGCTGCAGCTCGGCGTTGCGTTCGAGCGAGCGTGTGAGATTCGCCTCGCCAGCGACGCTGTATTCGACGCGATTGAGTTCGTCGCCGAGCGCGTTGCGGACGACCAGCGCATAGCTGCCGGGCTTGTCGGTCGGCAGCGGCACGTCGTTGCCGGTCGCCGCGATCTTGAGCGGCGTCTCAGACACGAGGATGTCCTTGGCCTTCGATTCGTACTTGTAGACGCCCGACTCCTGCTTGGTCAGGATCGAGACGTAGCGCCGCTCGATGATCGCGAGTTTGAGATCGCCGACGGCGGTCTTCTTCGCGTTCGGATCGATCGCGACGATGCTGACACCGCGCTTCGCGTCGCGCTGGACGAATTCGAGGGAGCCGTCGGTCTTGGTGCCGATCAGATAGTCGAGCGAGGACACGAGTTGGTGCGTCTCGGCAGCGACACTGCGGCCGCCTTCGGCCTCGAAGCCCTTCGCGAAGAAGCGCAGCTGGTAGGTGGCGCCGGCGTACTTGGCGAGATCCAGCGGGAATTCGGCCTCGCCCTTTTCGTTGGTCTTGCGTTCGCCGAGCGCGTCGGTGTAACCCTCCTTCGCACGTTGCGGATCGAAGAAGCGGTAGTCGGCATAGCCGCGGAAGCTCGGCACCGAAGGCGACAGCGCGAGAGTCGCCTCGACGCGGCGATCCTGCGCAGGCGTGCCGAACAGGTTCTGCAGCGTGAACATCGCCTTGAGGTTCTCGGGCTTGACCCAGCCGTCGGGCGCGCTCTGCGACAGGCGCGCCTCGGCCTTCATGCGGTCGGGCAGAAATTCCTTGATCTGCACCGAGGTCGAGCCGATCTGCACGTCGGTCTTGCCGTCCTTGACGATGTAGACGTTGACGTTCCACGCGCCGGTCGGTGCGCTCTCCTGCGTCGTGTGGTCGAGCGCGAGGAAGCCAGCCGTGTCGAGGCGCAGCTTGCGCTGCTCGACGACCGCGCCGCGCGCATCGGTGATCTCGGCGACGAGCGGGATGCCGTCGAGCGGCTTGCTCCAGTCCGCTGCGCGCACGACGATGCCGACGTGAAAAGTGTCGCCCGGCCGATAGATGCCGCGATCGGAGAACAGGTAGGCGCTGAGCCGGCCGGCGTTCTTCGCGTTGCGTTCACCGCCGATGTCGAAGCGCGAGAAATCCAGCGCGCGGTCGTACTCGCCGATCGGCAGGAACGACAAGTCATCGCCCTTGCGCACGATGAACAGCGCGGGCGTCTTCTCGCGGGTCATGCCGTCCAGCGGATCGAAGTGGACGTGGCCGCTCGCGTCGGTCGCATGACTCACGAGCGTCTGGCCGTTCTTGCCTACCACGTCGACGCTCGCCGCCTCGACCGGCACGCCGCCCTTGATCGATTGCACGTAGACGTCCTGGCTGCCGTCGAGTGACTTCTTCGTGATCATGCCGAGGTCGGTGACGACGATCAGGCGCGAGTCGCCCACGACGGTCGCGTCGGCCTGCGCTTCGCCGTCACTTTCGCCCTGCATGTCGCCGTCGGCCTGCGCGTTCGCGGCTTCGTCGCCGTTGTCCTCGGCGTTGGGGTTGGCTTCGGGCTTCTTCGCCTCGGGCTTGAGCTCGGCGAGCTTGAGCAGGAACACGCCATGCCGCGCGTTGCCGCCGTTGCTGAAGTACTTGCCCAGGTCGGCGCCCTCGAAATGGGCCTTGCCGGGGTCGGTCACGCCGAACGGCGTCTTCTGCACGAAGCGCTCGGTGATCTGGTCGGCGCTGAGCGCGTGCAGCTCGGGCTTCGCGTAGGTGCCACGGTTGAACGCGACGAGATGCTGCAGCTGGTCCGGCAGTACGCGGGCGACCTCGAGTTCCATGCCGGGGACGTTGCGCGCGATCACCGCGACGCGCTTCTCGCCAGTCAGCGACAGCAACGCGCCATCGGCCATGAATTTCAGCATGCGCGGATACTCGGGCACCTGGACGATCTGCGTCGCGGGTTTGCCGAGCACGTAGCCGCCGAACGACTTGAGCCCCTTGTCGATGCGGACATACAGATAACGGCCGGTATCGGCGTGATACTTGTAGCTCTGCAGCTCGGCGTAGTCGTGTTCGGACGGAATCGTCTCGAGCGTGAGTTTTTGCGCGCTGGCGAGCAGCGCCGCGTTGAGTTCGCTCTCGTCCCACGCATAGGGCTGGTCGCCGCGCTCGTCCTGCGGCGTCTTCGGATTGAACTTCGGCAGCACCCACGCGCTGGCCGCGTGCGCGGTCTCTCGCTCGTTGACCGACTGCGAGGCGTTGACGAGCAGCACCTGCTCAGGCTCGAAACGCGCGTTGTCGACGAGGGTCGCGCTGATCTCGGCGATCTTGAGGCTGTACAGCCCGGGTACCGCGACAGCGCCCTCGAGCGCCTTGTCGATCGCTGGGCCGCCACGCGCCGCGTGCACGCCAACCCCGAGCGAATACCTGAGTGCTTCGTCGTCGCTCGGAATCGACAGCGGTTCGGAGTGGACGAACGCGTTGACCTTGCGCTCGTCGTAGCTGACCGTGAATTTCTTCGCCGTGCTCGCGTTCTTGGGGCCGCTCAGCGTGAGGCTGACGCCTTTCTCGAAGCTCGCGGTGTCGACCGGATGCGAGAAGCCGACGTGGATGACCGCCTTCTTCGCGGTTGCATCGCTCGGGTCCTGGTAGAACTCGCCAGACGCCACCGTCGCCTTGAACGGCGCGCTCGCAAACGTCGCCTCGTCCTTGTCGACGCGGACGTGTTCGGCGAACGCGGCCTTCGAATCGAAGGAGACCCGGTAGTCCTGGCCGACCGGCCAGTCGTCCTTCGGCTGGAAATCGAGCTCGCGGTCGGTGAGCCAGGTCCAGGTGCCCGCGATCTCGGGCTTGAGCGCGATGCCGGCGGTTGCCTGCTTGCCTACCAACGCGATCGGCGCCGTGGAGCGTGAGAAATCGATGCGCAACGGATGCACGATCGGCTTGCGTTCGGTCTCGTCGTACCCCGTGAGCAGCGGCGCATGCACCTTCATCGCCGATGGCGCTTCCTGGATCGGCCGCGGGCGGTCGCGCCAGGTCTTGTAACCGAACCAGCCGGCTGCGCTGAGCGCGGCGATCGCGACGAGTATCCCGAGCGCGCGCGCCGGACGTCGGCGGATATTGTTGCCGACGCTGACCGAGCCACGTCCGACCGCACGCTGCCAGCCGACGGGCTGCCAGGCGACGTGACCAAATACCTGCTGCAGCAGCCAACCGATACCGCGCAACAACGCAAGCGGCATACTCAACAGAAAACGCAGAAGCCCCATGTGACGATCATCCGATGGTAGTGACACGCCGGCCGCGCGTATCGCGCGGCAACCCGATTCGATTCCCTAGCATGAAACATGCGCTGCAGTTCTCACGCTGCGATGTTGACCGTACTTGCTTTGCGTCCGCCGCACCTGCACGGACCCAGGCTCAGCTTCGACGCCGCGCGTGGCAATCCCCGGGCGCGACATGGCTGTGAAATGTTTGGTTGCGGCCCGCATGCCTGCAGGCCACGTAGTAAACGAAAAACCCGCTGCAAAAGAGTCACCGGTGCGTCGTGGCCGTGTCTCGCGCCACGCGGTCGCGCGCGCGGCGCCGGGGTGATGCCTCTCGGGTTGCGCACACCCTACGCAGTGGCACTCGCTACATCGCGGCGAACGCCTGCTCGAGGTCGGCGATCAGCACGTCGGATTCCTCCAGTCCGACCGAAAGGCGCACGAGGCTCAGCGGCAGACCGCCCGGCGGATGCAGCGGCGCGTTCGCAGGGTATACCGCGCACACCGGGAACAACAGCGACTCGTAACCACCCCATGAAACGGTCATCAGGAAGCGCTTGAGTGCGTTGCAGAAGCGCTCGACGGCGGCGATGTCCCGCACCGCGAGTTGCAGCGTGAGCAGCCCGCTCGCGCCGTGCATCTGTTCCTGCGCAAGGCCGAACTGCGGGTTGCCCTCGTCGTGCGGGTAGTACAGCTTCTCGACACTGGCATGGCCGCGCAGGAAGCCGACGAGTTCATGGGTCGTGCGCGCGACGCGCTGCATGCGGACGCCGAGCGTGCGCAGGCCGCGAATCATGAGCCATGCGTCGTGCGGCGACAGGATCGCGCCGCAGGTCATGAACGGCCCCTTGAACACCTCGCGGATGATCTTCTCGCTCGCGCAGAGCGCACCGGCGACGACGTCGCTGTGGCCGTTGAGGTACTTGGTCGCCGAATGCGCGACCATGTCGATGCCGAGCGCGATCGGCGACTGGTGCAGCGGCGTCGCGTAGCTGTTGTCGCAGAGCGTGCGGACGTCGCGCGCGCGCGCCAGCCTCGCGACGGCGGCGAGGTCCTGCTGTTCGAAAGTCATCGAATTGGGGCTCTCGAGCACGATGAGAGTGGTCTGAGGACTGATCGCCCGCTCGAAATTCGCGATATCGGTGCCGTCGATGAAACTGGTCGTCACGCCGAAGCGGCCGAGCAGGTCGCGCAGCACCGCGCGCGTCCACGAATACGGTCGCGCGACGCAGATCACGTGGTCGCCCGCGCTGACGCTCGCGATGATGGCCGCGGAGATCGCACCCGCGCCGCTGCCGAACATGAGGCAATCCTCCGCGCCTTCGAGTGCGGCGACCTTCCTGCGCAGTATCTCGACGGTCGGATTGTTGCCACGCGTATAGGTCGTGCGCCGGAACTCGTCGCGAAAGCCCTCGCGAAACGCGTCGACGGTCGGGAACGCGAATATCGACGACTGGAATATCGGCGGAGAGACCGCGCCGCGCCACGCCTCGCGCTCCTCACCGAGGTGGTTGAGGATGTAGCTGAGGTCCATCGGCGGCGCGCGACTCAGCCGGCGCTGCGTGCGACGAATTCACGCGTCGCGGCCGCCAGCGTCGGATCCTGAAGCGCGAAGTGAAGCGTCGCCTTGACGAGGCCGAGCTTGCTGCCGCAATCGAAGCGCGTGCCGTCGAAGCGATAGGCGTAGACCTTCTCCTTCACGAGCAGCGCCGCGATCGCGTCAGTCAGCTGGATCTCGCCGCCCGCGCCGGGAGTGGTCTTCTCGAGCAGGTCGAAGATGCTGCCCGGCAGGACGTAGCGGCCGACGATCGCGAGATTCGACGGTGCGACCTCGGGCTTGGGTTTCTCGACCACGTGGCGGATCAGCGCCGCACGGTCGTCGACGGGCGACGCGTCGACGATGCCGTACTTGCCGGTGTCTGCGTGCGGTACTTCCTCGACTGCTATCGCGCTGGCGCCCTGAGCGCGAGCGAACTCGGCCATCTGGCGCAGCGCGCCCGCGGCACCGGGCCGCGGCGCGCAGATCAGGTCGTCGGGCAGGATCACGCCAAACGGTTCATCGCCGATCACCGGGCGCGCGCACAGCACCGCATGGCCGAGCCCCAACGCCTCTGCCTGGGTGACGAACACGCAATTGACGTGTTTCGGCAGCACGTCGCGGACCGCGGCGAGCAACTCGTGCTTGCCGGCCTTTTCGAGTTTATGCTCGAGTTCGAACGCGACGTCGAAGTAGTCGGCAATCGCGTGCTTGTAGCGATTGGTCACGAAGATCATCGTCTCCGCGCCCGCATCGACCGCCTCGTCGACCGCGTACTGGATCAGCGGCTTGTCGAGGACCGGCAGCATCTCCTTCGCGACGACCTTGGACGCCGGCAGGAATCGGGTGCCGAGGCCCGCGACCGGAAACACCACCTTGCGCAGCGGTTTGCTCATTGCGACTCCATGCGAGGATTTACCCAGGACTTGTGATCGAACCCGTTCGATCCGCTGCGGGCATTGTCTGCAACCGGATCAACCCGCGTCAATGCGCGGATACGCCCGCGGCCGCCCATGTTCACGCCTGGTTGCGCGCGATCGGCACGATTTCCGCCTCGGCGGCGCCTTCGCGCTGCGCGAATTCTGGCAGCAGCGAGGTGAGGCAACGGCGCAGCGTGTCTTCGTCGAAATCGCGCACTGCGACCGCGGCTTTGCCGAGCTGCACGTAGAGCAGGTCCCACGACATCGAGCGCGGCTGGGCGAGGAAGATCTTCGCGTGGCTCGTGCTGCTGTAGCTCTCCTGCGGATGGAACAGCTCCTCGAACAGCTTCTCGCCCGAGCGCAGCCCCGTGAACACGATGTGCACGTCGCGACCCGGCACCTTGTTCGCGAGCCGGATCATCTGCTCGGCGAGATAGCTGATCTTGACCGGTTCGCCCATGTCGAGCGCGAAGATCTCGCCGCCCTGGCCTAGCACGCTCGCCTGCAGGATCAGCTGGCAAGCCTCGGGGATCGTCATGAAGTAGCGCGATATCTCCGGGTGCGTAACGGTCACTGGGCCGCCGTTGCGAATCTGCTCGCGGAACAGCGGCACGACGCTGCCTGCCGAATCGAGCACGTTGCCGAAGCGCACCGTGATGAAATGCGTCTTGGAGCGTGCCGAGAAGGTCTGGCAGAAGATCTCCGCCGCGCGCTTGCAGGCGCCCATGACGCTGGTCGGGTTGACCGCTTTGTCCGTGGAGATCAACAAGAAGCAGTCCGCGCCGTAACGATCCGCCGCCTGCGCGGCGACCTGCGTGCCGAGCACGTTGTTGCGGAATGCGACACGCAGCTGGGTCTGCAGCAGCGGCACGTGTTTGAACGCGGCCGCGTGGAAGACGATCTGCGGTCGTGTCTGGCCAAACACGCGCTCGCACACCGCGGGATCGACGCAATCGCCTAGTACCGCGTTGAACAGCAGGTCGGGGAATTCCTGGCGGAGCTCCTGCTCGATCTTGTAGAGGTTGTATTCGGACAATTCGAGCACCGTGAGCGACTCGACGCCGAGGCGTGCCACCTGCCGGCACAGCTCCGCGCCGATCGAACCGCCGCCACCGGTGACGAGCACGCGCTTGCCGGAAAGCCCGGTGCGGATCGCGGTCCAGTCGAGTTGTACGGGCTCGCGACCGAGCAGATCCTCAATCGCGACCTCCTTGAGCTCGTTGAAGCTCATGCGCCCGGCGACGACGTCCTGCAGGCGCGGCACGGTGCGGAACTGCACGTTGGCCTCCTCGCACAGACCGACGACTCGTTGCATCTGTGCGTTGCCGGCAGACGGCATCGCGATCAGCAGCATCTCCGCGGCCACCTCGCCGGCCAGCTCGGGCAATTGTTCGAGCGTTCCGAGCACCGGCACGCCATGCACCTTCGCGCCACGCAGCGCCGCGTTGTCGTCGAGAATGCCGACCGGGCGGTAGCGATTCTGATGCTGCAGTTCGCGGATCAGCGCCTCGCCTGCCCTGCCCGCGCCCAATACCAGCACGCGCTTGGGCGCCACGCCGCGCGCGAGATCGAAGCGACTGTCCTTCCAGTAGCGGTACGCGAGACGCGGGCCGCCGAGAAACACGACGAGAACCGCGGGATAGACGACGAGCACCGCGCGCGGCACGGTGCCGAGTCGGTTGTACAGGAACAGCGCGATCGCGATGCCGAGCGCGCCGAAGATGCCGGCGCGCAGGATGTTCCACAGGTCGGGCAGGCTCGCGAACCGCCACAAGCCCTTGTACAGGCCGGTCCACCACAGGACGAGCCCCTGCACGAGCACGACGATGCCGGTTTCCGGTGCGAACCACATTGAAGGCGGCGCGACCGGTTCGACGCTGTAGCGCAGCCAGTGCGTCACGATCCAGGCGAGCCAGACCATCGCGAGGTCGTGCAGGACCACTGCGAGGCGCGGATGGATCGTGGCGATGAGGCTACGCGGGCGCATGACGGGGACCTGTTTCGACATTCCTACTCGATACGACTTCGCGCCCGACGCAGGATCCAGCGCTTGCCGGCGACCCACAGGGCGATCGCCGCAGCATAGACCGCGAGCGCATACGGCAGTCCGCTCTGTGGCGGTGGCAGCACGCTCGCATAGCGCGCAGGAAAAGCATCACGATTCGCGAGGTACAAGACCGGCGCGACGATGCACAAGTTCCAGACCATGTAGAAGGCGACGACCTGGGCATGCGAAAAACCACCGCGCACGAGCCACTGGTAGAGATGCTCGCGATGGGCACTATACCAGCGCCTTCCGCGCACGACGCGCGAAACGAGCGTGCAGGTCGCGTCGGTGACGAACGCCGAGCAGGCGAGCATGCCGCTCCAGAACGCCGCGCCGCGACCTCCGATCTGCCACGCGACCGCAATGCCGACGAGGAGTCCGAGCACTCCGCTGCCGACGTCGCCCATGAAGATGCGCGCACGCGGAAAATTAAACGGCACGAAGCCCGCCACCGCGACCGCCCACAGCAGGATGGCTGACACCTTGGGCTGCGGGTGCGCCGTGATCTCGCAGAACGCGAGCGCACACAACACGAAGATCGTCTGCAGCGCGAGCAGGCCATCGATGCCGTCCATGAAATTGTGCAGGTTCACAGACCATACGCAGCCGACCAGCGCGAGCAATGCCAGCGCGAACAGCAGGCCCGAAGGGGACGCGTGCGGCGCGTGAGCGAACTCGACCAACACAGGCAGCAAAGCAATAGCGCAGCCGGCGAAGTGCGCGAGCAGGCGCACGCCCGCATGCAGCCCGCGGTGATCATCGATCCAGCCGACCGCCGCGACGATCGCCATGCCCGCGACGATGGACCATGCGGGAAATTCCGGACTGACTGCGCCGACGAGGATGCACGCGAGCATCGCCGATACGACGATGCCGATGCCGCCGCCACGCGGCGTCGGCTGCACATGCGAACGACGCTGCCCCGGCAAATCGACGAGATTGCGCCAACGCGCATAGCGGATCGCGAGCCAGGTCAGCAACGCGGAGACCACGAAGGTGGACGCCAGCGCAACCCACCAGCTCGCGTCCAGGAGCGCGCTCACGGGCTGGCCCTGGATGCCGGCGCGGCGTTGCGCATCGCGTGGCGCACCTGCCTATTCGCCCGCGATGCCGTGGATCGGCCTGACCGAACCCCAGGTCTTGCAGCTCGGGCACTGCCAGTGGTGCGACTTGGCCCCAAAGCCACAGCGCGTGCAACGATAGGCGGACTGCCCGTCGAGCAGCCTGCGCGTGAGATCCTGCAGCACGAGCAGGTTCTCGCGCGCCTCACCCTGCGAGCGGTGCAGATCGGTGACAATCAGCGTCATCAAGCCGCGAATCGATGGGCGCTGGCGCAGTTGGCGGCGCAGGAACTCGATCGCGATCGTCTCGCCGCGCGTACTCGCGAACAGTTTCGCGAGTGCGATCACCGGGGAGACGCCGTGCGAACGGTCGATGTGCTCGAGCAGAAACTTCTCCGCGCGCTGCATCTGGCCGAGCCGCGCGTACGAGTCGAGCAGCTGCGGCAGGATCTCGGGAACGTAGTCGACGTCGAGCGTCGCGACGCGCTCGAAGGCGCTCGCGGCGGCCTTGACGTCGTCCTGCTGCAGCTCGAGGTGGCCGAGCACGATCTGCGCACGCACGCTTTCCGGCTGGCTCTCGAAGGCCTGCTCGAGCGCGGCATGCGCATCGCCGAAGTTCTTCGCGGCCCGCGCCTGCTCGGCGATCTCGCAATAGAACTGTCCGATCACTGCCCCTTGCGACTCGCCGCTGATCTTTTCGAGACGACGCGCATGCTCGATCGCCTTGTTCCAGTCCTTCTCATGCTGGTAGATGCCGATCAGGTGCTTGAGCGCCGAGGGCACCTGCGCGTCCATCGCGACGAGGTCGGTGAACAGCGTCTCCGCGCGATCGAGCAGCCCGGCGCGCATGTAGTCCTCGCCGAGCTCGAGCAATGCGATCGTCTTTTCCTCGTCGGACAGGTTCGGCCGCGCGATCAGGTGCTGGTGCACGCGGATCGCGCGATCGACCTCGCCGCGACGGCGGAACAGGTTGCCCAGTGCGAGGTGCGTCTCGACCGTGTCGCGGTTGAATTCCGCGAGCTGCAGGAACACCTCGATCGCCTTGTCGGGCTGCTCGTTGAGCAGGTAGTTGAGGCCGCGGAAGTAGCTCGACGAGAGTTCACTCACGCGCACCCGGCGCGAACGCTCGCTCGCGCGGCGGCCGAAATACCAGCCCGACGCGGCAGCGACGGGTAGCAGGCATGCAGCCACGATCACGAGAGTATGGGAAAGATCCATCACGCCTCGCGCGGCTGCGCGATTTCCCTGCTCTCCGCATCAACCGCGGCGGAGGCGGTCGCGCGTTCGCGATTGATGCGATTGAGCTCTTTCGTCTGCGCGCGCACGCGGCGGCGCAGCCCTGGCACGATCGAAAAATACACGAGCAATCCGCCGAGCAACCAGCCGATCAGAAGCGCGAACAGCAGTGCGGCGCCTTTGGGGAATTGCGCCTGCGCGAAGTAGAAATCGAGAGCGACACGCTCGCCATTGAGCGCGCCAAAAAGCGCGCCGGCGGCGGCGAAGGCGAGGACGAGCAGGACCAGTGCGAAACGCATGCGCGATATCCGTGCGAACGAAAGGCGATTATCGCCGAACTGCGGCGTGCAGTCGCCGATCGATCAAGGAGTCGCGCGGTCAGACCTGCGCGATCCGCTGATTGACGCGTTCACGCAGTTCCTTGCCCGGCTTGAAATGCGGGACATGCTTGCCTGGCAGCGCGACGGCGGTGCCGGTCTTGGGGTTGCGACCCATGCGCGGGGGGCGAAAATGCAGGGAGAAGCTGCCGAAGCCGCGAATCTCGATGCGCTCGCCCTGAGCCAACGCCTGGCTCATCTGTTCGAGCGCATTTTTCACCGCGAGCTCGACGTCGTTGAACGCCAGATGGTTCTGTTGCGAGGCCAAAGCTTGGATGAGCTCCGACTTGGTCATTGAGGCACCCTGTTTGTTCACGTCACATTTCGTTCACGTCACATCACAAAAGAACGCGGCCCGGAAAATTCCGGGCCGCGAACGTGTCGTGTTACTCCGACTTGTTGTTCATCTGTTCTTTGAGCAACGCCCCGAGCTTGGTCGTGCCGCCAGCAGCCGACTGGTAATCGTCGAGAGCCGACTGCAGTTCCTCGTCGTCCTTGGCACGGATCGACAACTGCAGCATGCGGCTCTTGCGGTCCATGCCGGTGTACTTGGCTT
>JBDTYX010000153.1:0-8039 GCA_040005435.1 Rudaea sp. | reverse complement strand
CGACGGCTTCATCTGGATCGGCACGCACGACGGTCTCGTGCGCTACGACGGCGTGGGTTTCCGCGTCTGGCGCCACGACGATGCGGATCCGACGTCGATATCGGCGGACGACGTCGCGATCGTATTCGTCGATCGCGACAATCGAATCTGGTGCGGCGGCGAATCCTCCGGACTCAACATGCTCGACGCGCAGCGACGCGCCTTCACCCATTTTGCGCACCGCGAAGACGATCCGCGCACGCTCGCCGAGGGCGACGTATGGAGCATCGGTGAGGATGCGCAAGGCGCGATCTGGGTGGGCGGCCCGACCGCCGGCCTCGAGCGACTCGACGCGAACACCGGCGTGTTCTCGCACTTCCGCCACGACGACGCGAATCGCGACAGCCTCGGCGCGGACCGCGTCTTCAGCATCTTCCGCGACGACAAGGGTCGCCTGTGGATCGGCCACACGCGCGGCGTCGATCGCCTTGCGAGCGACGGCAGGTTCGAGCATGCGGATTTCTCCGCGGTTCCCGGCGAGGAACGCATCAACGCGTTCAGCCTCATGGCTGAAGAAGCAGGCCACGTGCTCGCGGCCACACGTCGCGGCGTCGTGCGCATCGGCGAGGATCTCAAGGCCGGCCTCGTCGTCGGCGCGGCGCTGAGCGACCGGCGCGCGCTCTCGCTCGCGCGCACGCGCACGAACGAATTGTGGGTCGGCACGTTGCACGGCCTCAATCACGTCGATGCCCGCGGCAACGTCATCGGCAAGTATGTGCAGAATGCGCTTCAGGCGGGAAGCCTGCCCGCGGACTACGTACAGGATGTGTTCGTCGATCACGAAGGCGGCCTGTGGTTCGCGACGCAGGGCGGCGGCGTCGCGAGGCTGCCGGCGCAATGGCAGGCGTTCTCGCTCTATCGCAGCATTCCGGGCCAGGCCGACAGCCTCGCGACCGATCGCGTGCAAAGCCTCGCCGCGGATCGCGACGGCCGCGTCTGGGCGGTCAGCGAGGAAGGTGGTATCGAGCGCATCGATCCGGCGAGCGGGCACGTCGAGCATCTCGCCGGCAAGCTGGCGGTCGCCGAGAAACTGCTCGAGTCCATCCTGATCGGCCAGGATGGTCAGATCTGGGTGGGTCACGTGCGCGGATTGCGCGTGTACGGCGGCGACGCGTTCGTAGACATTCCGGCGAGCGCTGACGACGCAGCCGCGCTGCTGCCGGGCAAGATCGACATCCTGCGCGAGGATGCCGACGGCGCGGTCTGGGCGCGCTCCTGGGGCAGCGGCATCGACCGTATCGATGCGAAGACACACCGAGTCGAACGTTTCGAGGGCGAGGGCGCGGGGCTGCGTGGAGCGGACGTCAGCCAGATCGACCTCGATCCGCAAGGCGTCCTGCTCGCGTCGATGGCTGCTGGCATCGATCGCTTCGACGCGAGCGCGCGGCGCTTCGTGGCGCTGCCCGGGATGACCTCGCAGCGCATTTTAGCATTCGCTTTCGCGCCCGACGGCAGCCTGTGGGTGCATTCGCAGGGCGCGCTCGAGCACTACGACTATCGTGCCGGCACCGCGACGCAGAAGGAAAGGATCGGCGCCGCGGAAGGCTGGCCGACGCTGTCTACCGGCGCGATGCAGGTCGACGCGCGCGGCGGCGTGTGGGTCACTAGCGCGAGAGGGCTGTGGCGTTTCGACCCTGCGACGCGCAGCGTGCGCCAGTTCGACTCTCATGATGGACTCGCCAGCGCGGAGTTCGTCGTCGCGCCAATGCTCAAGCGTGCTGACGGCAGCCTGTTCGCGGCGACGCACCTCGGTATCGTCGGATTCCAGCCCCAGGCCTTCGTCGAAACCAAAACACCCGCGCCGCTTGTGCTCGAAGCGCTCGTCGTGCGCCGCGACGGGCGCGATGCGACACTCGACGCGCGCGCGAAGGTCCAGTCCCTGCGCTGGGACGATCGCGACCTGCGCATCGACGCGCGTCTGCTTACCTACGCCAACGCCGCGGCGAGCCGCTATCAGTGGCGGCTCGACGGTGTGGACGGCGACTGGGTCGATACGGGCAACCGCGGCGAGCGTGAATATTCGCAATTGCCGGCGGGCACGCATCTGCTGCACTTGCGCGCGATGACGGGCGCCGCGGCGTGGACCGAACAGGCGCCGTTGCGGTTCGACCAGGACGCGCCCCCGTGGCGCAAGCCGTGGGCGTACGCGCTGTATGCTCTGACGCTCGCCGCCGCGAGCTGGCTCATGATCCGCGGCTATCGAAAACGCATCGAGGCGCGCCACGCATTCGCGCTCGCAGAACATCAACGCCGCTTTGCCGAGCAGGCCAGCGCCGCGAAGACCGACTTCCTCGCGACGATGGGGCACGAGATCCGCACGCCGATGACCGGCGTGCTCGGCATGGCCGAGCTGCTGCTGCGCACGCCGCTCGACGACCGCCAGCGCGGCTACGCGGAGGCGATCGAGTCTTCGGGACAGGTCATGCTGCGACTGATCAACGACTCGCTCGATCTCGCGCGCATCGAGGCCGGCAAGCTCGACCTCGAGATCGCGCGCTTCGATCTGCATGCGCTCGTCGCGGACATCGCATCGCTCGCTCGGCCCCTCGCGATGCAGAAGGACCTCGCGTTCGCGTGTTCAATCGACGGTTGCGTGCCGCGCTGGGTCGTCGGTGACGCAGTGCGCATCCGCCAGGTGTTCGTCAACCTCGTCAGCAATGCGATCAAGTTCACCGCGCAGGGCGGCATCGGCCTCGCACTCGCCTGCGAAGCGAGCGGTGCGCTGCGTTTCAGCGTGCGCGACAGTGGTCCTGGGATCTCGGACGCGACTCGCGCACGCCTGTTCAATCGGTTCGAGCAGGCTCCGGGTGCGCAGCGCTTCGGCGGCAGCGGGCTTGGCCTCGCGATTTGCCGCGAACTGGTCGCGCGCATGGGCGGCGCGATCGAACTCGACAGCACGCCCGGCGTCGGCAGCACGTTCACGGTGATGCTTCCGCTCGGCGCAGATGAGGCAAGTAACGAGCCACGCGACGCCGCGGCGAGGCCGGCGGATGCGCCCAATGCGCTCTTCGACGGCGCCGCGTCCCCGGCGCCGACCGTCGACATCCGCGGCCTGCGGATCCTGCTCGTCGAGGACGACTCTACGGTCGCCACTGTGATCGGAGGTCAGCTCGAGGCGCATGGCGCGAACGTGCGCATCGCGGCGCACGGCCTCGCGGCGCTGAGCGAGATTGCGATAGAGACGTTCGACGTGGCGCTGCTCGACCTCGACCTGCCCGGTCTCGATGGCCTCGCGCTCGCGCGCGCGCTGCGCGTGCGCGAGGCCGGCGAGAATCGCGCACGCATGCCGCTGATCGGAATCTCGGCGCGTTCGGCGGGTGACGAAGAAGCGCTGTGCATCGGCGCGGGAATGGATGCTTTCCTGCGCAAACCGATCGGGGGCACCCTCCTTGCCGGCGCAATCGCGGCGGTTGCAATTCGCAACGGCTAAAACGTCGAGACTGACGAGATCATGCGAAACGCGGGATTGTCGCGGTCGCAATCTTCAGGTCGCGTTTAGCAATTTGAGGCCGCGCTGAATGCGATGTTTAGGGTCCGCCGGAGTTTCTCCGACGTTCATCCGCGAAGGCCTACGGTGGCGGCGAGGGCATTTCCAGCCCCGGCGAGTTCCATGACGGACTGATGGAACCCGCGACAGCGAACGACGATGGCAGCAGATCGCCAAACGTCGTCCCCTTCGGGCCGAAGTCGTTTTTCGGCCCGCCATGCGATCAGGAGAACCAACGATGAACCCACGCAACCTTGCGAAGCTCGCCGCCCTGGCGATTGCCATTTCCGCCGCGCTGCCCGCGCTGGCCGATACGACCACGACCACGATGGTCGAGCACAGCGGCAACCACCATTATGTCTACTACCGCGACCATGACATCTATTACTCGCCCGACACAAAGACCTACTACTGGTCGAACAACGGTCGTTGGGAGTCCGGTGCTGCGCTGCCCGAGGAATCGCAGCGCTTCGTGACCGTGAAGGGTGTCGATATCGATCTCGACACCGACCGTCCGTACGAGCGCAACGACTATGTCGTGTCGAAGTACCGCGACGTGCCGGAGACGCGCACGACGACCGAGCGCACGGTGGCCGACAACGGCAACGCCCAGACGACGACCACGACAACCACCACGACGAAGCGCCACTACGTCTATTACGGCGACCACGATATCTACTTCTCGCCCGAGTCGAAGACGTATTTCTGGATGAGCGACGGTCGCTGGAAGTCGGGCGACGCATTGCCGGTCAGCATGGCTCCCTACGTGCAGGACAACCAGGGCGTCCAGATCGAACTCGACACCGATCGTCCGTACGAGCGCAACGAGTACGTGATCGCGCACTATCGCAAGCACTAGCCGCGCAACGATCAATAATAGTGACGTATGCTTGCAGGCAACACGTGCGGCCCGCTTTTCGCGGGCCGCAATTTTTCTACGCCGGAGTGCCGGTCGCGCTGAGTGCGTGCACCGCGTCGATCAGCACGCCCAGGTTTTCCGGATCGACGTCCGGCGTGATGCCATGGCCGAGATTGAAGACGTGGCCCGGGTGCGTGCCGAAACTCGCGAGCGCCTTGCCGACCTCGCTGCGGATCACGTCAGGAGTCGCGTGCAGCACCGCGGGATCGAGGTTGCCCTGCAATGCGACGCGCGCGCCGACGCGCGCACGCGCCTCGCCGAGCGAGATCGTCCAGTCGAGTCCGAGTGCGGCGCAGCCGGTGTCGGCCAGCGCCTCGAGATGCGAGTTGGCGCCCTTGCTGAACAGGATCAACGGCACACCGCGCGCGATGGGATCGCCCGCGAGCGCTCGCGCGATCTGCGCGAGGTAGCGCAGGCTGAACTCGCGGAACAGGTCCGGCGGCAGCAAGCCGCCCCAGGTATCGAACACCATCAGCGCTTGCGCGCCGGCAGCGGCCTGCGCACACAGATACGCGGCGACCGAGCGTGCGACGACGTCGAGCAAACGGTGCATCGTCGCGGGGTCGTTCCAGGCCAGCGCCTTGGGCCGAGCGAAGCTCGACGAACCCGCGCCTTCGATCATGTAGCAGGCGAGCGTCCACGGGCTGCCCGCGAAGCCGATCAGCGGCACGCGGCCGTCGAGCTCGCGGCGGATCAGGCGCACGGCATCCATCACGTAGCGCAGGTCGGTTTCGGGATCGGGCACGCCGAGCCGCGCGATGTCCGCCGCGCTGCGCACGGGATTGGCGAGGCGCGGACCGACGCCTTCATCGACACTGAGCGTGAGACCCATCGCATCGGGAATCGTGAGGATGTCCGAGAACAGGATAGACGCGTCGAGCGGGAATCTCGCGATCGGCTGCAGCGTCACTTCGCATGCGAGTTCGGGCGTCTTGCACAGCGTCACGAAACTGCCGGCGCGCGCACGCGTCGCCCGATACTCGGGAAGATAGCGGCCGGCCTGGCGCATGATCCAGACCGGAGTACGGTCGACGGGCTCGCGTCTGAGCGCGCGCAGAAAACGATCTTTTTGCATTCTTCTGCCTTGCAGTGGTCAGGTGCCGCGCGGGACCGTGCGGTGCCGCGGCGGTTGTTTAGTAGGGCGAGTCGACGCCCTGGATGAACATCAGGCGGAAGCCGCGCTTGAGCTGGGCGTCGCGCGCATGCTCGAACGCGGCAAGCGCGTCGTCGCGTTCCAGGTAGATGTCGCGCTTGAGGCTGACGCGTCCGCCTTGCTGACCCCATTCGCGCGTCAGCGTCCAGCCGCCGAGCAGGTCCTGCTGCAACGCGATCTGGTAGTACTTCGGCGCTTCGGCGGTGAGCGGTTTGGTTTGCAGGAAGACGCGCATGCGCCAATTGTAGCCCAGCGCGGGTGCGCCGAAACCTCAGGCGGCGCTCGTCGGAGACTCCGCGCTCTCGAGCACTCCGCGAATCGCCGCCATGTCGACGCCCGCGACAACCTCGGCCTGACCCACGCCGCGCCACAGGACGAGGCGCAGGCGCCCGGACAGGTTCTTCTTGTCGAGGCGCATGAGGCCGAGCAGCTGGTCGGGATCGACGCCAGGCGGCAGTGCGACCGGCAATCCGAAGCGTTCGAGCAACGCGCGCAGGCGTTGCGTGTCGGCCGCGTGCGCGCGCCCGAGCCGCGCGGACAGGCGCGCGGCGAGGACCATGCCGATCGAGATCGCCTCGCCGTGCAACAGCCGGCCGTAGCCCGTCGCGGTCTCGAGCGCATGGCCGAACGTATGCCCGAGGTTGAGCAGCGCGCGCTCGCCCTGTTCGGTCTCGTCGCGCACGACGATGCCGGCCTTCTGCGCGCAGCAGTGGGCGATCGCCTGGCTCAGCGCTGCGGCGTCGCGCGCAAGCAGCATTTCGACATTGCGTTCGAGCCAGCCGAGGAAGTCGGCGTCGCCGAGCGCGCCGTACTTGATCACCTCGGCGAAGCCTGCGCGCAGTTCGCGCTCGGGCAGCGTCGCAAGCGTGTCCGTGTCGATGATGACGGCGCGCGGCTGATGGAACGCGCCGACGAGGTTCTTGCCCTGCGGCAGATCGACGGCCGTCTTTCCGCCGACCGAGGAATCGACCATAGCGAGCAGCGTCGTCGGTACCTGGACGAATGCGATGCCGCGCATCCAGCAGGCCGCGGCGAATCCGGCGAGGTCGCCGATCACGCCGCCGCCGAGCGCGACGATCGTCGCGTCGCGGCTGGCCTCGAGCGCCGCGAGCGCGGTGAACACGCTTGCGGTCGAGTCGAGAGTCTTATGCGCCTCGCCGTCCGCGAGCAGCAGCGTAGAGATGCGTGCGTCGTCGGAGCGGCGGCGTAGCGTCGCGCAGACGCGCTCGAGATACAGCGGCGCGACGATGTCGTTGCTGACGACGAGCACGTGCCGCCCCGCGACCGCGCCCGTGAATTGCGCGGCGTCGTCGAGCAGGCCCGAGCCGATGCTGATCGGGTAGGCGCGCGCGCCGAGCGCGACGTTGAGCGTCCGCATGTTCATGCCGCCTGGCCCGGATGCATGGGCGCTCGCGTCCAGCGCGTCGCGAGCTCGTCGAGCAGGCGGCGCGCGGCGCCCGCGCTGCTGCCGCCGGCATTCCATGGGGCGATCGTGAGGTCGGCGAGCTCGCGGTAGAGCGGCTCGCGTTCGGCGGCGAGCAGTAGCAGCCGTTCGCGACGGTCCGGTGCCGCCAGCAGCGGCCGCTGGCGGTCGTGCGCGAGGCGGCGCAACTGCTGCTCGACCGTCGTCTCGAGGTAGACGACGAAGCCGCGTTCGCGCAGGTGACGGCGATTGTCGACCGCGAGAACGGCGCCGCCGCCGGTCGAGAGCACGCTGCCCGGGATCGCGCTCAGTTCGTCGAGCATCTCGCACTCGCGCTTGCGGAAACCCGCTTCCCCCTCGAGCTCGAAGATCAACCCGATCTCGGCGCCGCTGCGCGTCTCGACCTCGTGGTCGAGATCGTGGAAATGCATGCCCAGCGCGTCGGCGACGCGGCGGCCCACGGTCGTCTTGCCGGCGCCCATCGGCCCGATCAGGAACAGGTTGGAGGACGGGTTCATGGAAGGAATGCTAGCAGACGAGCGGGTGCCGGGCCGCACGCGCTGCGGGTACAATCGGCGCCTCGCTGCCGGGTTACGATCGCCGCAAATGCTTCGCTTCATCTTCCTCTTTCTCGGCAGCCTGGTGGCGCTGTTCACGCTCGAACTGCTGCAGCCCGTGCAACACCATGTGATCTTGCCGTTCACGGCCGGGCTCGCGCACGTGGCGGTCTGGTTCATGCAGGTCTTCGATCACACGGTCGTCTCCGAGGCGAGCAACATCCGCCGCGGATCCGGTGGGCCCGGCATTGAGATCGTCGCGGGTTGCAACGGCGTCGAAGCGGTGCTGATCCTGATCTCGGCGGTGCTCGCATTTCCGTCGCCGTGGAAATACAAGCTCTTCGGTGTCGGCGTCGGCTTCGTCGCGATCCAGGCGCTCAATCTCGTGCGCATCATCAGCCTGTATTACCTGTTGCTCTGGAACCGCGTCTGGTTCGACTGGTTCCATCTGTATCTGTGGC
>JBDTYX010000152.1:0-8081 GCA_040005435.1 Rudaea sp. | reverse complement strand
AACGTGGATGATCGCGGATTTGTGTTCGCATGACCAGCAATCGCGGATTGCTTGCGCCGGACCCGGCCGCGCGGGATGGCCTATGAGCGCTGCCGCAAGCACATATCCGTCGAGCTCGGCGTCGCACCGTCGCGAGAAACGCAGGAAATCCTTCGATCGGTGTTGCGCGCGCGTTGAGCGTGGCCTGGACGCGCCGCGTCTTCACTTCATCAGTACAAATGCCAGCGCGCTCCTGAGCTTCGCCGGCATCACCGGCTTGTGCAGCAGCAGCAGACCGCTGTCCTTGATCCTTGCGAGCTCCTCCACCGAACTCTCCCCGGAAATGAGGATTGCCGGGATGTCCGCCCCCAGCGAATCGCGCAATTGGGCGATGGCGCGCAAACCATCCATTCCCCCTCGCAATCGATAGTCGACGAGCAGCGCTTCCGGTGGTGGCATGCCCGCCGCGATGGCAAGCGCCTCCTCAGGATCGGCGGCGACGGTCGAGCGGCATCCCCACGAGTCGAGCAGGCATCGCATACCCTCGCGTATCGGCGCTTCGTCGTCGATGAACATCACGCGCCGATCCCGCAACGGCGCCGTGAGCGATTCCGGGAGGGCGCGCTCGGCGAATACCGGATGCGTCGCGCGTCGCACCCACACGGCGAAGACGGAACCTCGACCCATCCGCGAGCGCAGCACGATGTCATGGCCGAGCAGCTCGGCGAGGCGCCGCACGATCGCAAGTCCGAGGCCGAGTCCCTGCGATCGGTCCCGTTCGGGATTGCCGATCTGGTAGAACTCCTCGAATATGCGTTCCCGTTCATCCTGCGCGACCCCGGGACCACTGTCCCACACCTCGATGCCGACGCGGCCGCCGCGTCGCCGGCAGCCCATGACGACACCTCCGCGCTGCGTGTAGCGCATTGCATTTGCGACGAGGTTTCGCAGGATCCGCTCCAGGAGCACAGGATCGGATTCCACGACCTCGCGTGTCGGCACGACGACGAATTTGATTCCGCGCTCGATCGCCTCCGGCGCGTAATCGCCGGCGAGTCGTTCGAAAAGCGGTTCGAGCGGCGTCGGTTCGATCCGTGCCTCCACGACCCCCGCGTCGAGCTTCGAGACATCGAGCAGCGCCGACAGCAGGCTCTCGAGCGACGCCACGCTGGTATTGATCCGGCCAATCAGTTGCACCTCCTCGGCACCGTGCACGCGCCGGGATAGCGCGTCGGTGAACAAGCCGAGCGCGTGCAGCGGCTGGCGCAGGTCGTGGCTCGCGGCAGCGAGGAATCGCGACTTGGCGCGATTGGCAGCTTCCGATGCATCGCGGGCGACGCGCGTGTCGTCGAGCTGCAACATTAGTGCCGCACTCTTTTCGGCGACCCGCTGTTCGAGATCGGTGTTGAGCCGTTCAGATTCGTTGAGCGCCAGCACGAAACGATCCACGAGGATCCATGCGACCAGCAACAGGAACGAAAGCGCGGCATACGGCACTAGCCACAACGGACGCAACACCAGCGGATTCTGCGCGATCAGCCAGTCGTGTACCGCCAATGCCGCCGAAATCGAAGCGGTGGCGAGCAACAGCAGGCTTTCCGTATTGCGGATGCGCACCGCGTAGCGCGCGACCGCCGCCAGAGCGACGATCACCAGTCCGATCGCGGTGGCACGGACATAGACGGCGGCAGGCACCAGTGCATCGAAGCCGGCCGCCGCGTACAGAATCGGCGCCACCAGGATCACGAACGCGATGACGAAGCGCCGATAGGGCTGCCACCGCACGCCGGCGAACTCGAGGCAGAACAGGCACAGCAGCCCGACGAACGCCATGTAGACCGCGTGCCACCATATCACCCAATGAGGCTGCGGCAGCAACGGCCCAGGCAGCAACGATATCGCCGTATGCAGTCCCCACAGCGTGGCGGCGAACCCGAACAGCCCATACGCGGGGTCGCGACGCCGCAACCACAGCATGATGATGATGAGACCGAGAACCACGATCGTCGTGCTGATGATCGCCGGACCGACGACGAACCACATCAGGTCGGCATAGGCTCGCATACGAATCGCCTGACTGGGTCCGACGAGCACCGGGCCCATGCCGCCAACGCCTGCCGCGCGTTCATGAACGCGAATGGCGATGCGATTGACGCCGGCATGCACGATGCCTGGCGGTAGGAGGATGGCCCTCGATTGCTCCCAGGCGCTGGGCCGCTTCTCGGATGGGGACCCGGTGCTGCCGACCAGCACTTCGTTTACATAGACCTGGGAGGGCATGGTTGCCGCCGTCAGGAAGAGCGACGGGTCGCCATCCAGCGACGGCGGTATCCACTTCAGCAAGTACCAGCCATAGCCGGTCGCGATCGGACGACTCACCTCCCATGCATCCGGAAGGCTTACCGGCATGCCACCCTCTATGGGTGGCGTCGGCATGGCCGACTGGACGAAGCGCGCCGATGTGAGCGTTTGCATGGCATCCTCGACCGCGACGGCGACGCCGCTGCTGGCGAGCAGGATCGCCAGCAACGTGGCGGATGCCATCCGGGCCGCCGCGCCCGATGCGCTTCGCGAATATTCACCTTCTATCGCCAGCATCACGGCTCTATACTCCTTTCGATCCCGATCTGGAACGCGATTGCCGATGAACGAAGGCGCGCACCCGAGCGCACGTCAGATAGGATTGGCCGACGATCACCCGATCGTGCGGGCAGCGTTGATTTCGGCGCTCGCAACGCTTGGTCCGGACGTGGCGTTTTTCGAAGCGCACGATGCGGCGAGCACGCTGGCGCTCGTCGATGGCCATGGCGAGCTCGATATTCTGCTGATGGACCTCAACATGCCCGGAGCGCATGGCGTCGACACCGTGCGGGAAATACGCGAGCGTGCGCCGACGCTGCCGGTGGCGGTCGTGTCCGCCGAGGAAGACAGTAACGTGATGGCGTCGTTGCTCGCAATCGGCGTGTGCGGATTCATCCCGAAGAGCGACTCTCCCAAAGTGATCGTGAGCGCGGTGCGTCTGATGCTTGACGGTGGCACATACATTCCAACGCGAATTCTCAAGGCAAACGGCGTCGCGCAACAACCGCCGACTGTCGAGAGCGCCGCAACTCGACTGGGACTGACCGAACGTCAGGTCGAGGTCGTGCGCCTGCTCGCACGTGGTGAGTCGAACAAGGTGATCGCGCGGCATCTGGGCGTCACCGAAGGCACGGTCAAGGTCCATCTGCTCGCGATCTTTCGCACGCTCAACGTTCGCAATCGAACGGCCGCCGTCATCTCGGCGCAACGCTTCCTGGATTGATCGACTTCCGAGGCGGGCTGCGGACTCCTGGTCGTCGCGACTCCGGGGATTGCGAATCGCGATGTCGCAAGGTAGCAATGATCGCGCGCTTCGTCCATGGCTTCCACCGCCGATCGGCATATGTCGTAAGTACCGGACTGCGACCGCACTCGACTTCCGCATGACCACAAGGTGTGCGAACGTTGAATTCCAGCGTCCACCTTCCTTCGTCATGATCAGCCCCGTCGCACGCAACAATGTGCGCTCACACGGGAGACCGAAATGCTTGATCATTCGCGTTCGAATCGCAAGGAAACCGGACGCGCAAGCCTCGTCCGCGCAACCGCGGTTGCGGTCTGCATGCTGGGCGTAATTGCGAGCATCACGCTGAACTTCCAGCCAGGTGTCAACGATCATCGGCAGTTATCCGATGCGGGTGTTGCGGCCGATCGGCAAGCCGTGCAATCCGCTTTCGGCACCGGCGATTTCCTCCACACGCCGGCCGGCGATCCTTCAGTACCAGCGACTTCGCGCGTGTTCACCAAGGACACGCCGGTGAGCGACGAGATCCCGATTGCGCAGTTTTGATACGGTGATCGACATGCTCATGCACTGGATCGAAAGGTCGCTGGCCGGCGTGCTTTTTTCCGCCATGACGGCCACGATGGCGATCGCGTCTCCGCAGGTCGTCGGTGACGACGCCTGCGAGAAGTACGCAGTGGACATACAGTCGTTCGCGACCTGCGAGGACGGCAAGGTTGTGCGCCCCGAGGCGGATGCGGAGGTTCCCGCCACCGCAACCGGGGCGTTGCAGCGGCCCGCGCCGAAGTCGGCGTCGGCGCGGGCTGCAAAGCTGCCCAACATCGTCACGGTCAGGACCGTGCCCAGCGCCACGGGCAAGCGCAAAGCTGCGACGAAGCTGCCAGGTGGTCGCGACACTGATCACCGATCGCCAGCTTCCTGACGGTTGAATCCGGATTCGTGTGCGGCGGGAAATCTGGCATCCGCCAATGGATGGTGCAGCAGCGCTTGAATCTGTGCCGGCATGGTCGCCGCCATCCGGCGAGCGGCCAACTGCGAAGGAAGCGCCATGAATGCGACGAACCGATACGTCCACTGGCTAGCCAGGATCTTCCGGGAAGTGGCCGTGATCCGCACGGAACACGCGTGCGCGCTTCGCGCATCGGCTGCCGCCGCGTTGCATCGTCGCAACGGTGCGGCACTGCGCGATCTGTACTTCGAACATCGATCCTTGCTGGAGAGCGCCAACGAAGTTGCCGCAGTACCGGCGCGGCCGACACCATCGCCATCGGGTTTGCGGACTTGGCCGCTGCACGGCAGGCGCGCGAAGGCTTCCGTCGCCCGAACTCGCTACCGCGAACGGCAGCCGCGGCCTTTGCCGGAAGTCCTCGCGCCTTGACGCTGACGGCTGGCCCCCTCGTCACCACGTCATCGTGATGTCACAGGTGTCACCGTCATTGTCGACATTCAACTCCAGACCGCAGCAGGCGGCGAGGCCGCGCATCGGCGCATTGGTCGCGACGATCTGCGCGGAAAGTCCGCGCAGCCCCATCGCGCGCGCCTTGTCGATCAGCAGCGCCTGCAGATGTCTGCCCAGGCCGCAGCCTTGCCAGCGGGGATCGACGAGGTAACCGACTTCCGCGAGGCCACTGGTCGGTTCGCCAAAAAAACATGCGCTCGCGATGACGTGCTCGGCTTCGCGCTCACCGGTCACAGCGATGAATGCCGCGTCGATGGCATGGTTCGAGGTGCATAGACGCAGTGCCTCTTCAATCGACAGCGATCGAAGATAGCGGAAGTAGCGCAGGTAGATGTCATCCGCGCCGAAGCGATGAAACAGGCGTTGCAGCGACGGGGCGTCAGAGAGCCTTGCCGGTCGCAGCGTGACGGCGGCGCCGGTTGTTGTCGAGACGACGCGCTCGTCCTCGATCCGGTACGCGCCTCCGTTGCACTTGCTGTAGGCGCGCGGGATGAGACCTCGTGCCTGCGCGCCTTCGAGCAGAGACGACCGGTATCGGGGATCGGCGATTTCGACCATCGCCAGCACGCGCTCCTCCATCGACTTGCCTTGCAGGCTCGCGATGCCGAATTCGGTGACGACGAAATGCACGTTGGCACGCGGAATCGTCACCGCATCGCCGCACGCAAGATCGACGCGCACGTTCGATTCGCCGGCGGAATCGGTCGCATACAGGCAAATGATCGGCTTGCCGGCAGGCGCCTCGGCGGCAGCACGCATGAATTCGGGTTGGCTTCCGAGTCCACCGAACAGCATTTCACCCTGGCGGTCGCAGCATGCCTGGCCGGTGACGTCGATGGCCAGTGCCTGCGTGATCGAAACCATGCGTGGTCGCGCGCGTATGCGCGTTGCGTCGGTAACGACATCGATCGGCCAGAAACTGAAGCGCGGATTGCGCTCCATCCGCGAAAACATCGCTTCGGTGCCGGAGCACCAGGACGCCATCACCGCGGGTCCGTCATCGGCATCGTCGCCGCATACCGCCTTCGATTCCACGAGGTCGACCATCTCCTCGGTCAACATGTCCGTCAGGATTCGCAAGCGGCGGCGCCCGCCGAGAAACCGCAGCGCCCCCGCCGGCACGCGGCCCGGCCCGCATTGCAGCGTGGCGCCGTCCTCGATCAGCCTCGACACGTATCGCCCAATCCGCTGGGACCGTTCGTCATCGCGCGCATGGCGGAACTCTGGCAACGCGTGGTCGCCGCGCACGAGCGCCCTGAACGCAGCAAGCGGCCACAGCGTGTCACCGGTCGTCGCGGGCATCGCCGGCACGAGCTCGGCGAGCGCAAGCGGCACACGCAACATGACGGCCTTGGTAAGTCCGACCGATGTGCCGAAGCTCACCTGCCCATCGGCGTCCGGCAAGCTCGTCGCGACGATCGCGGCATCGAAAACGAGACGCCCGCTTGCAATCAGTTCTCCGGCCTGCGGCAATGACAGCGGCAGATAGCTGACCACGCCAGCGGCCATTTCGCGCGGCAGCGGTTCGCCCACATAAAGGGGCCGATGCCTGATCTGCGGCGCGCGCGCGATCATCGACGCGAGGGTCGTGCCGTCGAGCAGAAAATAGACGAGCTCGATGTCGGGTGTGCCACTCTGCGCAAGAGCGTCGAGCAATGCGATCGGTGTACCGCCGCCGGTGGCGACGTAGACACGCGAGCCTGGCCGGATGAGCGCGATCGCTTCGGCAGCCGCGACCGGCGTCATAGCGAGTTGAGATCGCGCAGCGACCGCATCACGTCATCGTGGCCGCGCCCGGTGTCGCGCAACACTGAAAACAGCGCATGCGAATCGTCGAGCAGCGCGTGCAATTTTTTTATTCCGGCATCGATGTCCGCAGCGGCATGGTCCGAGGCGTTCCCATGGCCGGGCATCAGGTAGTCGATCCGCAGCGACGCAAGCTTCTCGAGCGATGAGATGTAGTCGCTTGCGTTGCCCGAGCCAAGTACTCCACCCAGGATGCCGTTCGCCATGATGGTGCCGGCGGAAAACAGGATGCGCCGCGACGGTTCGAGCAGGCAAATCGACCCCGAGCAGTGGCCCGGCGTGTGAATAACGTGCAGTGCCACGCCACCTGCGTCGATGCAGCACCCGTGTTCGAGCAGGATGTCGATCTGGAAGGCATCGATTTGGGCCGCGAATGCGCGGCTCATCACCGTGAACTCGTCTCGCAGCGCCAGCTTGTTGGCCGCAAGATGATGCGCGGCGATCGGGCAGCACCGTGCGAGTTGCACGGCGCCGCCCGAGTGTTCGATGTGCTCGTGCGACAACACCACGAGATCGAGATCGTCGGGCCTGAGCCCGGCATCCGCCAGCGCAGCGCATAGAAGATCGAACGTGGTCGGCAAGCCCGAATCGATGAGTATGTTGCGACGTGTTCCGCAGACGAGCCACGCGTGGGCGGCCCTGTGCGTGCCGACGACCTGCCAGATTCCCGGAAAGTATTCGATGATGCGAGCGCCGGACGGTGGCGTTTCCATGTGTTCATCACACTCCGGCCGGCGCAGGCGCTGGCATAACGTGCGAATGACCGTCAATGCGAACGCTGGCTGCTGGCTCACCAGGTACATGAATCGCGCGCGGTCGATCTCCGCGAGCCGCGTCGGCGAGTGCGCCGCGAAGACCGCGGCATCGCGAATTCCGCCGTCGACCAGCGCTATTTCACCGAAGAATTCCCCCGCGCCCATCCGCGCGATCACCTTCGGGGTATCACCGCTGTGGTCGACGATGCGCACGGCGCCCTCCAGCACGACGAACATGCTCGTAGCGAGCGCACCCTGCTCGAAGACGAGCTCGTCGGCCGCATACGAACTCTGCAATTTGCGGATGTCGCGCACCGGGACAGGATCGTCCATCGCCAATAGTCGTTGCATGCCACTGAAGTTACAAATGCGTTGGCGTTACGTCAATTGCGCGGAAGGAATACCAAGTCGTACCACCAATGACCAGGCGACGCCGCCGGCGGGCAACTTTCGAATGACTACGGGATCACGCAGCCGCGCGACATGCCGTTCTCGCACTGGCGCGCACTGGGGCGCCGAGAGCGACAAGTTGAAAAAGTGTAGGCCGCGCCGATTCCTGATGATCGAAGGCGCCGATCGCTAAAAGTATCTTGCGCTCAACTCTGGCAACAGCAAGTAGCGATCATCGAAGCATTCCCTATCGAAGCGAACGCCGATCGGCGTTGCAGTCGCTGAACGTGCCACTTCACCTGGACGCGCCAGCAGGCGGCTCGCACTGCTTCTGCATCGCCAGCTGCCCGAGGCGCGCGAAGCGTGG
>JBDTYX010000151.1:0-8119 GCA_040005435.1 Rudaea sp. | reverse complement strand
AGGGCGCTTTCTACGCGTTCCCCGACATCTCGGTCGCGTTCGGCAAGCAGCACGGCACGACGATGATTGGCAATGATGTCGATCTGTGCAATGCACTGCTCGACGTGAAGGGCGTCGCCTGCGTGCCCGGTTCGGCGTTCGGCGAGCCGCGTGCGCTGCGCATCTCGTATACCTGCAAGGCCGCGGAACTGACCGATGGCATGCAGCGCATCAAGGATTTTTTCGCAGAGTTGACCTGAAGACCGTGCCGTCTCCCGCTCGCCGGGAGAAGGTGCCCGAAGGGCGGATGAGGGTGGCGCGGCCCAACGGCGGCGCGCGTTTTCCCAAGCCACCCTCACCCCGGCCCTCTTCCGCCAGCGGCAGAGGGGAACAGACATCAAGGAGCGCATCATGAAATCCCCCGTTCGCGTCGTCGTCACCGGTGCTGCCGGCCAGATCGGATACGCACTGCTGTTCCGCATCGCCGCCGGCGACATGCTCGGCAACGACCAGCCGGTCATCCTGCACCTGCTCGAGATCACGCCCGCGCTGCCCGCGTTGAACGGCGTCGTGATGGAGCTGAACGACTGCGCATTCCCGCTGCTCGCGGGCGTCGTCGCGACCGACGACCTCGCGGTCGCGTTCAAGGACGTCGATTACGCGCTGCTCGTCGGCGCACGTCCGCGCGGTCCGGGCATGGAGCGCAAGGACCTGCTCGAGGCCAACGGAGCGATCTTCTCGCCGCAGGGCAAGGCGCTCAACGACCACGCCAAGCGCTCGGTGCGCGTGCTCGTCGTCGGCAATCCCGCGAATACGAACTCGCTAATCGCGCAGCAGAACGCACCCGACCTCGATCCGCAGTGCTTCACCGCGATGGTGCGACTCGACCATAACCGCGCGCTGTCGCAGCTCGCCGAGAAGACCGGCAAGCACACGAGCGAGATCAGCAAGGTCACGATCTGGGGCAACCATTCCTCGACGCAGTATCCCGACCTACATCATGCGAGCGTCGCGGGCAAGGACGCGATGAGCCTCGTCGACGCGGCCTGGTACAAGGACACGTTCATCCCGACCGTGCAGCAGCGCGGCGCGGCGATCATCAAGGCGCGCGGCGCATCGTCCGCGGCGTCGGCAGCTTCTGCGGCGATCGACCACATGCACACCTGGGCACTCGGCACCGCCGAGGGCGACTGGGCGTCGATGGGCATTCCTTCCGACGGCAGCTACGGCATTGCGCCTGGCGTGATCTACGGCTTTCCGGTCACGGTCAAGGACGGCAAGTATCAGATCGTGCAGGGCCTCGATATCAATGAGTTCTCGCGCGCGCGCATGGACGCGACCGAAAAGGAGTTGCGCGAGGAGCGCGCCGGCGTCGAGCATCTGTTCGCGAAACGCTAGGCGCAGCACCGAACCGTGCGTCCGCCGTGTTGATCGGCTGTCATCGCGGAGCAGGCCTGAAAAACCGATTGCACGCGCGATCGGTTTTTTTTTGGCCACGGCGCGCGCCGGCGCTCTTGTTGCAGACGCACAGAAGCGCGCTCCACTAGACTGCCACGCTCATTCTCCCGGACTCAAGGTGCCATGAAAACACTTCTCGCCGTCTGCGCCTTGCTCATCAGCTCCCTCAGTGCGTTCGCCGGCGAAGGCATGTGGACGCCCGACAACCTGCCACGCACGCAGCTTCAGGAGAAATAAAAGTTCTCCTCGGACAAGAAATGGGCCGAGCACGCGCAGCGCGCCGCGTTGTGGCTCGCGGGCGGCTGCTCGGGGTCGTTCGTATCACCGACTGGACTCGTGCTGACCAATCACCACTGCGTCAATTCCTGTGTGCAACAGCTGTCGAGCGCGGACAAGGATTTCATCAAGGCCGGCTTCTACGCGGAGGAGCAGAAGGACGAGGTGAAGTGCCCCGAGATCGAGCTCAACCGGGTCGATGCGATCGAAGACGTCACCGCGCAGGTGAAGAAGGCGACAGCGGGCAAGTCCGGTGAGGACTACAGCAAGGCCGAGAAGGCGGTGAAATCAGACATCGAAAAAGCCTGCGTGGGCGGCAATGGTGGTCTCGGGCGAATGGCACTTCGGATATGCCAGCAGGGCTGACGACTCCAAGGCGAGCGTCCTCACGCAAGGCGCCTTCTATACAGAACCGGCCAATGCGCCGCACTTCGCCTTCACGATGGACCAACCCGCGACGGTCTTCATAACCGGAGCGGGGCCGAGCGATACGCACTTTGTCGAAGTGAAGGATGCTCCGCGATAGTTGCGGGTCTCGCGGCAACCTGCCCATCGCGATGCGGCGACGGTTTGAAAAGGACACCTATCGTCTTCACGCTGCGTAGTGTCGCCGCGGTCAGCGATAGTGTCCCGGTACCCACACGTCGCGGTTATAGCCCACCCAATGCCCCGGCACCCAACCCGGGCCGTAGTGGCGCGCGGGCGCATAGACGCAGCCAGCAGATGCGCCGGCCGCTGCGATCGCGATCGCGAGCAAGATGACTTGGGTCAACTGTTTCATCGTGGCACTCCTTAGGATACTTGTGCGATTCAACGCGCCGACACGCTGGGCGTTTACGCGCCGATGCCCTCGATGCAGCCACGATTCAGGCGTGCCAATCGACGACACTCGAGTGGAGGCGGCGTACAGTGCGTGCAGGCGGCGCAGTGTGTCGAGAATGCAGGAGAGGCGATGAGCTACGAGTCGGAATACCGCCGGTCGATTGAGCAGCCCGAACAGTTCTGGGCCGATGCCGCGCGCGCGATCGACTGGCACAAGGCCCCGCAAGCGATCCTCGAATACGACAATCCGCCGTTTCGGCGCTGGTTCGTGGGCGGCGAGACCAACCTGTGTCACAACGCGGTGGACCGGCATCTGGCGACGCTCGGCGATCAGCCCGCGATTGTCGCGATCTCGACCGAGACCAACACAGAGCGCAGCGTGACCTACCACGAGTTGCATCGCGAGGTGAACGCGTTCGCCGCGATCCTGCTCTCGCTCGGCGTGACGGAGGGCGAGCGCGTCGTGATCTACATGCCGAACATGGCGGAGGCGGTGTTCGCCGTGCTCGCCTGTGCGCGCATCGGCGCGATCCACTCGGTCGTGTTCGGCGGCTTCGCCGCGCACAACCTCGCGCTGCGCATCGACGATGCGCGGCCGAAAGTGCTGATCGCCGCCGACGCGGGCATGCGCGCGGGCAAGGTGATCCCGTACAAGCCGTTCGTCGATGCTGCGCTCGCCGAGGCACAGTCACCGCCCGCGCATGTGTTGTTCGTCTCGCGCGGGCTCGACGCAGACTTCAGGCCGGTGCCCGGGCGCGATCTCGACTATGCCGAGTTGCGCGCGCGCCACGCGGGCGCCGACGTGCCTTGCGTGTGGCTCGAGTCCAACGAGCCGAGCTACATCCTGTATACCTCGGGCACGACCGGCAAGCCGAAGGGCGTGCAGCGCGACGTCGGCGGTTACGCGGTTGCGATGGCGCTGTCGATGCGCACGATCTTCGACGTCGGCCCGGGGCAGACGATGTTCTCGACCTCGGACGTCGGATGGGCGGTCGGCCACAGCTACAACATCTACGGCCCCCTGATCGCGGGCGCGACGACGCTGCTCTACGAGGGCCTGCCGACCAGCCCCGACGCGGGCATCTGGTGGCAACTCTGCGAGAAGTATCGGGTGCGCTCGATGTTCTCTTCACCGACCGCGATCCGCGTGCTGAAGAAACACGACGCCGCGTGGCTGCGCAAGTACGATCTGTCGCAATTGAAATATCTGTTCCTCGCAGGCGAGCCGCTCGACGAGCCCACCGCGAGGTGGATCACCGAGGCGCTCGGCAAGCCAGTCATCGACAACTACTGGCAGACCGAAACCGGCGGTCCCGCGATCACGCTGCATCCGGGCCTCGACCTCAAGCCGGTGAAGTTCGGTTCTCCGGGCCTGCCGAATTTCGGCTTCCGCTATCGCGTGATCGATGAGGCCACCGGCGTGGATGCGGCGGCCGGCCAGAAGGGCGTGCTCGTCGCGGAGCCGCCGCTGCCGCCAGGCTGCATGACGACGATCTGGCAGGACGACACGCGCTTCGTGCAGAGCTACTTCTCGCATTTCAAACAACTGCTGTACAGCTCGCTCGACTGGGCGATCCGCGACGAGGACGGCTACACGTTCATTCTCGGCCGCACCGACGATGTGATCAACGTCGCGGGCCACCGGCTCGGCACGCGCGAGATCGAGGAATCGGTCGCGAGCCACGCGAGCGTCGCGGAGGCCGCGGTCGTCGGCGTCTACGACGAGCTCAAGGGACAGGTGCCAGTCGTGTTTGCGACGCTCAAGGCGGGCGGCGCCGCGAGCGACGAAAAGGCGCTGGCCGCGAGCGGCATGCAGCAGCGTGTCGTCGAGCTGCTCGGCGGCGTCGCGAAGCCCGCGCGCGTCTACATCGTCGGGGCGCTGCCGAAGACGCGCTCGGGCAAGTTGCTGCGCCGTTCGCTGCAGGCGCTCGCGGAAGCGCGCGATCCGGGCGACCTGTCGACGCTCGACGATCCGAATGCGCTGGCAGACGTTCGCGTCGCGTTGCAGCGCGGCCCCGACGCAGGCAGCTAGCGGCGCGCGGCCGCTCGGCGGCGAGCGCCAGGAGCAGCTCGCGCACGCGCGGCGCATCGAGCAGCGCGGTACCATCGACCGGCAACCGCCTTCGCCAGTTCGGCCGCTCGCGGTCGGTAAACGGCAGCTTCTTGGCGATGCACTCCCCGTCGAGATCCTCGACCTGCACGAGCATCAATGCCGACGGCGAACGCGCGAGCCACAGGTGGATCGCGCGCCATGCGCGTCATCGAGCGGCGCGTCGACGTCGACATAGGGCGCGAGGCCGGAGGCGGCGAGTGCGTGCAGCAGCGCGCGTTTTTCGTCCGCGCGCGCAGCGAGCGCCGCGTCGAGCGCGCAGGTCCTGGTATTTCTTGAGGCGGCGGCGCACGAGGTCCTGCAGCGACGCCGACGCGAAGAAATATTCCTGGCGCAGCCGCAGTTCCTGTCCCGCAGGCGTCTCGTCGCTCGGGTAGAGCACCTTCAAGGTCGCGTTCGCGCGCATCTTGCCGGACTGCGCGCCGAGATAGTCGCCCGCGTTGAACGCGTCGAGCAGCAGCGGCTCGGACGCATGCGCCGACCACAGCCGCAGCGTGTTCACATGCGTGCAGCGCCAGCCGACCACCGGCGTGTCGTACGCGATCGCCTCGACGACCTCGGCCGGTTTCCACGCATGGCGCACCGCGCCGTCGATCGAGGTCGACTCCTCGACCGCGCCGCCGAAGCCGATCGCGTAGTTCACTTCGGGACGCTTGAATTCCCACGGGTTGCCGAACGCGAGCGAGTCCTCGGGATATTCCTGCTGCCAGCCGTCCTTGAGCGCCTGGCGGAACAGGCCATGGTCGTAGCGGATGCCGTAGCCATGCGCCGCGATCTCGAGCGTCGCCATGCTGTCCATGAAACACGTGGCGAGGCGGCCGAGGCCGCCTTGCCCAGCGCGGCGTCTGGCTCGAGCGCGCGCAGCGGTCGAGGTCGACGCCCAGGCCGCGCGTCGCCGCGCGCATCGCCTCGACCATGCCGATGTTGGTCAGTGCTTCGAACAGCAGCCGGCCGATCAGAAATTCGAGCGAGAGATTGTAGACGCGCTTCGGTCCGTGCACGTACGCAGCGTTGGTCGATTCCATCCATCTCTCGACGATGCGGTCGCGCGTCGCGTAGACGACCGCCCGATACCAGTCCTATTCGCTCGCGCTGATCGGATTCTTGCCGACCGAATAGGTGAGGCGGCGCAGCACGGCATCGCGCAACGCGGCGATCGGCAGGATCGGGCGGCGCCTCCCTGCTGCGCTCGGGCCAGACCGCAGCGGGGCGCGGGGAACTGAACTCATCGAAGTCCTTGCGTTGGCGTAGGGGTCGCGTTCACAAGAGACACCATTTGCCCGCCTCGGGCAAACGGCCTTGCGGCTCGCGGCGCGGCCGCGAGTGGGGGCGAGGCCGAGCCACCGCGGGAAACCGCGCGATGCTAAAATGACGTTCTTTACGGAGGTCCCATGAGCCCATCGACCAGCCCGAGAATCGTCGGCGCGTCCGCTTCGAGTGGCGCACGTTTCCGCGCCGCGCTCGCCGCAGAGAAGCCGCTGCAGGTGATCGGCGCGATCAACGCAAACCACGCGTTGCTCGCGAAGCGCGCCGGATATCGCGCGATCTACCTGTCGGGCGGCGGCGTGGCCGCGGGCTCGCTCGGCCTTCCCGATCTCGGAATCAACACGCTCGATGACGTGCTGACCGACGTGCGCCGCATCACCGACGTCTGCGAACTGCCGCTACTCGTCGACATCGACACGGGCTTCGGGCCGAGCGCGTTCAACATCGCGCGCACCGTTAAGTCGCTGATCAAGTTCGGCGCCGCTGCTTGCCACATCGAGGACCAGGTCGGCGCGAAGCGTTGCGGTCATCGGCCCGGCAAGGAGATCGTCAGCAAGCAGGAGATGGCCGACCGCGTCAAGGCGGCCGTCGACGCGAAGACCGACGCCGAGTTTTTCCTGATCGCGCGCACCGACGCGATCCAGGTGGAGGGTGTGGACGCCGCGATCGAGCGCGCGCTCGCCTGCGTCGAGGCCGGCGCCGACGGCATTTTCGCCGAGGCCGCCTATGACCTGCCTACCTACAAGAAATTCGCCGCCGCGGTGAAGGTGCCGCTGCTCGCGAACATCACCGAATTCGGCAAGACCCCGCTGTTCACGGTCGACGAGTTGCGCGAGACCGGCGTCGGCATCGTGCTCTATCCGCTCAGCGCATTCCGCGCGATGAACAAGGCCGCGGAGAACGTCTACGCGGCGATCCGCCGCGACGGCCACCAGAAGAACGTTCTCGACACGATGCAGACACGCGACGAACTCTACGATCGCATCGGCTATCACGACTACGAGCAACGCCTCGACGCGCTGTTCGATGCCTCGCAGAAACGCTGAAGAGCCGCCGCGGACCCAGGCGTGGCCAGCAGACGCCGCGCTTTGAAAAAAACTGGATGTACACAACCACGCAGGTGCCACGGAGCCTGCGCATAGAGGGTAGCAACGATGAACGAACCCGCACAGAATCTGCCGAAGCCGAAGAAGTCGGTGGCCCTTTCGGGCGTCGCGGCCGGCAATACCGCGTTGTGCACCGTCGGCCGTACCGGCAACGACCTGCACTACCGTGGCTACGACATTCTCGACTTCGCGACGCTGAGCGAGTTCGAGGAGATCGCGCATCTGCTCGTGCACGGCAAGCTGCCGAACCGTGCGGAACTCGGCGGCTACAAGGCGAAGCTCAAGGCGCTGCGTGGCATCCCCGCGTCGGTGAAGGCCGTGCTCGAACAGCTGCCGGCGTCCTCGAACGCGATGGACGTCATGCGCACCGGCGTGTCGGCGCTCGGCTGCGCGCTGCCCGAGAAGGACGACCACAACCATGCGGGAGCACGCGACATCGCCGATCGCCTGATGGCGTCGCTCGGCTCGATACTTCTGTACTGGTACCACTTCGCGGTCAACGGCCGGCGCATCGACGTCGAGACCGACGACGATTCGATCGGCGGGCACTTCCTGCACCTGCTGCACGGCACGAAGCCGAGCGAGCTCTGGGTGCGCTCGATGCATACCTCGCTGATCCTCTACGCCGAGCACGAGTTCAACGCATCGACATTCGCCGCGCGCGTGATCGCCGGCACCGGCAGCGACATGTACTCGGCGATCGCCGGTGCGATCGGCGCGTTGCGCGGTCCGAAGCACGGCGGAGCGAACGAGGTCGCGTTCGAGATCCAGAAGCGCTACGACACGCCCGACGAAGCCGACACAGACATCCGCGCCCGCGTCGAACGCAAGGAGGTCGTGATCGGCTTCGGCCATCCGGTCTATACGATCGCCGACCCGCGCAATCACGTGATCAAGGAAGTCGCACGCGAACTGTCGGCCGCGCAGCGCAACATGAAGATGTTCGAGATCGCATCGCGCCTCGAGGCGACGATGGCCGAGGTTAAGAAGATGTTCCCGAACCTCGACTGGTTCAGTGCGGTGAGCTACCACATGATGGGCGTGCCCACCGCGATGTTCACGCCGCTGTTCGTGATCTCGCGCACCTCGGGCTGGAGCGCGC
>JBDTYX010000150.1:0-8127 GCA_040005435.1 Rudaea sp. | reverse complement strand
TGAACACGAGATTCCAGATCTCGATGAAGCGGTCGCCGTCCTCGTCGGGCGACCCGGGCGGGCCACCCGCGATGTCGGCCCCGTGATCGAAGAAGATTTCGGTGCATGGGCCGCACGGGCCGGTGTCGGCCATCTGCCAGAAATTGTCCGACGCGTACGGCGCACCCTTGTTGTCGCCGATGCGGACGATGCGCTCCAGCGGCAGGCCGATCTCGTTGTGCCAGAGATCGAACGCCTCGTCGTCGTTGTAATAGACAGTCACGAGCAGGCGGTCTTTCGGCAGCTTGAGCACGTCGGTCAGCAGCTCCCACGCCCAGAGGATCGCCTCGCGCTTGAAGTAGTCGCCGAACGACCAGTTGCCGAGCATCTCGAAGAACGTGTGATGACGCGCGGTGTAGCCGACCGAGTCGAGATCGTTGTGCTTGCCGCCCGCGCGCAGGCAGCGCTGCACGTCCGCCGCGCGCACGTACGAGAGTTTCTCGCTGCCGAGGAACACATTCTTGAACTGCACCATGCCCGAATTCGTGAACAGCAGCGTCGGATCGTTGCCGGGCACGAGCGGCGCCGACGGCACGATCGTGTGCCCCTTGGACTTGAAGAAGTCGAGGAATATCTGGCGGATCTCGGCGCTGGTTTTCATCGAATGTCTTTTGCAATGATTTGCGGTGGGACGATTTGCACGGCGAGCCACGCATCGCGATTTACGTGTGCGACTTGCACCGCTGCGGTCGGAAAAGGCGGACTCTTGCTGGCCAGACTCGCAGCGGGCAAGAGCGGCGCCCGGGAGCCGTCAATCCGCGTCGTCGGGCACGTCTTGCAGACCGGCGTCGCGAACGACTAGTTTAACAGTGGAGGCATCGAAACCGCGACGCAAGAGGAAAACCGCGCGCTTGTTGCGCTCGGCAGGATCGCTCGGCAGCCGAGCGCCGAAGCGGCGGCGCAACTGGCGGCGCACGAGTTCGGGCCAGTCGGGGTCGGCTTCGACGAGGATTGCGCGCGCTGCGTCCTCGGCGATGCCATGGGTGCGCAGCTCGGCGACGATCCAGCGCTCGCCGTAGCCACCCTCGAGTCGCGTGCGGACGAGCATCTCGGCGAAACGCATATCGTTCTGGAAATCTCGCGACTGCAGCGCGGCGACCGCTTCGGCACTTTCGTCGGCATCGAGTCCGCGGCGCGCGAGCTTGTCCTTGAGTTCGCGTACCGAATGCTCGCGGCGCACGAGAAGCGCCAGCGCCCGGTCGTAGGCGCTGGCTTTTTCCTTCTCTTCGGATCGGCGGGTCATGGCCCGCTACCGCGATCAGGCATCAGACTTCTTCGAGCTCCTCGGCGGTCTCCGCAGCGGCCGGCTTCGGCATCAGAGCGGCGCGCAGCTTGTCCTCGATTTCCTTGGCCGCGGTCGGGTTGTCCTTGAGGTACTGGCGCGCGTTGTCCTTGCCCTGCCCGATGCGTTCACCACCGTAGCTGTACCACGCGCCCGACTTCTCGACGATCTTGTGGTCCGAACCCATGTCGATCAGTTCGCCCTCGCGACTGATGCCTTCGCCGTAGAGGATCTCGGTCACGATCTGCTTGAACGGCGGCGCGAGCTTGTTCTTGACGACCTTGATTTTGGTCTGGTTGCCGATGATCTCCTCGCCCTTCTTGACCGCGCCGATGCGGCGGATGTCGAGGCGCACCGACGCATAGAACTTGAGCGCGTTGCCGCCCGTCGTGACCTCGGGGCTTTGGCCCGGCATCATTACGCCGATCTTCATGCGCAGCTGGTTGATGAAGATCACCATGGTGTTCGAGCGCTTGATGTTGCCGGTCAGCTTGCGCAGTGCCTGCGACATGAGGCGCGCCTGCAGGCCAGGCAATTGGTCGCCCATCTCGCCTTCGATCTCGGCGCGAGGCGTGAGCGCGGCGACCGAGTCGATCACGACGACGTCAACGGCGCTCGAGCGCACGAGCATGTCGGCGATCTCGAGTGCCTGCTCGCCCGTGTCAGGCTGCGACAGCAGGAGGTCATCGACGTTCACGCCGAGTTTTTCGGCGTAGGTCGCGTCGAGCGCGTGTTCGGCATCGATGAACGCGCAGGCGCCGCCGAGTTTCTGCGCCTGGGCAATGACCTGCAGCGCCAGCGTCGTCTTGCCGGACGACTCCGGCCCGTAGATCTCGACGACGCGGCCCCGCGGCAGGCCGCCGATGCCGAGCGCGAGATCGAGCATCAGCGAGCCGGTTGGAACCACCTCGATCAAATCAACCGCGCGGTCGCCCATGCGCATGACGGCGCCCTTGCCGAACTGTTTCTCGATCTGGCCCAGGGCGGCGGAGAGAGCTTTGCGCTTGTTGTCTTCCATTGCGGATTCCTTGAGAAATATTTGGCTTGCTGCGAATTCTAGCGATGCCCGTCTCAGAAACTGCGACTGCGCGACTGCGGCGTGTGGACACAGTCGAAAATCGTGGGTCTGAGCGGCGACCGGCGTATGCGGATCGTCGCGGCCGATGGGCTGCGTCGACGATGAATTATCCCACACCGACAGGCATGCCGCATGGGTCGAATCGCGGCTCAGCTCGTCAGGATTTTGCCCACGCCGCGCAGCGCCGCGGCGACGGTCTGGCGGCGCACCGCCTCGCGATCGCCGTCGAACTGGAACAGCTCGGTCTGGGCGTATCCGCCGCGTCGCTTCCAGCCGATCCACACGGTGCCGACGGGCTTGCCGGGCATTCCGCCACTCGGACCGGCGATGCCGGTAACCGCGACAGCGACGGTCGCACCGAAGCGTGCGAGTGCACCGGCGACCATCTCGGTCACGGTCTCGCGGCTCACGGCGCCCTGGTGCTCGAGCGTCTCGGGTCGCACACCGAGCAGTGACTCCTTGGCCTCGTAGCTGTACACGACCACGCCGCACTCGAACCAGGTCGACGACCCGGCGATGTCGGTCAGCGTCTTCGCAATCCAGCCGCCCGTACATGACTCCGCGGCGACGAGCGTCGCGCCGCGCTCGCCGAACAGCGTCGCGACGTCCTGCGCGAGCGCGAACAGCTCGGCGTCGCTGGGTATGGCGGGCGCTTCGGCGGACATGGCGAATTCCCAAGGCTCGGCGACCGAGCGTTGCCGCAATTCTACGCGATCGCCTTAACTCGCATAGCCCGGGTTGCGGCGGTCGAGGCGGCGCAGCAGCCCGGGCCAGACGAGATTCGCGCCGAGTCCACGCATGACCTGCGTGCTCGCCTTCTGCACGCCAGCGAGGATCGCCGGCGCGATCGTGATCAGATCGGCGCCGCCGGAGAGTGCGCGCACCTGGATCATGCACGCGGCCTCGAATAGGTAGAGCGCGAGAAACGCATCGGCGATGCTCGCAGCGACAGTCAGCAGGCCGTGGTTGCGCAGCATGAGGAAATTCTTTTCGCCGAGATCGTGCACGAGGCGCGGCTGCTCGTCGGCGCTGAGCGCGACGCCCTCGTAGTCGTGGTAGGCGAGCGAGGCGAGCACGAAGGTAGACTGCTGGGAGATCGGCAGCAGCCCGTTCCGCTGCGCCGAAACGGCGATGCCGTTGACCGAATGGACGTGCATGACGCTGCCGGCATCGTGACGCGCGGCGTGGATGCAGCCGTGGATCGTGAAGCCCGCGGGATTGATCTCGAACGGCGACTCCGAGCGCTTGCGCCCCTCCAGATCGATCTTGATGAGGCTCGACGCGGTGATCTCCTCGAACATCAGGCCGTACGGGTTGATCAGGAAATGCCCGGTATCCGGTACCTTCGCGGTGAGATGCGTGAATACGAGGTCGTCCCAGCCAAACAATGCGACGAGACGATATGCCGCAGCGAGGTCGATGCGTGCCTGCCACTCCTCGGCGCTGACCCGGCCCTGCAGGCTCGGGATGTTCGGCAGTGCTGGATCCACGTCGTGCCTCAATCGATTTTCGCGCCGGGCGCGCGGCTCGATTAGACAACAGTGTCCACCGCGTTGCCACTGCCCGATTCCGGAATGCATCTCGTGCGCGGCGACGACGCGCGGGAAGTTGCTGCTGAACCCGAGCACATCACGCTATCGACGCCACACGCACCCGACCGGGTACCCGCAGCGCGGAACCGCGGCAAGCGTTAACAATGCGCCGCACTCCCCGTGGAACTCCCGGCGTTCCGATCAATCGCGACGACTCTGCTCAAGCACCCGCCGCTGAGGCCGGGATTGGCGTACGCTTTGTTTTGCGTGCGTGGGAGCGTGTCCAAACTTCTAAACCTGACGCCGGCGCGCAACGCATTCCGCTACTACGGCATGCGCCTCGACTGGGTTTCCATTGATAGGAAGATGTCGTGTGCCACGGCGCTGCCGGATCAGGGCTCTTTCGCCGGATCGGTCAGACTGGCCAAGGATGAACGTGTGTTTCTCGAATTCATAAAACATTCGTTGCGCAATCCGTCAGCTGCTTTCTGTCCGAAGACAGCGATGAGGCTGATCGCGCTTGCGTGCATCTCGGCCTGCGCGCTGCATGCGGGAAGTTTGCTCGCGCAACCGGCGCCCGGTTATGTCGCGCCGCTCGCGGATCGTCCGATGAACGAGACCGTTCAGGCGAAGATCTACCCGCAGCTGCGCTATTTTTTCAGCAAGCTCGCTGCAGACAAAGCGGATATCTCGATCGACGGTTACCTGCCTTTTCAGGGCAAAGACAAGTTTCTGCCAGGGAAGATTGCCGCGGGACTCGGTGACGTGCTGCTGCGTGCGCCGCGGGGCGACAAGGCCTTCGACGACCTGTTGCGGCAATACCGTGAGATCGCCGACCTCACCGTCCACATGGACAATCACTCCTGGGGCATCTACTACTACGTCTCCACGCTATACAAATTGCAGAAAGCGGGGTTGATCGACAAGGCGATTTCTCCCGCAACGCTGCAATTGCTCAAGAACCAACTCGATTGGCGCACGTTCGTGCGTGTCCCGGGCTACGAGTTGATCGACCTGCCGACGAACTACTACGGCGTCGCGTTCAGCATCGCTCGTCTGCGCGCGCTGCTCGGCTGGGAAGACGACAGTGCCAGCAATATTCTGCTCAATAAAATGCTCAAGCATTACGCCGACTACTCGGGCAAATTCGGTTTCTCTGATGAGACGCCGGGCGACGGCCGCTTCGATCGTTACAGCATTCTGCTGATCGCCGAAATCTGCGAGCGATTCGTCGAAACCGGACTTGCGGTTACACCTGAAATGAAGCGCCTTTTGCGCCAGTCCGCCGTTATCGCCTTGAACGAGGCGACGAATTCCGGCGAAGGCCTCACCTTCGGACGCAGCATTGGCGCATACGGAGAGACCGCACAATTGCAAATTCTCGCGATCGCTGCCTACGTCGACGTACTCAGCGCCGATGAAAAACGCTATGCCTACGCCTACTCGACCCACATCATTGCGCGTTACGTCGACTTCTGGTTCCGCCCCGCGATCAACTCGGTCGACCTCTGGGGCAACGGACGCAGGACGGACGCATACCGCGGCAAGAACCGGATTCTTGGCGAGAACTTTTCGCTACTTCATCAGATCGTCACGACCAACGATTTCTGGAAGAAGCTTGGCCTTGCCGAAACGTCGCCGAGAAAGGACTTGCAGTCCTGGCTCGACATGACTCGACCGAGGTTCAATCTGACTTGGTTCGCACGGGGTGAGTACGATCGTGCGCTCGCTATCTATCGCGACACGCGCCATGTATTCAGCCTGTTGATGGTCAACGGTGGTCCGGACCAGCATGCGAATAGCCCTTATTACCCATTGCCCTTCTCCAGTGGGATGATCGCCGGGGTAGCCGACAGCGGCACAGAGCATACGCAACTAGTTCCGAAATTCACGCTGACCGATGGCAGTGAATTGCTCGGTACCGCCTACATCAAGGACATCCGCACGAAGCAGCACGGCAAACAATACAACGTTGCCTACCGACAGGATGAACTCGACCATGTCGGCGGCAACGTGCCGAGACCAGACGCGCGAATGCAGCTGCAGACCGAATACACCTTCTCGCCCGGAACGATCACGCGCAGCGATCGTTATACGTCGCCGACCGCGCTGCCGATCGAACGCGTGAGTCTCGAGTTCATTTCGTTTTCGGAAGGAGCCAGCGCAGCCGGCAACAAGATCCATTTCGAAAGCGGCGACGTCACCGATTTCGAGGTCAGAGGACTCAAGTCTTGCCGCGCCGAGAAGACGAACGAAATGCCACTTTTCCAGTCACCTTCAGGGCCGATGCACACGCTCGTAACCTGTGTGACCGAACACATCACCTTGCGCGAGCCGTTGGTCATCGAGTGGACGATAACGTATCGCTAGCGCAGCACGTTCGTAAGGAGCACGAACTAAACGCCGCGCCGGCACGAATTGGTCTTCATTGCGTGCGGCTTGATGAGCCAGCCCTTCTTCTGGGGGCATAAGCGCAATCGTGCCCGCGGGCGAGGACCACCGCCCGTTGGTCAACCTTGACGGTAGCGCCGCATCTTGTCGGCGGTGCCGCAGGTTTCCATGGCGCACCAGCGTCGGCGTTGATTCTTGCTGGTATCGAGAAACAGCCACCCGCAGGAGGTGGTATTCGCGCAGCGGCGAAGCCACGAGGTCGACCGATCGCCAAGCAGGTCCAGTGCATCCAGCGCGATGCGCATCAACGGCAGCCGCGCGTCGCAGGCAGCGGCGCGCCAATGCAGCTGCCCGTCAACACCCAGCGACTGGCCGGCCCAGGCCAGGTGCAATCAACGATCTAGCCCGCGCACCGCGTTCGCAGACGGTGATAGGTCGTCGATCCGCGCGGCGAACAGCGCGTGCAGATGCTGGCGCAATGTCGCCACCTCACGCATCCACTCATCACGCTTGTGCGGCGCGCGCGGTACGCGAACGCCATCGATCGGATGCAGCGCTCCGGTGCGGGCGCACCATTCGATGAAGTGCTGCGGCTGGTGCAGATAATCCTCGATGTCTACCGCGTAGCGGTCGTGGATGGTGTTGACGAAATCCAGACACAGCCGCCCGCCGTCCAATCGAATGGCGGCAATGTTCGGCGGTGAACTGCTCGATACAATCGGCGTGCCGGGCATCTGGTTTCCATTCGGCATCGGCGTAGCGCGGACGCAATACGTTTACGCGATCGCCATCCCGCTGCTCGCCATGCTGATCGTGCGAACCGTGTCTTCGAAGAGGGACGCGACGATGAGCGATTCGCAACAAGTGACTTGAGCCACTCTTCTTGAACCCGGCATTCGGGGCGGCGGGCGCGGGCGCCGTAGTGCGAGGCGTTCTGACCCGGTTGGCCACGTTGGCATATCGCAACGGCTGCTCGGCGGCAGTCAGGGTTTCCTTAGCCCGGCGATCAAACACGTCCAAGACTTCCCCGCTGCGCAGTTCCCGAAGTGGGACGTGCAGCACCTCGCCCAAGCGCCGGCGGGTCGCGTCGATGATTTTCAGCGTGGCTGGCTTAACCGGTGTAGCCGAAGCTGGTGACATGCCGGCGCTAGATCGCCAAGGCACCCTCTAGCGTGAATTTGCCGGCGGCCTCGGTCCGCTGCTTGGCAAATGCGCGGGTGTTGGGGTTTGCGCCGGTCCGCCGTAGCTCCTGCGCGTCGGCCCGCGCCGCTACGCCTGCCTCTGCCAAAGAAAGATCCCTGACGTCACATACCTTTGCTTTGATCACCTTGTCGCCCACCCGGCGCCGGATCAGGTAGCTCGCACCGGACTTATGGCCGTTGAGGCCGAACCGGGCGGGGCTTTAGGGCTCGCATCGAATACGATGTAGGGCACGCCGGCTGGATTGTCCTCAGATCGGACCTGACTGCCGATGCAGACGGGCTTGGCACTGATGGTCAGTTTCCACACCGGCGGCTGGGTCACGGTGAGCTTCATATCCGTGTGGCCCCAAATTTGATCAGTTCAAATGCACGCTGCAACTAGAGGCTACGGCTGGAACTAAAAATTCGGCGGGAAAGTGGCTCCCGATTGCGCTCACTTGCCTTCAGTGGCGTAGGTAAAACGTGTTAATTTCATGAAAAGCATTGAAACTATGGGTAGTGTCGCCGCGCCACAAGAACATACCCCCTTCATGCGCCAGTATTTCGCCGCGAAGGCGCAATACCCGCAGACGCTCGTGTTCTTCCGCATGGGCGACTTCTACG
>JBDTYX010000012.1:0-26698 GCA_040005435.1 Rudaea sp. | reverse complement strand
TCAGCGCCTTTAGGACCAAGTTTCAGATAGTCGTCCAGCGCGTCCAGCGCCGCCCGAAGCGCGACGAACGCGCGCCGCAGTTCTCTTGCCCAGTTTTCTTGCGCTTTAGCGTCGCTCACGAAGTTCGCCTTGGCAACTGTGACATCTGAATACTGGCGTCGTAAGAAAGAATACCATCCGTGCGTTATCCAACCTAGGTGCAAGCAGGACAGCCACGTACTCTTCGAAGCTGAGCTGCGGGAAATCTTTCACGGCGAGCAATACAGGTTCAACCATGTCCTCGTTGGGACTGACCATTCGCTAGCCCTTGGAGCCGAGGGGCTGATTGACCCCGCAGCGATCGCCATGCACGCTCTGCATCAGCAGCAAGCTGCTGATGAGACACGAGAGCAGGACGCTTCAGCCGAAATTGAGAAGTCAAAGCCCGCCAGGTCGCTTGCGCTAGTCGTGCCGGACTGCCTAGAACGAGCTAGGAGCACGACTGTCGCAGGCATGGAGAAATTCGTAGCTTCACTTGCCGAGCTCAATCCTTTTTGTCGGGCCGCCATCCGTCTTTGCCGGCGCGCCAGAAGATGAAGGCGATACAGTCGCCGGCAAGCTGATCGCTCTGCGTTCGGGTCGAGCCAATGCCGTGTCCGGCCTTGGTATCGATCCGCAACAGCACCGGGTTGGGTGTGACCGAGGCCCGCAACGCGGCCGCGAACTTGGCTGGTTCCCACGGCGAAACGCGCGGATCGTTAAGGCCCGTGGTGATCATCACGGCGGGATAAGCAACACCTTGTCTGACGTGCTGGATCGAATCCATCGCGTACAGGTTCTTGAAGCCCTGCTCGTTTTCCACCGTGCCGAACTCGGGGATGTTCGGCGGGCCATTCGGTGAGAATTCCGAGCGAAGCGTGTTGGCTGCCGGCACCCCGTCGAGCACGCCGGCGAACAGGTCGGGACGTTCGGTCATCGCGCGGCCCATGGTGATGCCGCCGGCTGAGCCGCCGATGATGAACAGTTTGTCTTTCGTGGTAATGCCGCGCGCGATCAGATCCTCGGCGCATGCGATCAGGTCTTCCCACGTGTTGTGCTTGTTGGCGTCCTTGCCGGCGAGGCGCCATGCTTCGCCGTTTTCGCCGCCTCCGCGCGCGTGGCAGATTCCGTAGGTGATGCCTTCGCGCATCGTCGCAGCGCGCCGCGAGCTGAAGTCAGCGAGATTGGAAATGCCGTATGAGCCATACGCCTCGATCAGAGTGATCTGCGGGCCATCTGCACCCTTCGGCTGGATCAGGCTCAACGGCACCATCACGCCATCTGCCGCCTTCGCTTCGAGATCGCTGACCTCGAATGCATGCTCGTCCATGTCACCGCGGTGCCCGACCTTAAGATCGGCGAATTGCTGGGTGGATGGGTCATATCGAAACAAGGTCGGTTGCACGACCCAACTGGATAGGTCGAGCGTGATGCCCGGCTGCCGTGGATCAGTAAACGCGTCGCCGATGTGTCCCTCAAACGGCAGCGCGATCTGCTCGGCCTTGTCGCTGCCAGCCGGAATTCGCAGCAATTGCGAGTACGCACCCTTTCGAGTCAGCACGTACAAGGCATCTGACGCTGAGGCAATTTTTTCCACGACACGATCGGGTTGCGCAGCTACCAATGTCCTTGCCGCGGACAACGGTTCTCCGGTTTTCATCTCCAGGACTTTGAACGTCGGCGCATCTTTGTGCGACAGCAAGAAGATCTCTTCGCCGCGCATGTCCACAGCGGTTACGTCGTCGCTACGGTCGATGAGTGGCTTCCAGACGGCCTTTGGATTCGCGACATCCGCAGCAGGCGTCAGCCACGCTTTCCCCTCGTTCTGCACACCATTGATTGAAAGTGCCAGGGCCTCGGACGAACCAGGGCTGATGATGAGGACGGGAAATTCCTCGGGGGCGAACTTGGGGCCACTACCGGCGCTCGTGCCCAACAGAGCGATCGGTTTGCTCTGAAGGCTCCAACCATACAGAGTGGAATTCTTGTAGGTATCGGTTTCCGGCGCCCCCGGCTTCAACTTCGCCAAGCGGTTGTAGTACACGGTCGTCGAATCGGCATTCCAAGCGGTCGCGCCAAACCGCACGCTGTCGAGGGGGCCTGCGACAGCCTTGCCAGTGGCCGCGTCGTAAATGGTCATCGAGGCGTTTTCCGAACCGCCTTCGGACACTCCCACTGCGACCTTGCTGCCATTCGGGGACGCGAGAAACCAGTTGATCGCATACGGCTTACCCCCGTGCGCCGCGCGCAGAGCATCGACATTGACCAGCTTGCGCGTGCCTGTGGCGTCATGCACGATCAGGTCGAAATCATCCGCGCCGGGCGCGCGCTCTTCGTAGAACGTACGACCGCCGAAGGATACGTAACCCTGCACGAAACCGAAACTACCGGTGAAGGCGGAAACACGCTTTCCCAGCGCCGCCAGTGGCGTGATCGCATCCAGCACCCTACGCGTGTATGCGCCCTCCGACTTCATCCAGACGAGGGTCGCCGGGTCGAGCTTTTCCATGTAGCGGTAGTTGTCCGTCACCTTGACGCCGTACCGCGTTTCAGTGATAGGTTTGATCGGAGCGGTGGCCGGCGGCCCACCCACGCCGACCGGAGCCAACGGATCGGTGGAGGCCTGTGCGCGCGAACTCGCGACATATGTGATGAACAACAAAATCAAGACTGCAGCATGGTTTACGAAACGCATGATCGAACCTCCCCGATATGGTCTGTAAAGTTACCCGTTCGGATCCGGAAAGCCGCGTCGAGGCGGTCGCGTCGTTTGGCGGACGCTCCTCTCGAAATGACGGGCGCCGCATCCATCGCAGGTGACAACGTGGCAAATCCCGCGATCAAACCCACCGCGGTAGTCGCCAACGCGAACACCAATCGATCAGCAGGCATGGAAAAACTCCTCGAAGCGGTGGATACGCTGAGGGATACGGTTTTTCGCCGCAAGCACTGACAATGGTTTCTCGCAGCAAGGTCAAACCGGGATTTCGCCGGACAAACGCAACGCACCTTCGACCCAGTGGACCGCTGCGATGTCGCGGGCTATCGTTCAAGTCCGCCTTGGCAGTGGCCACAAACCTCAAATTCTGGCGACACAGACGAAGTTGCAAGGCCTTGCCCGAAAGCGCCTGATCGAACCTGCCGTCGTAGCCCTGACCTCGCCTGCGCGTCGGCCGATGTGTACGCGCGTCGATCGCGACGCGCGTGAACGCTCACTCCATCGGCCTGGGCCGCTGGATCAGTCCGCGGGCGGTGAGAAACCGAACGATCCGGTCCTGGTCGTCGCCGATGTTCTCTCGCGCGAACTTGAGTTGCGCGGGCGTGCAGCCCAGATTGTGCGCGATATCTTCGATGCGCAATTGATCGATGGAATCCGGCGTAGCGTTCATGCGAGTCTTCGAGCGTCAGTTGGACGGTATTTCGGTCAGCAATTTTGCCAAATTTTCTCGTGTCGTCAAGCCTCCGGATAAGGTCGATTCAGCGCCTGTTTTGACCGGTGACGACTATGCGCGGCGTCTGCTTGATACCGCCGCCTTCAACACGCTCTCGATCTTTTGAATCCTGCAGGGTTTCTGGAGTACCGTGATCGCGCCAATCTCGTCCGCGATCTTCTTGAGGCTCGAGATCGGCTGCGCGGAACGCAGGATGACCGGCGGGATGGCAACGCCGGCTGAGCGCAAATGGATGAATACGCGAGACGAGATTCAGGAATTCATACGGCAATTGGCTTGCGAATGCGGCGTCTCCGAGGACGATGTCGTAAAAGCGATCGAACTGGTCGGAGTAGACGAGTTCGAAGTCCGCAACTGTCTCCAGCTTTTAGTGGTCAAACGCGAACTTCACGGCGACTAGGTGTCGCAATTCGGGATGTGTTGCCGGCCGTCAATTTATTTGCCGATCCCGTCACACTACGCAAATGTGCGCGTCCGATCCCGGATAAGATGGATCGTCTTCTTTGTAGGGGCAAAGAATGCGACGGATCAAGGACTATCAGTCCCGCATGCGCTCGTTGGTGGAACTCGAATTCGGGCGATTCCTCACGCGCAACTCGGCCGAGCGCTGCGAGCAGACGATCGTGTCGTTCGCGATTGAGGCGACGCGTGCCAATACGCGCCCGTTCCTGGCGACGCTGCGCGAGGCCGAAGTCATCGCGCTGCTCGGTGGTCGGAGCACGGATTCGCATCCGCACGAACCGCCACCGCTGCTCGCGACTCCGCCACGCTAAACACCCGAACGCGTTCGATCGACACGATGCGCGAAGTCCGTCCCCGGTCGTCGCGCAACGCGGATAAATGCGTCGCCAGCACCGCGCCTGCGCCGCGTCGGACGCCGACGGTTCGCGGCAGTAGCGCATGCTGATCGCCCCGCGCGTGCCGAGATCGCGGCCCGAAAAGTAGCTGCGCAGCAGGTCGGCCCCGTCCGCCCTCTCCGGCAAGCGCTATGACAGCCGCATCGCGATACCGCGCGGCACTCCTGCAAGAATCGTTGCTGCAGACTTTCTGAAACTAGAACTGCAAGCGCAAGGTGGCGCGTATCTGGCGCGGCTCGCCCGGATGCACGGTGGTGCCGTTCGCGACGACCGGGCTCGTCGGCGTCAGCCTATAGTCCTGGCCGTAGGCGATGTCGTAGTACTTGCGATCGAGCAGGTTCAGCGCGTCGAGCGAGATGGCGGCCCAGTTGTTGAGCCGACGCTGGACGCGCAGGTTCGCGACGAGCGCCGAGGGCGCGCGCAGGCTGCCGTCCTGGATCAGCGGGTAGCCCCCGATGTAGCGGAACTTGAGATCGCCCGACCACGCGCCGATGTCGTGCGCGCTGATGCCGACCGAGCCGACGCGGTTCACCGCGTTCGGAATCAGGTCGCCTGCGTCGCCATTGGCATTCTTGTCCGCATAACGCGCATGCGTCCAGGCCAGGTCCGCATCGAACAACAGATGCTCGCTGATGACCATGTGGTTGTTCCATTCGACGCCGTAGCGGCGGCTCGCGCCGTTCGCCTCGGTACCGCCGGAATCGGCGGCGTAGAGCAACTCGGATGCGCTGTTGAGACTCCACACCGCGAGCGAGCTCTGCAAGCCCGGCACGACTTCGCTGCGCAGGCCGATCTCCTTGCCGAAGCTGCCCGCGAGCGCGGGCGCGCGCGTGACCGGAGCGCCGGTCGATGCGTCGAAGCGGTAGACGGCGCCGCGTGCGTCGTTGCTGTGGAAGCCGTTGCCGATGTCGACGAAGAACTCGGTCTTGTCCCAGGGCCCGAAAATCAGCGCGAGCTTCGGCGACGCGCGATTGTCGGACACGCTTCCGCTGTTGGCGGCAAAGGTCTGCGAGGTCAGGTCGAGCGCGATCGCATCGGCGCGGACGCCGACGAGGCTGCGCAACCAGTCGTTCCACTTCGTGCTGTTTTCGACGTAGATCGCGCCCTCGGTCTCGCTCACGAGATTGTCGCTCGCGGTCGCGTAGGGAACGCGTGCCTCGGTATCGAGCAGCGACACGTGGATCCGGTCGTGGCGGACCTGCACGCCGATCTCAGTGACACTGTCGTTTCCGAACAGCTGGTGCGTCCAGCCTTTGGCGATCTTGCCGCCGGCGATGTTGCGCGCATCGCGCTGGTTGAATTGGTCGCCCTCGACCGGGTTGGATTCGAAGTACGTGAAATTCGACCAGAGCTGCAGCCGGTAGTGCTCGAAATACCCGTTCGCGCGCAGGTAGCCGTTGCCGTCCTGCTCGTGGAACTCGGCCGAGAGAATCTGTCGGGCCGAACGTCCACCGTCGGTGGGGTCCACGGCGCAATAGCGGCAGGTGTCGCCAGACGTGATCGCCTCTAGGGGAACCTGGTCCGTGGATCGCCAATGGGCGTCGTAGGCGAGCGCCTGCAGCGACCAGCCGAGGTCCGCGTTGCCGTCGCTCGCGCGCAGCATGCCGTTGAACTTGTGCATGCCCTCGGGCAGCCTCCACGGGCCGTCGTTGCTCAACAGCTCGATCGCACCGAGCAACGTCGGCGCCGTGCTGTTACCGGTCGTCGAGGCCAGCGGCAACGCGCTGGATGCAGCGGCGAGGAGGCGTCGATAGTCGTCGCCACCGAGCGTGAGGTTGAGCATCCCCGAGTCGAGTGAGTTGCGGTATGCGATGTCGGCCGAGCCCGCGGACGAGAAGTCGCCGTTCTGGGCGGAATATGGACCCTTGCGGTATTCGATCCGGTCGACGAGCTCGGGGATCAGGAAATTGAGGTCGGTGTAGCCTTGGCCATGACCATGGGTCGGCATATTGACCGGCACGCCGTCGATGCTGGTCGCGAAGTCCGTGCCGTGATCCAGGTTGTAGCCGCGCAGGAAGTACTGGTTGGCCTTGCCATCCCCCGAGTGCTGGGTGACGACGAGCCCGGGAATCGCCTCGAGCACCTCGCCCGGGCGCAGCAGCGGGATGTCCTGCAGCAGGCTGCCGAGGATGATGCCTTGCGATGCCGCGTCGGATGTGCCGACGCCGTTGTCGTAATGTCCGACGACTTCGACTGGCCGCAGCGTCGCCCCGGCCGAATCGCCCGAGGGATCCGTGCCGCTCGCCCCTGCAGCGCTCGCCTCTGCGGCGCCCGCATCGGCCGACGCGTTCGCGGCAGACGCGACGCCGACACACGCGCAAACGGCCAGCAGCACACACGCGATTCGTGAATCTCTGCTGCGCACCCGCGTCCCCTCTCTTCAACCCGTGAACTCAGGCTGACATACGCGGTGGGTAGGTCCATGGATGCGCGCGAACTGCAAACCGGGTTGCGTCGCCGTCGTGATCTTGGACCAGAAGCGCAAACTTGTTTTGCGCAATCGCGGCGAAAATAGCGACCGGAACGGTGCGAGCAACGACGCGTGCGCGGATTGCGCGCAAAAAAGAAAACGCCCGGCATGCCGGGCGTCTTCGTGGATCGGACTGCTGCGCCTGGGCTTGCCAGGACTGTCCTCGCTACTTGCAGGCCTTGCCATGCGCCGCGTGCGCGCCTGCCTTCTCGGCATCGGCGGCGCTCATGTACGAGCCCTGCTTGGTCTTGCCATACCACTCGTCGCCCTGGCAGTGATAGACCTTCGACTCGCTATTGACCCAGACGAGACCCGCTCCGCCGCCGGCTTTCTGCGTGATTTCCGAGGCCGGGGTCGGTGGCTTGCGACCCGCGGTCGTCGCCGCCGCGCTGCTCGTGGTTGCCGGCGTGGCCGCGGTCGTGCTCGTCGGCTTGGTCGTGCCCATCGGCGCCGCGCGTGTCGTCGCGGTCGCAGGAGCGGCGGCCGCCTCTTCTGCCGCCTTCTTCTTCTTGGCCTTCTTCGTCGCCTTGTCGTCGGTCGCGGCAGCCGTCGTCGCCGTCGTGTCCTTCTTGGCCGTGCCGTCGAGCCATTCCTTCACGCCCTGGTGGCCCCGGCAGGCGCCCTTGTGCGTCGCGCCATCGAAATACGTGCCGTCCTTGCACTGCGCGGTATGTGCCGCGGTCGCTGCCTCTACTGCGAACGCGTTCTGACCGAGCAGCGCTCCCACTCCAAATGCCACCGAAACCATCAACGTTTTCATTGCCGCCTCCATGAAGTTGAACGATGCGCGTGGATCACGATGCGCCGCGCGTGGCAGAGAATGACAGACGCGTCGCAGCTGTCAATGCCCATCCCCCACACCTATTCAGGTGTTTCCGCAGTTTCGTTCAGACGCCGGTGCGCGTGTGTTAAACCTTTCCTAAATGCGCATTGCGATCGTCGCCGAGTTGCCAGCCGTAGCGATCGTAGATCACGAGCCCCGTCCGGCGCCGGTCGAGCTTGAAGAAGGCCCTGCCGGCGACCGCCGACACGGGCAGGCGCAGGACGAGCGCGCCATCCTCCGCCCCCCAGCGCGACGATGAGAGGGCCTGCGACTGCGCGGCATCGACCGCAACCTCGCCGCCGGGTTCGCCGAGCGGCAGAACGAGGCGCAGACACTCGCCCGCCTGCGTGTCGATCACCGCGAAGACGCGCAGCGCCCGCGTGGCATCGCGCAGGCCCGCGTGCGTGAGGCGCAACACGACTTCGCCGTCGCCAACCCAAGCGCGCAGCGGATGGTCGGCGCGCGGACCTGTGGCCAGGTTGTCGAAATACTCGGCCTGCGCCGCAAAGCGCAGGAACCGCCCGCGACTCAAGCGTATCTGTGTCTCGTGCTCGAGGATCGCCGCGCGCTTGTCGGCGCGCGCGGCCTCGTCGAGGCGCACGACCGCGTCGTGAGCGCCGTCGTCGCCGCCGTGGATCGCATAGGTGAACAGCCGCGTCTGCGCGTTCGACGCGAGCGCGAGGCGCGCCGCGACGTGCACGGCGCTGTGGTCCGGATGCCGATCGCGCAGCGCGGGCAGCGCGATGTGCGTGGGCCGAAAACGCTCGATCTGCGCGCGCAGCCGGTTGCTGAGTCCGTCGCGCATCAACAGCGCAGTCAGGCCCGAATCGGGGAGCCCGAGGAAATGTCGTTCGGTCGGGTCGACTCCCAGAATGTCGAGTGCCGCGCATGCCTCCGCGCGCCGGCGCGCACCCCAGCGCGTGCGCGCCGCGGCGTCGATGCGCCAGCGCTTCTCGATCCAGCGCTGCGGCCACGGATTGTTGTCGCCGTCGGTGACCACGACGACGCTGCGCGTGGCGCCCGCGACGCGCGCGGCGAGCAGCAGGCCAGCGCAGGCGATGGACTCGTCGTCGGGATGCGGCGCGAACACGAGCACGCGATCGCTCGCGGCGAGTTGCAGCGGGTTCGGCATCGTCGCGGTCATCTATGCAAGCGACTCACGACGAGCGCCGCACGCCCGGGTGACGCACCTGCCCCGCCCCGCGCACGACGTAGCGTTCGATCGTCAGCGCCTCCGCGCCCATCGGGCCGTACGCATGCAGCCGCGCCGTCGAGATGCCGATCTCGCTGCCGAGTCCGAGTTCGCCTCCGTCGGAAAACCGCGACGAGGCGTTGACGATCACGACCGCCGAATGCAGGTCGCGCACGAAGCGCTCGGCCGCGCCGGTGTCCTGCGTCGCGATGACCTCGGTGTGATCGGAGCCGAAGCGCCGGATATGCGCGATCGCGTCCTCGATGTCGTCGACGACGCGCACGCTCAGGATCAAGTCGAGGAACTCGGCGGCGAAGTCTTCGTCGCTCGCGACCGCCATCGTCGGCACGAGCGCGCGACTGCGCTCGCAGCCGCGCAGCTCGACGCCGAGGCGCTGCAGCTCCATCGCGGCGTCGGGCAGGAACTCCGCCGCGACATCGGCGTGGACGAGCAGCGTCTCGAGCGCGTTGCAGGCCGACGGTCGCGTGACCTTGCCGTCGATCGCGAGCGCGATCGCCGCATCGAGATCCGCCGCGCGGTCGACGTACATATGGCAAACGCCCTGGTAGTGCTTGATCACTGGCACACGCGCGTGTTCGGCGACGAAACGGATCAGTCCGACGCCGCCGCGCGGGATCGCGAGGTCGACGATGTCGGTCAGCTGCAACATCTGCAGCATCGTCTCGCGGCGCAGGTCCTCGACCAGCGTGATCGCGGCTTCGGGTAGATCGTTGTCGCGCAACGCGGCGCGCAGCGCGGTCGCGATCGCACGATTGCTGTGGATCGCCTCGGACCCACCGCGCAACAGTACCGCGTTGCCAGCATGAATACACAGCGTCGCGGCATCGGCGGTGACGTTCGGCCGCGACTCGTAGATCATCGCGACGAGCCCGAGCGGAATGCGCACGCGCTCGACCAGCAGGCCGTTCGGGCGCGACTCGCGATGCGTCACGCGACCGACGGGATCGGGCAGCGCGGCCACCTCGCGCACGGACGCGGAGATCGCGGCAACGCGCGCCGCGTCGAGCTGCAACCGGTCGATCATCGCCGAAGACAGGCTCTTCTCGCGTGCCGCGGCGACGTCGATCGCATTCGCGTCGAGGATGTCCGTCGTCGCGGCGTCGATCGCGCGGGCCATATCCTCGAGCAGCGCGCGCTTCGCGGACGTCGACAGCGCCGCGACCGTGACGCCTGCGGCGCGACAGTCCAGCGCGAGCCGGCGGATATCCGAATCGACGTTCGCGGCGACGCTCACGTGGCTGGCGCCTCGACCAGCGCGACGAGGTCGTCGCGGCGCACGACCGTGTCGCCGTAGCTGAATCCGAGCAGGGTCTCGATATCGGCCGAATGCCTGCCCGCGAGGCGCCGCACCTCGTTCGAGCTGTACTGGGTCAACCCGCGCGCGACGACCACGGGGTCGGCCGATCGCGCGGGCGCGATCGCGGCCGTGATCTCGACGATGTCGCCACGCGCGAAATCCCCGTCGACGCCGACGATGCCGCCTGGCAGCAGCGACTTGCCGGCGGCGAGCGCGCGCGCGGCGCCCGCGTCGATGCGGATCGCCGCGTCCGCACCCGGCGCATGCCGCAGCCAGTACTTGCGCGCCGCGAGACGCGTCCCCGACGCCGCAAAGCGCGTGCCGCGGAAAGCGCCGCGCGCGAGCATCGCGACGGTCTGCGCGTTCGCGCCATTGAACAGCACGGTGTCTATGCCCGCGTTTGCCGCCTTCATCGCGGCCTGCAGCTTGGTGTGCATGCCGCCGGTGCCTTGCGTACTGCCCGCGTCGCCTGCCATCGCGAGTATGTCCGCGCCGATCGTCGTGACCGACTCGACCGGGCGCGCGTCCGGACGCCGCTGCGGATGCCCCGTGTAGAGGCCGTCGATGTCGCTCGCGATCAGCAGCAGGTCGGCATCGACGAGCGCGGCGACGATCGCCGCGAGGTTGTCGTTGTCGCCAAGCTTCAATTCCTCGACCGCGACCGTGTCGTTCTCGTTGACCACGGGCAGCGCACGCAGGCGCAACAGCTCGAGCAGCGTGTTGCGGGCATTGAGGTAACGGCGCCGGTTGCGCAGGTCGTCGTGGGCGAGCAGCACCTGCGCGACTGGCGCCTCGACGAGACTCTGCCACAGCGCGATCATGCGGGTCTGGCCGAGCGCCGCGAGCGCCTGGCGCTGGACGAGTTCGCCGGACGCCGATGCGATCTCGATACGCGCGCGTCCGGCGGCGACCGCTCCCGACGAGACCAGCACGACCTCACGCCCCTGCGCGCGCGAGGCGACGATGAAATCGGCGAGGCCGCGCGCGTGTCGATCCGATAGCTCGCGCTCGCCTGCAGTCAGCAGGTTGCTGCCGACCTTGAGCACGGCGCGCCGCCAGCCCGGTAGCGGCTGCGACGAGAAGACGCCGGGTGCGGCATCGCTCACGCGGCGCACCCGGTCGACGCGCGCAACGCGAGAAGCCGTGCGCGCAGGTCGTCGAGACGCAAATCCGCCGCCCCGCCAGGCGACGAACGTGCGGCGAGGCTCTGTTCGGGCGTACGTCCCTGCCCCGCGGCTTCGGCGCCGAGCGCGGCCTGTAGATAGGCCTCGCGGAACGGCACGCCGGCGGCCGCCTGCTCGATCGCGACGTCGGTCGCGTACATCGACGGCTCGATCGCCGCGCGCATCGCGGGCGCGTTCCAGCGCAGGCGCGCGAGCAGGTCGGGCAGCAGCTCGAGCGCACCGAGCCCACGCGCAAACCCATGCAACAGGCCGCCCTTCGAGAACTGCAGGTCGCGCTGATATCCAGACGGCAAAGACAGCAGCTGCTCGATTTCGGTGCGCGCCGCGGCGACGCTCGCATACGACGCGCGCATCAGTTCGATCACGTCCGGGTTGCGCTTGTTCGGCATGATCGACGAGCCGGTCGTGTATTCGGGTGGCAGCGTGACGAAGCCGTATTCGCCGGTCGTGAACAGACTCAAGTCCCAGGCGAGCCGGCGCAGGTCGAGCAGCGCGGTCCCCAGCGCCTCGAGCGCGGCTATTTCGAATTTGCCGCGCGACAGCTGCGCGTAGATCGGCGACAGCTGCATTCGTGCGAAGCCGAGCGCCCGGGTCGTGTACTCGCGGTCGAGGCGCAGGTTGACACCGTAACCGGCCGCCGTGCCGAGCGGGTTCGCGTCGATCCACGCCAGCGTATCCTGCGTGCGTTGCGCGTCGTCGATGAACGCCTCCGCGAAGCCCGCGAACCACAGAGCGGTCGACGACACGACCGCACGCTGCAGATGGGTGTAGCCGGGCAGTGGGATCGCCTCGCCGGCCGCGCGCTCGAGCGCGACCTGCGCGACGTCGAGACACAGCGCGCGCAGCACGCACAGGCGGTCCTTGAGCCATAGCCGCGTCGCGACGAGCACCTGGTCGTTGCGACTGCGCCCGGTATGCACCTTGCGCCCGGTGTCGCCGAGGCGTTCGGTGAGCCGCGCCTCGATCGCCGAGTGGCCGTCCTCGAAGCGCCCGTCGAGCACGAACCGAGCCGCCCGGAAGTCCTCGGCGAGGACATCGAGCTCGCGCGAAATCGCGCTCGATTCCTGCGCGCTTACGACGCCGATGTTCGCAAGTCCCTCGACGTGAACCTTGCTCGCGACGATGTCGTGGAGGAAGAACTCGCGATCGAGGACGACGTCGTCGCCGGCGAGGAACCGCATGATGCGCGCGTCGGTCTCGACGCCGGGCTTCTGCCAGAGCAGCTCACTCATGGGGAAATTCCAGAAAGTTCGTCGAAGCCGAGCGCGAGGTTGATGTTCTGCATCGCCTGCGTCGCGGCGCCCTTGAGCAGGTTGTCGAGCGTCGCGACGACGACAACACGCTTGGCGCCAGGGGCGACGTCGAAGCCGCCGATCTGCATGCCGTGACGGCCGGCGATCCGGCTGACCCAGGGCGCCTCGTCGACGATCTCGATCAGCGCCTCGCCCGCGAAGCGCTCGCGATAGCGCTCGACGATCGCATCGCGCAGCATAGGCTGCGACAGCCAGAGGTTGACGGTCATCGTGATGCCGCGAAAATGCGCCGCGACGTGAGGCATGAATTCGACCGGGATGCCGAGGTGCCGCGTCACCTCGCGTTCGTGCACATGGTTGGTTAGCGCATACGGCATGAGGTTGTCGCGCAATTTCCCGGGATCGTTGCGCTCAGACGGGGTCGTACCGGCGCCGGAGTAACCGGACACGCCGAAGCACGCGGGCGGCGCGGCGAGCAACTCCTGCAGCGGCGCGATCGCGAGTTGCATCGCGGTTGCATAACAGCCCGGATTGCTGATCCTGCGCTGGCCGCGGTAATAACCGCGATAGAGTTCGGGCAATCCGTAGAACCACGCGCTGTCGAACCTGAAGTCGGCACTCAGGTCGATAATCAACGTGTCTTGTGCGACAGCATCGATCGCCGCCACGAGCTCCGCGGCCTTGTCGTTCGGCAGCGCGAGCACGACGACGTCGGCGGCCTTGCGCGCGACTTCCTCATGCGTCAGGTTTTCGTAGACTTCTTCGCCGTGGTGTTCCGCGATGTGCGCGGACACGCGCTGGCCGGCCAGTTCGCGGGACGAGACGAACGCGAGGCGCAGCAATGGATGCGCGGCAACGAGGCGGATGAGCTCGGCTCCGACATACCCGCGCGCGCCGACGATGCCGACGCTCTTACTCGCGGTCGAATGCGGGCTCACGCGGCTTCCTGGTCGGGGTCCTGCTCGACGGGGTCGCTCAGCGTCGGTACCTTCTTCTCGCAGTATGCGACGCAGTCCGCGATCTCGTCGAAGTCGTGAATGCCGTACCAGAAGGCCTTGAAGTCACGCAGTTTGTAGCAGCCGTCGGATTCGGCGTAGTAAAAATAGTTCACGACGTTGTGGTGACGCGAGCGCCAGTACAGTTGCGGCGTCTCGTCACGCATCACCTGCCATACCGCGCGACCGAGGCCCTCGCCTTGCGCGTCGTCGAGCACGATGAACTTGTCGAGGTAGATATGCTTGCCGGCGTCCAGCAGGATGATCGCGGCGCGATAGTTTTCGCTGACGTATGCGCGCAACAGGGTCGTCGTCTCGAAATAGTCTTTCGCGAGCAGGCGGCCGAAGCCCGACTCGATCAGCGAGCGCAGGCGCCCAAGGTCGAGCTCGCCCCACGAGGTCACGCGCAGCACCTTCTCGCCGCGGCGCACGTAGGTTCCCGAGCCGCGGTGGGTGAATAGCTCCTTCGCGAGCTCCGCCGGCTTCGTGATCGACACCGACGATGTCAACGGCAGCTTCTCGAGGAGATCCTTGATCTGCTCGATCTTCAAGCGCATGCCGCCGTTGAGCCAGGACTGCGCCATCAGGTGTTCGTACTCGGTCGCGAGGTTGATCGAGTCGATTACGTTCGAACGATCGTCGAGCAGTCCGCCCGTGCCGGTGAGGAAGACGATCTTGTAAGGCTGCAGCGCGACGACGAGCTCGTTCGCAGCGAAGTCGGCGTTGATGTTGAGGATCTGGCCGCCTGCGGTCTCGCCGAGGCTCGCGATCACGGGTATCGAGCCCGCGTGCAGGCTCGCTTCGATCGAGGCGAGGTTGACTTTGGCGACCTTGCCGACGAGTCCGTAGAGCGGCGCGTCGAGGTAGTCCGATTCGAATACGCCGCCGATGATCGAGGTGGCGCGCGCGTCGATCTTCTGCAGCGCCTCGACGAGCTTGAGGTTCTCGGCCTGCGACACGCGGCGCACGATCGCGAGCGCCTCCGGGGTCGTGACGCGCAGGCCGTCGATCGTCTTCTTCTCGATCTTCGCCGCGCTCATCTCCGCGTCGAGCTGCGGACCGGCGCCGTGGACCACGATCGGCGTCAGCCCGACCTGCTGCAGGAACGACAGCGACGAGACCAGGTTGTCGAGATCGTCGCGCAGTACGGCACCGCCGACCTTGACGACAGCGAAGCGCTTCGCGTCGAGCTGCGAGAAGCGACGCAGGTACTGGCTGATCTCCTTCGCACTGGCCATGCTCGAGAGCAGGCGCACGATGGTCTGGCGGGTTTGGGTGGGCGATTCCATTGCTGTCATGCCTTGCGATTCAGGATGCGGAGATAGCTTTCGGTGATGCCAAGCAACTGCGGCAATTCGACGTATTCGTCGGCCGTGTGCGCCTGGGAGATGTCGCCCGGGCCACAGACGATCGTCGTGTAGCCCACCTGTGAAAACAGCGACGCCTCGGTCCAGAAGTCGACGGCGTTGCCGATCGCGAGGCCGACCTCGTCGGCCAAGTCGCGCGCGGCGAGCCGTTTTTCCTCCGCGCACGCGACGTCTCCCGCGGGCAGCGAGGGCCCGCGAAACGTCTCCTCGAACTCGGCCGGCGCGGCGCCGCAGCGCAGGCGAAACGTCTCGAGCAGCGCCTCGGTCGACATCGACGGCAGCGGTCGGAAGCCGAAGCGCACCTCGGCAGACGGCGCGATCACGTTGGCCTTGATGCCGCCTTCGATGCGGCCGACGTTGAAGCGCAGGCCGGTCAGTCCACCGAAGCGCGCGTGCGCCTGCGCAGCGACGAAGTCGAGCGCACCCTGCCCCCAGCGGATGGCCTGATGCAGCGCGCTGTCGCTCGCGGCGTTGTCCGAGGAAGCATGACCCGCGCGCCCCGCGAACGCGATGCGCACCGAGCTGATGCCGCGATGCGCCAGCACGGCTTCTCCACGCGTCGGCTCGGCGACGACGACCGCATCGAACGCGAGCCCGCGCGCGAGGAACGCGGAAATGCAGCGCGGATCGTTCGCCTCCTCATCACTCGAAAACAGGAACGCGGCGGGCGCGTCGGTCTGCGCGGCCGCGGTCACGAGCGCGGCCGCCGCGCCCTTGATATCGCAGGCGCCGAGCCCGACCGCGCGCTCCTCGCCGACGCGCAGCACGAACGGGCTCGCGGTCCAGTGGGGTGAGTCCGGCACCGTGTCGAGATGCACGTTGACCAATAGCTTCGGCGCACCGCGCGTCGCGAGCAGGCTGACCGCGCCTGCGCCGTGGTCGTTCAGGTCGAACTCGAAGCCAGGCAACTGCGCGCGCAGGTAGTCGAAGATGCCGTGCGGACCGATCGCGCGCGGCGGATTGCGCGTGTCGAACGCGACCAGCGCCTCGAGATGCCGCAGTGTCGTCCCCAGCAATGCGTTCACGGCAGGCCCGCGACTGCGTAGATGTTGGGCACGTGGATTTCGAGCATGTTGGCCGGGCGCGTCGGCAGCTCGAAGCCGAAGCGTTCGTAGAGTCCGTGCGCGTCCTCGGTCGCGAGCGTGAAGCGACGCAGGCCCTGCAGCTCGGGGTGTGCGATCACGGTCTCGAGCAGCAACGCCCCGTAGCCGAGGCCGCGGAAGTCACGCAGGACGAACACGTCGACGAGGTTGGCGAACGTCGCGTAGTCGGAGATCACGCGCGCGAACGCGACCTGCCGATCTCGGACGAAGCCGCCGAAGCACAGCGAGTTCGCGATCGACTTGCGCACGAGCACGAGGTCAATACCCCTCGCCCAGCCGGACTCGTTCGCAAGGAACGCGTGGATCATCGCGACGTCGAGTTCGTCGCGGTCGGTGCTGATGCGAAAGGTGGCGGTCGGCTCGGTCATCGTGGTTTCCAGCGCCTCGCGGCGATCGGACTAGCGGTTCACCTCGGCCCAGAGCGTCGAGCTCATGCCGTAGAGGCGGATGAAGCCCTCGGCCTCCTCGACGCCCCAGTCGGCCGACTGCGCATAGGTCGCGCCCTTGGCATTGAGGATGTGGCGGGATACGACGGCTATCGCCGACAGATTGCCGCCGGTCGTCTCGATCGTCACGTCGCCGTTCACGCAGCGCTGCGACGAGGCGAGGAACGCCTCGAGGTCGGCCTTGAGCGGGTCGTGGAAGAAGCCTTCATAGACGAGCTCGACCCATTTTCGCGCGACGTCATGCTTGAAACGGTTCTGCTGCTTGCTCAGCACCGCCTCCTCGAGCGCGCGGTGCGCAGCGAGCAGTGCGCTGAGGCCCGGCGCCTCGAAGATGATGCGCCCCTTGAGGCCGATCGTCGTGTCGCCGGTATACATGCCGCGTCCGACGCCGTACCTCGCGAATTCGCGATTGAGCCGCGCGAGGATCTCGTGCCCCGCGAGTTCCTCGCCGTCGAGCGCGACGGCCTCGCCCGCAACGAAGGTCAGCGTCGTGCGCAGCGGCGTCGAGGGCCAGTCTGCGCGCTGCGCGCACCAGCCGCGTGCGCCATCGCCGGGCGCCTCCCAGCGGTCGATCTCGCCGCCCGACATCGTGACGCCGAGCAGGTTTTCGTTGATCGTGTAGCTCTTCTGCTTGGCGCGCACGCCGAATCCGCGGTCTTCGAGATATTTCTGCTCGTACGCGCGCGTCTGCGTGTGCTCCTTCTGGATCTCGCGGATCGGCGCAACGATGACGTAGTCGCCTAGCGCCTTGATCGTGAGGTCGAAGCGCACCTGATCGTTGCCCATGCCGGTACAGCCGTGGGCAACATGCAAGGTGCCGAGCTCGTCGCAGCGCTTGAGCGCTGCCTCGACAATCAGATAGCGATCGGAGACGAGCAGCGGATACTGACCCTGATACGCCTCGCCGGCCCAGACGAAAGGCTTGACGAAACCTGACCAGATCGCAGTACGACCATCGACCGTGACGTGACTCGCGACGCCGAGTTCCTTCGCACGCTGCTCGATGAACGCGCGCTCTTCGGCATCGACGCCACCGGTGTCGGCGAACACGCTGTGCACGCGGTAGCCGCGCTCCTGCAGGTAGGGGACGCAAAAGCTCGTGTCGAGTCCACCCGAAAATGCGAGGACGATGTCGTGTTTGTTTTCGCTCATGGTCTTTTCCGGCTCGTCTATTTCTGTTTCACGAGTGCAGCCATGACTGCCTTCTGCACGTGCAGGCGGTTCTCCGCCTCGTCGATCGCGATGCAGGCGGGCGAATCCATCACGGCGTCGGTCGCCTTGATGTTCCGCCGCAGCGGCAGGCAATGGCTGAAGACGCCGTTGCGGGTCAGCGCCATCTTCGCCTCGTCGACAATGAAGTGCTTGTGCGCATCGCGGATAGGCTTCTCGGGTTCCCAGTTGCCGAAATACGCCAGCGCGCCCCAGCTCTTCGCGTAGACGACGTCGGCGCCGCGATAGGACGCCTCGATGTCGTGGCTGATCGCGAAGCTGCCGCCGTTCTCGGCGACATTGCGCTTGGCGAAGTCGAGATAGCGCGGGTCGAGCGCATATTCGGGCGTCGGACACAGCAGCGTCACGTCCATGCCGTAGCGCGTCGCGATCTGCAGCGCAGAATTGGCCACGGCCGTGTTGAGTGGCTTCGGGTGGTAGGTCCAGGTCAGCACGTATTTCTTGCCACGCAGGTCCTGCGAGCCGAAATGCTGCTGCAGTGCGAGGATATGGGCGAGCTCCTGCATCGGATGGGTGATCGTCTCCATGTTGATCACGGGCACGCTCGCGTGGCCGGCAAACGCGCGGATCACGCGGTCTTCGCGGTCCACCGCCCAGTCCTTGAACTTCGGGAAAGCACGCACGCCGATCAGGTCGACGTAGCGCGAGAGCACGCGCGCGACTTCGGCGATGTGTTCTTCGGTCTCGCCGTCCATGACGGTGCCGGCATCGAATTCAATCGGCCATGCATCCTTGCCGGGTTGCAGGACCACCGCGTGTCCGCCGAGCTGGAACGCGCCGAGCTCGAAGCTCGTGCGCGTACGCATCGACGGATTGAAGAACAGCAGCGCGATAGAACGTCCCTTGAGATCGTCGCCGATCTTGTGGTGCTTGAACGCCGCGGCCTGCGCGAGCAGCGCGTCGAGATCTGCGCGGCTCCAGTCCTGCGTCGAAAGAAAATGGCGGATTCCCATCACACTCCTCAACGTTGAATTCCTGCACGCGCACGTCGCTATCCGCGTGGATCAACTCGTTTCATTTCGCATGGGGCGGAAACGACAAAGCCCGGCATGGAGCCGGGCTTTATCGTCGATTCGTGCAAACGCGCGCGATCAGCTCACCCGGCAGGTATTTCCATTTCCGGTCGGCGCGCGCGCGAGGTCATGCCAGCGGCCATGTAGGCGCTGCTCAAGACTTCACACTGGACGCGGATCTGGGCCATCTGCCATCGCAAGATTTCAATCGCGCAATCATGCACCGAAGCATTGCGCAGTGCAACAGAAATCTGCAACTGGACGGCTAATCGGCGGGAATCACGCTGATGCGTACGCGCATGCGGTCGCCCGGGTCGTAGGGCATCCGCGCCATGTACACCTCGCCGCCGTAGCGATACTCGACATCGTAGGCGGCGATGCGGCGCGACGCGGGCGACGAGACCTGCCGGCAGTGCCGCTCGAGGGGTACGTCGCCCTCGCCCGCACTGGCCCCGACCGCGCGTGCGTCGGCGTGGGCAGCGAGATTGTTGCCGATGACGCCACCCGTGACGAAGCCGGCCGCAGTCGCGGCTTTGCGCCCATCGCCTTTGCCGAACAGGTTGCCGATCACGCCGCCGACGAGTGCTCCGATCACGGTGCCACCCGCGCGCGTATCCGCGTGCTCGCGTGGCGGCGGCGGGGACACCGGCTCGTCGATACATTCCTCGTGCATGGGCGCGTCGACGTTGCGTTCGTAGATCGGATCGACGCGCAGGACGATCGCCCACCCAAAGCGCGTGGCCTCCTCAACGTTCGCCGGCGGATGTGCCACGGCACGTCCTGACGCTGCGGTGTCCTGGGCGAGGCAGGCATTCGCGTACAGCATCATGCTCGCCAGGAGGATGATGAACAATTTCATTTTATGACAAGCTCCGATTCTCGCGTGCCGGGCAACGCCGCGCCCGCGGCGCAGCCCTCACGCTTCGTGCCGACAAGTGCAGTTCGGTTCCCAACGATGGCTGCACATGGCACTTCAATGGCGACGATTAGAGCATGGCGAGGCTGAATGTTTGCTAAGGCGAATCCCTCAAAAGCTCTTAGGAAAGCAATGATTTAGCCGAGGTTGCGAAGCCCGCTTCTCCGCTCTACGCTACAATCCGCCACCGATGAAAATCCGCCTCCACAATTCACTGACCCGTCGCGTCGACGAGTTCGTTCCGCTCAACCCGTCGCGAGTGACGGTCTACCTGTGCGGCCCGACGGTCTACAACTTCGTGCACATCGGCAACGCGCGCGGACCGGTCGTGTTCGGCCTGCTCGTCCGCCTGCTCAAACGCAAGTTCGGCGGCGACCACGTGGTCTACGCGCGCAACATCACCGACGTCGACGACAAGATCAACGCCGCGGCAAGCGAGGCGGCCGTGCCGATCGACGTGGTCACGGCCCGCTACGCCGCGGCATACCGCGAGGACCTCGCGCGGCTCGGCGTCGACGATCCGGATATCGTGCCTTACGCCACCGCGCACATCCCGCAGATCATCGCGATGTGCGAGCGCCTGATCTCGCGCGGCAATGCCTATGTCGCCTCGGGACACGTCCTGTTCGACGTCTCCTCCTACGCCGACTACGGACATCTCTCCGGGCGGTCGACAGAGGAAATGATCGCCGGCGCGCGCGTGGAGGTAGCACCGTACAAGAAGAATGCCGCCGATTTCGTGCTGTGGAAGCCGTCGACGCCCGACCTTCCGGGCTGGGACAGCCCCTGGGGCCGCGGCCGACCGGGCTGGCACATCGAATGCTCGGCGATGGCAGAGACCCATCTCGGCGAAACGATCGACATCCATGCCGGCGGCAACGACCTCATGTTCCCGCACCATGAAAACGAAGTCGCCCAGTCGACCTGCGCGCACGGCGGCAGGATCTTCGCGCGTTTCTGGCTGCACAACGGCATGCTCGCGATCGAAGGGCGCAAGATGTCCAAGTCGCTCGGCAATACGATGGTGCTGCACGACCTGCTCGATCGCTATCCACCCGAGTTGTTGCGCTACATGCTCATGAAGGCGCACTACCGGCAGCCGCTGGACTGGTCGGAATCCGCGCTCGATCAGGCGCGGAGGACGCTCGACGGGCTCTACACGACGCTGCGTGACCTCGCCGACGTGCCCGCCGAGCGCTGCCCCGAATTGCCGAGCGAATTCGCCGACGCGCTCGCCGACGACCTCAACACGCCCGAGGCGCTCGCGCAGCTCGCGCGCATCGCCGACGACGCGCGCAGGGCGACCGGGCGCGCGGCGCGCATGTCAGCGAAGTCTGCCCTGCTCGGCGCGGGCGCGTTCCTGGGCCTGCTGCAGGTCGATCCGGAACAATGGTTCCAGGGCAGCGCCGCGACCGCGACGATCTTGCCCTCGGCCGAGGCGCTGTCGCGCGTCGCCGGGCTCGCCGAAATGGCTGCCGCAGCCGACGGCCATATCACGGTCGCGAATCTCGTCGCAGCACGCACCGCGGCGAAGCAGGATCGCGATTTCGCGCGCGCCGACGGCATCCGCACGCTGCTCGAGGAACACGGCGTCGCGATCGAGGACACGCCGCAGGGTCCGCGCTGGAAGCGGATCGTGAGCGGAGTCGAATCGGCATGAGCGGCGCAACGCAGGCGCCCCGCGCCGGTGACGATCACGTGGAGACCGCGCAACAGGCGCAAGACGCGATCGCCGAGGAGTTCTCGTTCTTCTCTGACTGGACCGAGCGCTACCAGTACCTGATCGATCTCGGCCGCAAGTTGCCGCCATTCGCCGACGCGCTCAAGAACGACGCGCACAAGGTGCAGGGTTGCCAGTCGCAGGTCTGGCTCGTCCCGGCCGGCGATGCAGATCGCCTCACGTTCGAGGCGGTAAGCGATTCGGCGATCGTGTCTGGACTCATCGCGCTGCTGCTGCGCGTCTACTCGGCTCGATCCGCGCGGGAGATCATCGACATCGAGCCCACCTACATCGAGGCGATCGGGCTCGCGAAGCACCTGTCTCCGACCCGCAGCAATGGCCTCGCCGCGATGCTCGCGACGATCAAGCAATACGCGCGCAACGTGCTCGAAAGCGGAGCGAGTTGAGCGAGCGCGTCAGTGCAAGTGGGTAAACAGCAACGCGATATAGACGAGGAATGCGAGCGAGCCGACGATACTGAACAACTTGTGGAACCACTCGCGCCTAGTGATCGCGGCGATCACTGCGACGACCATCCAGCCCAGCTGAAAAGCGACATCGACGGGGTTGTCCGGGAGATGCCCCTCGAGCACATACGTCTTGCTCAGGCTCGCGACCAGCGTGACGACGAACAGGCTGAAGAAGATGCGGTGGTGCGCGTAGTAGTGCTTGCGCAGGTCGATCGTGTCCTCGCCGAAGAAATCTGGCAGCACCAGCGCCGCGAGAAGATACAGGCTGGTCGTCTGCGCGAGAACGATCGCGAACTTCACGAACGTCCAGGTCTGCACTCGGCGCATCTCGAAAAACGCCCACCACGCCTGCGTATCAATCAGGAACAGGAAAGCCGCGAAGACGAGAGTGGGCCAGTACAGCACGACCCGCTCGCGAGACAAGACCAATCCGCGCACGCCTTTGAGTATCTGGGTGATCGCGAGGCCGAGGATGATCGACAGCAGGACCGACAGGTAGTTGAACGCGTCCATGGCTCAGCGCATTCCCGTCGCGAGGAATCGCAGGGCGATCAGTCGCCCATCTGCTTCTGGCGATGTTCCCAACGCTCCTGCGCGTCGAGACTCAGCGTCGCGATCGGGCGGGCTTCGAGGCGATCGAGGCCGATTTCCTCGTCGGTCTCCTCGCAGAAGCCGTAGCGGCCTTCTTCGATGCGCTTGAGGCCCTTGTCTATCTTGCCGATCAGCTTGCGATAACGATCGCGCGTACGCAGCTCGAGCGAGTTCTCGGTCTCGCGCGTCGCGCGTTCCGCCTCGTCGCCGACGTCACGCACTTCGTCGCGCAAATTGTCGATCGTCTGCTTGGACTCTTCCACCAGATCCTCGCGCCATTTCTGCAGCTTGGCGCGGAAATAGGCCAGGTGTCGCGGGCCCATGTACTCTTCTTTCGGATTCGGACGATAGTTCGCCGGGAGATCGATGACGACCGTGCTCGGCAGCGCATAGCGGCCGTCCTCGCGCGATACGTTGTCTACAGTTGTTGCCGTTGCAGCCATTTTGCCTTTCGTCGTTGCGGATGGTTTTTGCGGGGCGGTCTTGACCGGCGCAGCGGCGGGCTTCTTGATCGCAGCCACGACCGGCTTCTTCGCCACGGCCTTGGCCGCGGGTTTTGCCGGTACGATTTTCTTCGCTGGCCGTTGCGGTTTGGCGGCAGCGCGCGCCGTCTTGGCGGGCGCGGGCTTCTTCTTCGGCACAGGCTTCGCGGCCTTCGCGGGCTTGGCGGCCTTGCGCGGCGCCGGCTTGCTGGACGCGGCGGTCTTCTTGGCCGCAGGTTTCCTGGCCGGATTGCTCTTGCTGGCGCCCGCCTTCTTCTTGGCCGCGGGGGCAGGTTTACGCTTGTTCGTTGCCATGACCTCTCACCATTGTCGCTCGGCGGTCGCGTGTTATAGCCTAAACCCCCCGCTGCGGCAACATCGGCAATCGCCGGACCGCCACGGAACCGCCGGCTGCGCCGGCTTGCCTGCCCGCCTGCCCGTGACCCGAATTCTGCTCGCCCTGATCACCGCATACCAGCGCTTCCTGAGCCCCCTGCTGGGTTCTCGCTGTCGCTTCCACCCGAGCTGCTCGGAGTACGCGCGCGTCGCCGTCGCCCGTTTCGGGCCTGCGCGCGGCGGCATCCTCGCGATCTGGCGCATCTGTCGCTGCCAGCCGTTTTCGCGCGGTGGTTTCGATGACGTGCCGCAGGCGTTTACACTGCGCCGGGTCCCTCCTGCGCATGCCGCGCCACAACCAGGCGAAAGCGATTCATGACCGATACCCTCATCGTCAATGCCGAAGTCGTCAACGACGGCAAGCGTTTCGCAGCTGACGTGCGCATTCGCAACGGCCGTATCGAACAGATTGCGGCGGGTCTCTCGCCGCGTCCGGGCGAGCAGGTGTTCGAGGCCAACGGCCGCCTTCTTTTGCCGGGAATGATCGACGACCAGGTCCATTTCCGCGAGCCGGGTCTCGAACACAAGGGCGACTTCCACACAGAATCGCGCGCAGCGGTCGCCGGCGGCGTGACGAGTTTCATGGAGATGCCCAACTCGAAGCCGACGACCACGAACCGCGAGGCCCTCGAGGACAAGTGCGCGCGCGCATCGCGCAAGTCACTCGCAAACTACGCGTTCTACCTCGGCGCCACCAACGACAACCTCGAGCAGATTCGGAGCCTCGACCCGCGCGCGGCCTGCGGCATCAAGGTGTTCATGGGCGCATCGACCGGCAATATGCTCGTCGACAACCCAGAGACGCTGGACGCGATCTTCCGCGACGCACCGACGCTGATCGCGACGCACTGCGAGGACACGCCGACGATCGAGGCGAATCTCGCCGCCGAGCGCAAGATCTACGGCGACGCGATCCCCTTGTCGCGCCACCCATACATCCGCTCGCGCGAGGCGTGCATAAAGTCGACCCGCCTCGCGCTCGAACTCGCCCGGCGCCACGGTTCGCGCCTGCATGTACTGCACATCACGACGGCCGAGGAGGTCGCGCTGTTCGAGCCGGGGCCGCCGGACCGCAAGCGCATCACTGCTGAGACCTGCGCGCATTTCCTCCATTTCAGCGAAGAGGACTATGCGCAAAAAGGTAATTTGATAAAATGTAACCCAGCGATCAAGTCGGTGACGGACCGCGCGGCGATCATCGCGGGATTGAACGAGGGTCGCCTCGACATCCTCGCGACCGACCACGCCCCGCACACCTGGGAGGAGAAACAGCAGCCCTACGAGAAGGCGCCCTCCGGCCTGCCGCTCGTCCAGTCGGTGCTGCAGTGCGCGCTCGAGCGCTGGTTCGACGACCAGCTGTCGCTCGAGTTGATCGTCGAGAAGACCGCGCACGCGCCCGCGCGCCTGTTCAACGTCCGCGAGCGCGGCTACGTCCGCGAGGGCTACTGGGCCGACCTCGTGCTGATCGATCCACACAAGCCGCACGCGGTCACTCGCGCGGAGACGCTGTCGAAATGCGGCTGGTCGCCCTTCGAGGGCACGACCTTCCGTTCCTCGATCGACGCCACTTGGGTCAACGGACACCTCGCCTGGAACGACGGCAGGCTCGACGACAGTCGCCTCGGCCAGCGCCTGGAATTCGACCGATGAACCTGCTGCTGCGCGGCATCGCGACGATGCTGCTGCTCGCGGCGGCGCTGCCCGCTTCGGCCGGCGAGCAGGTCCTGCTCCCCGACCACCTGCAGCAGGGGCAACTCGTAATCGGCCACGCGCCGACCAACGTCAAGATCGAATACGCGGGCCACCGCTGCCGGGTCGCCAAGGACGGTGCGTTCGTGTTCGGCATCGAACGCGACGCGCCGGCGAAGATCAGCCTGCACGTGCGCTACAGCAACGGCAAGACCGACACGCTGTCGCTGCCGGTCGAGAAGCGCGAGTACCACATCGAGCGTCTCGAAGGGCTGCCGCAGCAGACGGTCACGCCGAACGCGGAGATCGCCGCGCGCATCAGCCGCGAACAGAAGCGCGTAGTCGAGGCGCGCTTCCGTGACGACGATCGCGAGGACTTCCTCGCCGGGTTCGTGCTGCCGGTCGAGGGCGCGCGGATCAGCGGCGTCTACGGCAGCCAGCGCGTCGACAATGGCGTTGCTATGACACCGCACTTTGGACTCGACATGGCAGTGCCGACCGGTACGCCCGTGCGCGCGCCGGCTGCAGGACTGATCACGTTCGCGGCACCCGACCTCTACCTCACCGGGGGCACCGTGCTGCTCGACCATGGTTTCGGGCTCACGAGTTCGTTCCTGCACATGAGCAAGCTAAACGTGAAGGTCGGCGACCGGATACGTCCCGGCCAGCGGCTCGGCCTCTCGGGAGCCACCGGTCGTGCGACCGGTCCGCATGTGCACTGGGGTTTCAACTGGTTCGAGACGCGCATCGATCCGGGGCTGCTGCCGAAGCCGGCAGTGGCTCCGCCGTGACTCTGGCGATCCGCGAGATCGGTGCGCAGGAATTCGCACTCGTCTGGCCGATCTTCAGCGAGACCGTGCAGGCGCAGGAGACCTACGCCTACGATCCGGGCACCACGCACGCGCAGGCGCGCGACCTCTGGACGACGCCACCCGCGCGCTGCTTTGTCGCCGACCTCGATGGCGCGATCGTCGGTGCCTACATGCTGCGTCCGAACCAGGCCGGTCCCGGCAGTCATGTCGCGAACGCCGGATACATGACCGCACCCTCCGCGCGCGGCCGCGGCGTCGCGGGACGCATGTGCGAACACTCGATGGACGTCGCCCGCGGCGCGGGGTTTCTCGCGATGCAGTTCAACTGCGTCGTCAGCAGCAACGCCACTGCGGTGCGGCTGTGGCAGAAGCATGGCTTCGGCATCGTCGGCACGCTGCCCAGGGTCTATCGCCACGCGAGCCTCGGTTTCATCGACGCCTACGTGATGCACCGTTTCCTCTGAGCGACGCGTGTCGCGCCTCAGCGGCCACGGGTCGCTGCGCGTGCCTCGCTCCAGGCGAAATAGAGGCCGCGCAGGCGTCTCGGATCGGATCGCGTCGCGACATGCGCAAGAGGATCCGGCGCGCGCAGCGCCTGACCGATCAGCCAATCATCCGCGCGCATGCGCACGCGCAGCGCGAGCGTGCGCGTCGAGACGACGCCCTGCGCGCCCTGCATCTCGCCACGCAGCGTCGCGAGCTGGTCGCGCACGAGCGCCGCGCGCGCGCTGCCTGGCGCGGCGAGGCTCGCGCGCGACAGGCCGTGCCGAGCGAGCAGGTCGAGCGCGACGGGCAGGCGCGCGTCGGGGGTCGCGATGTCGGGCAGAGCGTGCAGCAGCGACGACAGCGCCCACAACGCGGCATTCGCATCGATGTTCGCCGTGCCGCCGAGAAACAACGC
>JBDTYX010000149.1:0-8263 GCA_040005435.1 Rudaea sp. | reverse complement strand
GGTCTGCACGCGTCCGATTCCACGACCTGCGGCATTCGGCGGCGAGCTACCTGGCAATATCCGCTCTCACGGACATCGCAGCCGACCTCGGTCACAGACGCGCGCGATGGTGACGCGCTACGCTCACCTGAACGAGAAACGCTCAACCGCGGCGATCGATCGCACCGCAAAGAAGTTTCTCAGGTGAACCAATAAGGGAGGATAAACGCGTGAGTAACGATCTAGTGGTAAGGCGCGACGGCAATATGTGGACGTGCGTCGGCGAAGGTCACCAGATTGAAGCCGTCGGCTTTATCGACCTCATGATTCGCATACGCAAGGAACTGGGCGCACACAGGTTCACCGTTTCATTTGACAGCGAAGGCAGCGAAGTCGACGGCGCGAGCGCGACGTTCGAATTCGGAATCCCCGACACGTATATCGACGGCTGAGGCCGTGTACGCGTGAAGGACCTCGTTCACTCGTGCACGCCGGACCTGCAGAAGCGTCGCTAGGATTGGCTCACGCGGACTCAATGGGAACGGGAGCCGCTGCGCGATGCCGCGACGAGGTGCAAGATGGAGTGACGATTCGCTTGCACAGACGGATCCTGACAAGCCGGCAACGCGGATTTGAGGAGGCTACGAAATGGCGATTGAGAGGTTTAGCGAGACTTTCGAAATGCTTGGCCCACACGATGAGCCCGTGAAAGTGACCGTCCGTTTCGAGCAATTCCCGAATGATCCGGTGAAATACTGGCATAGCGCCGAGGCGGCAGACGGGCAGATCGTTGAGCCTTGGAAAGATGGGACTTTCCAGAAAGGCGACGGCACGATTCTTAAGATTGCCACATTTCCCGCATTCAACCGAACCCTGCCAATCGACCCTCTAGCGTAACTCCCGACCTATCAAGTCCTTTTGCACCCGCGCCAACGAAGTTGGCCCGAAGGCTCGACAGGTCGGAGAGGTTTTCGGAGGCGTGGCGCTCAGCTATTCAAGCACGCTGCTGACGCCGAAGCAGAACAGTCACCCTGCGTCGCGATCCGTGAGATCAGCGAGCGTACACTGAGCCGATGCGCAGGGGACGTTACGGCCACGGGTACAAGTTCAACCACCCGCTTGCGAGCGAGGCCTCGAAAGTAGTCCTGCGATGCTATGCGTCGCACGGGGTCGGGTATGGCAAGGACCCGACGTACAATTCAGCGATCCGGATCCTGGCGATCAATGCTCAGCGCGAGACGCGCTGGGTCGATGGCTTTTACTGCGCCTACGAACGTTTCGTCTGCCTGGAGCCGATAGGCGACGAGTGGCGTCGCCTTGGATACGTCCAAGCCGACGCCTCAGAGCCTTGGGGGCAGATGGATGCGGTCGACCCTGCGCTGGCCCAGTTCGACTCCCTGCCGGCGTGTGATTCAGCCTCGCGCTCTTTTCCTGGTGCTGCACGATGACCCGTCACGCGCCAGGCGCCCAGGTCGCGAGCGGCGCATGACGCGCGCGGCGCACGCCAGCACGAGCAGCACGAGTGCGAGCGTCGCCCACGCGGACAACGCCGGCGCCGGCGCCGGCGTCGCTGCGGCGGGTGGCGGCGGTGCGCCCGCGGGATTCACGACCTGCGCGAGACTGCCGACGCTCGCCGCATAGGTCGCGTCGCCCGAATAGGCGGCCTGGATCGCGTGCGTGCCGGTCGCGAGCGACGCCGTCGCAAACGCGGCCGCGCCGCCGCCCAGCGGCACGACGCCGAGCACCGCCGTGCCGTCGTAAAACGTAACATTGCCCGTGATCGCCGCGGTCGCCCGCGCGAGCCCGCGCGCGACGTTGCTCGCCGCAGGGATCACCTGCGCGACGAGCGTGACGCTGTCGCCCGCCGTGGAAGGATTCTCGCTCGACGTCACGCTCGTCGACGTCGGCGTCAGCGCGGGATTGTTGACGATCTGGTTCAGCAGCGCAGATGTACTCGCGGTGTTGTTCGCGTCGCCCGCGCAGACGGCCGCTGTCGTGATCTTCGACAGGGCCGCGGGATCGGGGACGTCACGTGGCGTCTCGGCACGGACCCACCTCGGGTACGCGCTGCAACTGCGCGGAGACTACGCGGATTCCGACGACGTCTACCGGCGCGCACTCGCGACGAGCCTGGCGCATGGCCCGACCACTTCGTATTCGGCCTGCAGCCTGCGCCAAAAGCTGGCCACGAATCTGCGCCTCGAGCACCATCCGCGCGAGGCCATCGGACAACTCGAGGCGCTAACCACGGACGCCTGCTTCAGCACGCTCGACGACAGCGATCAGTGGCGCCCTACCGTTCTCGCGACGCTCAGCGAGGCGCAGCTCGACAGCGGGGACGCCGCAGGCGCGCTCGCGAACGCGCAGTCGGCACTGACATTCGCGCGCAAGGCGTTTCCGGAACGCCACTTCCGCCTCGGCATCTCGTTGTTCGCGGTCGCCCGGGCGCAGCTCGCAGCTGGAAACCTCGATGCCGCGGACGGCGCGCTGCGCGAGGCGCTCGCGGTGCGCAGCCCGCCACACCCCGCCGGCGATCCGCGCGTGCTCGAGGTGAGGGTCGAGCAGGCGCGTGTTCTGCAGCGGCGCGGCAAGCGCGACGAAGCGAGCAAACTCACCGACGAGATCCGCCCGTTGCTTGCCGCCTCGAACTCGCCTTATGCGAGAGACCTGAGCGTGCGACTCGACAACCCGACCCTGCCTTGAGCCGGCAGCCTTCGCGACGCGCAGGTCGGCGACCTGCCAGCGCGCGAGCGCGAGGGTCAGCCAGGGATCTCGGGCTCGACGAGCTTGGCGAGCTGGAGCAGCGATTCCTGCCAGCCGAGGTAGCACATCTCGACCGGGATCGCAGGCGGGATCCCTTCCTGGACGATCGACAGCTCCGTCCCGCAGGACACAGCGGTCAGCGTCACGGTAGTCTGCATTTCGCCGGGCAGATTCGCATCTTCGAACGCGTCGGTGTAGAGAATGCGCTCGTTCGGCACGAGCTCGAGGTACTGGCCGCCGAATGTTTGGGCTTGGCCGGTGCCGAAGTTCGTGAACGACATCCGATAGGTGCCGCCGACGTGCGCGTCGAGATGGTGCATCTTCGCGGTGAATCCATGCGGCGGCAGCCACTTGGCCATCGCTTCGCCGTCGAGAAAGGCGCGATAGATCTTTTCAGGCTGCGTGCGGAGCACGCGGTTCAGGCGAACGGTATTGCCGGACATGGACTATTCCTCGTTGGGACGTTCGAAGATTACGACGTCTCGCGGGCGCGTGAATCGACAATCGCCGTCGGACGAATCGTGCGTCGTTTCGTCTAGTGCTCATTGGTCGCGCGTCGCGGGCCGGCGGCCGTCGCGGTGCCGGATCGCAATCCCTCATTCCGCCGGCGTGGGCAACAGCGCACCCGCTGCGACCGGATCGAGCGGGTGGCCCGCGAACTTGAGCGCCTGCGCGAGCGCGGGGTCACGATGGGCGGCCATGTCCTCGGCGGTCGGCAGCACGACGAAGTCGGGGACGACGCCGCGCTTCTCTAGTCGCTTGCCGTCGGCCATGATCGTATCGGCCTCCGCGACCATCACGCCGTAGGCGATGACGTTCTCGCCGTGGCTGACTACGAGCGGATGGTAGCGCGCGGTCATCACGGCGCCCTCGCTGCGATCGCCGATCACGGCGCCGCGTTCGGTCAGCTGCACGACGCGCGCGAACAACTCGGCCGCCGACGCCGACTCGGCGTCGACGAGCACGAAAACGCGGCCACCGAAAGCGTCCTTTCCGCTGCCCTTCGCGACCAGCGGCGTGCTCTGTGCGCGTTCTCGCAGCGTGCCGATCGTCGCGTCGCTCGCGTAGATGCCGCCGAGCAGTGCCTGCAGGCTCTTGAGCAGGCCGCCGTGATTGCCGCGCAGATCGAGCACGAGCGACTCGTGACCGAGCGCGCGGTGCGTGAGCTGGCGCATTTCGTCCTCTTCGAGCGTGAACGTCGGCAGGCGCACGACGAGCACCTGCTTGCCGAGCTCGGCGATCACGGGCTTGTCCCGGCGCGACGCCTTGGCCTGCTCGTCGTAGATTCGGGCGATGTCGAATCCAGCGTCGGCTCCCGTGAGCGCGACGACCCTCTTGACCTGGCGCACGTCGGCGGCGAGGTCGAGCTCGCGCGCCACGCCCTTGGCCGAAACGAGTTCGACATGGAGCCCGGGCTGCGGGCGCAGCACGGCGAACAGGTAGTTGAGGCGCCACAGCGTCTCGCGCGTCGGCTTGAGACCGTTCACGCTCTTGACGAGGTCGCCACGGGACACGCCCTGACGCTCGGCATCGCTGCCTTGCTTGACCTGCACGACACGGCAGTCGTCGCCGACGATACCCATCTTCCAGCCGTATTCGACGACGGTCGTCTGCCGCGGCGGCACGAAGAACGTGTGCGAATCATCGAGTTCGAGCAGGAACTGGGCGAGCGCGGAGAACGTCTCGCCGATCGAGGTCGCCTTCGCGATGCGTCCCTTCGCGACCTCGGCGTTTGCGGCGAGGTCGACGCCCTTGAACGCCGGATCGAAGTATTTCTCGGCGACCTCGCGCTGCAGGTCGCGCAGCATCGTGATCGCGTGCGCGCGGTCCGAATCGCGAAATTCGGCCGCGCTCGCGGGCGCAACGCAGGCGAGCAGGACCAGCAGACCCGCGAGGACGCCGGTAACGATCGATTGCTTCAGGTCGAATGCAGGCACTTCACTTGCCTCCGTTGACTTACGCGTGGCTGTCACCCTTGCGGCACCCGCCGCTCGCGCGACGCACCGCCGCCGCGACGACCATCGGCACGACGATTCAAAGAACCCGGATCGCAAGAAGTTCTCCGCAGCGCAGCCCGCGAAACGTCGGCTTCGGCACGCAGCGCGCGCATCAGTTCCTCGACCCGATCATCTTGCGCACGCGGTCGGCCAGCGTCGAAATCGTGAATGGCTTGGTCAACAGTTGCATTCCCGGCTCGAGACCTCCGCGAGCGACGACCGCCTTCTCGGCATAGCCGGTGATGAAGAGCACGCCGAGTTGCGGCCGCGTCGCGCGACCCGCCTCGGCCACCTGGCGGCCGTTCATGCCGCCCGGCAGGCCGACGTCGGTGATCAGCAGATCGATCGTGGCGTCCGACTGCAGTATCTTGAGCGCCGAAGCGCCATCCGCGGCTTCGAGCACGACGTAGCCGAGCTCGCGCAGGAAATCGCCGATGACGATGCGCAGCGACACTTCGTCGTCGACGACCAGCACCGTCTCGCCCAGCACCGTCTCGCCTAGCGCCGATGGCGCCGGATTCGCAGCGGCAGCGTCGGGCGCCGCGTCGTCGACGCTGCCCTCGTAGCGCGGGAACAGCATCGTCACCGTCGCGCCTTCGCCCGGCGTCGAGTCGATCAGCACCTGGCCGCCGGACTGGCGCACGAATCCGTACACCATCGACAACCCCAGCCCGGTGCCTTCGCCGAGCGGCTTGGTCGTGAAGAACGGGTCGAACGCGTGTTCGACGATGTCCTCGGACATGCCCGTCCCGGTGTCGGCGACGGACAGCGCAACGTACTCGCCCGCAGCGACGTCCTGGGCGCGCGCGTCGCGCGCGTCGATGAGCTTGTTGAACACGCGAATCGTGAGTTCGCCGCCGTCCGGCATCGCGTCGCGACCATTGATGCACAGATTGAGCAGCGCGCTCTCGAGCTGCACGCCGTCGACCGTGATCGGCCACGCGTCGGATTCGTTCTCTATGCTCACCGCGATTGCGGGACCGACGGTACGCTGGACGAGGTCGGCCATGCCGCGCGCGAGCGCCGCGACCTGCGTCGGCCTGTCGTCGAGGTGCTGCCGGCGCGAGAACGCGAGCAGTCGCTGGGTCAGCGATGCAGCGCGCGCGGTGGCCGCCTGCGCCGTCGCGAGGTAAAGCTCGACGCCTTCGGTCGAGCCCTGCTGCATCCGCGCCTGGACAAGCTCGAGGCTGCCCGAGATGCCGCCTAGCAGGTTGTTGAAGTCATGCGCGATTCCGCCCGTGAGCTGACCGACGACCTCCATCTTCTGCGACTGCCGCAGCGCCTCCTCGGTAAACGCGAGCTCGGCGCGCGCAGCCTTCTCGGCGGTAATATCGCGGCCATAGGCGTGAACGAGGGAGTCTTCCACCGAAGAATGCCACGACACCCAGCGCGTCTCGCCGCCGCGGTCGAGGAAGCGGGTTTCGAAATTGGTCATGTGTCGGCCGGCGGCTGCGCCGGCCAGTGCTTCGGCCGCGCTTGCGACGTCGTCGGGGTGAAGGAATTCGACCAGCTTGCGACCGAGCACGTCGGCGGTCGCGTGGCCGAGCAACGGGGTCCACGCCGGACTGACCGCTATCAGCCGACCCTGCAAATCGATCAGCACCATGAGGTCGCGCGAATGCGTCCACAGCTGGTTCAACTCGCGCGTGCGCCGCTGGATCTGTTCTTCGAGCGTCGCATTGAGCACGGACAGCTTCTGATCGGCTTCCCTTCGCTCGGAGACGTCGAAGCCCTGCACGAAGATGCCGGTGACCACGCCGTGCTCGTCCTGCACGGGCTCGTAGGTGAAGTCGAGAAACCGCAACTGCGGCGGCTCGCCGGCTTCGCGCGAAATCAGCAGCGGCGTCTGCTGCGCGACGAAGCGTTGCCCGCTCGCATACACTTCGTCGAGACGCTCGAAGAAACCCTGCCCTTCCACCTCGGGCGCAACGTCGCGAACCGCGCGTCCGACGAAATCGCGCACGCCCAGCAGTTGCACGTAGGCCTCGTTGACGAATTCGAAGTGGTGCTCCGGGCCGCTGAGAATCGCGACGAATCCCGGCGCGCGCTCGAACAATCTACGCTGCCGCGCGATCTCGGCGCGCAATTTCTGCTCCGCCGTGACGCGACCGGTCGTCTCCGAGCACACGACGAGCACGCCGCCGACGCCGTGCGGCGCGGAGCTGTCGTCGATCGGGCTATAGCTGTAGGTCCAGTACACATCCTCGCGGCGACCGTTGCGCGTGATCGGCACGAGATGGTCGACGTTCCAGGTCGATCCCGCACCGGAGCGTACGAACGCGATCTGCGGCCCGATCACGTCCCATATCTCGTCCCAGACCTCGCGCGCAGGCTGGCCCAGCGAACTCGGATGGCGCTCGGAACCGATCGACGCACGATACGCATCGTTGTACAGGCAGGCGCCGTACTCGCCCCACCAGATGTACATCGGGTGCCCGGTGTTGAGGATCAGTCGCACGACAGTGCGCAGCGGCTGCGGCCACGTCGACGGATCGCCGAGCACGGTCGCCGACCAGTCCAGCGCGCGCATGATCGCCCCCATCTCGCCGCCGTTGGCGAGAAAGTCGAAGCCCGATGGTTCAGCAGATTTCGACATGCCGCAGCGCATCACTCTCGTAGCCGGAACGGATCGCGGCGAAGCGCCACGCATCGGAGTAGAGAATATCGCAATCGGCCGATTGCGCGAGCGTAAAACACCGCCTAGCGCTCGCATTCTGCGCGTGGCTTGGATATGCGCCGAACGCCGCGCGCGTGCCGCCGCGCCCGCCGGAAACACACGATCCGAGCCGCCGTGCAGCAGCCTGGAGCGCGCTCAGCGCCGGCCGCGCAGCGCCGGCCACGCGCCGCGCACATAGACGAACGCCGACCAGATCGTCATCACGGCCGCGGCCACCAGCAGCGTCTCGCCGACGTGAAACAGGCGCAACCCCTCGAGGTCGTGCTGGTACAGCAACACCTCGATCGCCACGATCTGCATGACCGTCTTGATCTTGCCGATCGCCGCGACGTTGACGCGCGTGCGCTCGCCGATTTCTGCCATCCATTCGCGCAGCGCCGAGATCGTGATCTCGCGACCGACAATCACCGCGCTCGTGACCGCCAACAGCGCGGTCGGATTCTCCTGCACGAGCAGGAACAAGGTGACCGCGACCATGAGCTTGTCGGCGACCGGGTCGAGGAATGCGCCGAACGCGGACCACATGTTGTACTTGCGAGCGATGTAGCCGTCGAGCCAGTCGGTCAGCGCCGCGGCGAGAAATATCAGCGCCGCGGCGACGTTGGCACCCGCGAAGGGCGAATAGAACACGACGACCATCACCGGCAGCAGCGCGATCCGGAACAGGGTGAGGATGGTCGGCCAGGTCAGCTGCATCGGTGCGTCGAGTATTCGCGATTGCGTTCGGTGGACCGCCTCGCAACAACTTCCGCGCGGCGGCGATCAGCGCGCGCGAACGACACTTCCCGGGCCCGCGCAACGCAGCGCGCCCAAGCGACGACAGTGTGACACAGCGCCGAACTCATCC
>JBDTYX010000148.1:0-8296 GCA_040005435.1 Rudaea sp. | reverse complement strand
GAAGGTCCCGTGCGCCAGTACGGACCGACCTTAGTGCTCGAGATACCCGGTTACAAAATCCTGCGTCAGCTCGGCCGCGGCGGCATGGCGACGGTCTATCTGGCGACGCAGGAATCGGTGCAGCGCGAGATCGCGCTCAAGGTCATGTCGCCGAGCCTGTTGACCGACCCCGATTTCTCCGAGCGCTTCCAGCGCGAGGCGCGCATCGCCGCGCGGCTGCATCATCGCCATGTGGTCGGCATCCACGACGTCGCCAAGAGCGGCGAGAACAACTACATCGCGATGGAATACCTCGCCGGTGGGCCCGTGCTCGCGCGGGACGGCGGCGCGCGCGCGGTACCTTTCGCACTGCGCATAACGCGCGAGATGGGCCTCGCACTCAATTACGCGCACGCCAAGGGATTCGTCCATCGCGACGTGAAGCCCGACAATATCCTGCTGCGCGAGGACGGCTCGTCCGCGCTGACCGATTTCGGCATCGCGCGCGCCGCGGACTCGGCGACGCGCATGACCCGCACGGGCGCCGTGATCGGCACGCCGCACTACATGAGCCCCGAGCAGGCGCGTGGGCGCACGGTCGATGGACGCGCCGATCTGTACTCGCTCGGCATCGTGCTCTACGAGCTGCTGATCGGGCGTGTGCCATACAACGCCGACGACTCGCTCGCGGTCGGGATCATGCACATCACGCAGCCGATTCCGATGCTGCCCGAGCATCTGTCGTCGCTGCAGCCTCTGCTCAATCGCCTGCTCGCCAAGCAGCCCGACGAGCGCTACCAGAACGGCGCACAGCTCGCCGATGCGATCGAGCAGATCGAGCTGCGCATCGCGGACGGCGCGCTGCCCGAACTCGTCGATGCCGAGGAAGCGTATCGCCGCGAAGTTCCGGGCGCCGCGCCGCGCCGACGCGACACGCCGACCACCGAGGCCTCGGGCGCGCATCGGCAGACGACGCCCTCGCAGGCGCTGCGCTACCGTTCGGATCCCGCGCTCGGCCGCCTCGACGGCGTCGCGACGACCGGCAGCTACCGGCCGATCGGCCGCCGGCGCAGCGACCCGTCCCGAAGAGCGCCCTGGGGATGGATCGTCGCGGCGCTCGTGCTGCTCGCGGCCGTCGGCGGCGCTTGGCGCTATCAGGACCGCCTGCGCGCGCTGATCCCGAGTACGGAATTGAACAACCTCGTCGCGCGTGGCGACAAGGCGCTCAGTGAGGGCCGTCTGATCGGCAGTCGCGGCGACAGCGCGCGCGAGCTGTTCCAGAGCGCTCGCTCGATCGACCCGGACAACGACCAGGCGCGCGTGGGACTGACGCGCGTCGGCGAACGCCTGCTCGACGACGCGCGAACCGCGCTGCAGAAGAACGATTTACCCGCCGCGCGCGCGGACATCGGCGCGGCCGAAGAGCTGCTCGGCGGCGGCGCGCGTGTCGACGAGCTCAAGAGCGGACTGCGCGGCGTCGAGACGCGCGGCACCCAGGTCGACGACCTGCTGCGACGCGCGGATGCGGCGTTGCAGTCCGGCAAGCTGATCGGCGAGGACAGCGCGAGCGCGCTCTACCAGCGCGTGCTCGCTGGCGACGCTGGCAACGCGCTCGCGGCGAACGGCATCGACAAGGTCGCCAAGGCGCAGGCGCAACTCGCACGCGACGCGATCGCGCAGGGCAACGGCGATCTCGCTGGCCAGCGCATCTCCGAGCTCGCGCAGGTCGCGCCGAACCATCCGTCGATTCCCGAGTTGCGTGCCGCGCTGACCCAGATGCGCAGCGCGGAGACGCAGGCGCAGGACCAGCAGATCGTCGCGGCCGAGAAGGCACTGCGCGACAGCCGCCTGTCAGGCAACGACGGCGCGGTCGCGCAGTTCAACGCGATCCTCAAGCGCGAGCCTGCGAACGCGCGCGCGAAGGCTGGACTGCGCAAGGCCGGGCTCGCGTTCGCCGCGCAGGCCGGTACACAGCTCGATGCGAACAACATGAGCGCCGCCGACGCGCCGCTGCGCCAGGCCGAGGCGCTCGCGGGCGACAGCGGTGAGGTGCGTTCGTTGCGCGGTCGCGTGCGCGAATTGCGCGAGGCCGCGGCGATCGCGAGCGATCAGGCCAAGGAGCCGAGCCTCGCGGAGCGCGGGCGCATCGAGGACTCGCTCGCCGAGGCCGATCGCGCACTCGCGGCGGGCAGCCTGATGGATCCGGGCGGCGCCTACGACAAATACCGGGCGGTGCTGCGCTTCGACGGCAACAACACGCGCGCGCTCGACGGTCTCAAACACATCGCGCCACGCGCGCGAGAGCTGTTCGACAAGGCCGTCGCCGAGGGAAAGGCGAACAGCGCGCGCGGCTTCCTCGACGCGGTCTCGGGCACCGACCCCGGCAACCCGGCGCTCGCGTCGATGCGTGAACGGCTCGCCGGCGTCTACCTCGATCAGGCCGAGTCGCGGCTGGGCCAGGGCCAGCGCGGCGAGGCGGTGCGCGCGTTCAATGCCGCGCGCGAACTGAGCCCGGGCAACCCGCGCAACGCCGTGATCGAAGCCAAGTTGCAGGAACCGCCGCCCGCGTCCTGACCGCGAGATCGCCATGTGCCTGCTGCTGCGCGCGTTGAACACCGTTCCGCATCGCCCGTGGTTGCTGCTCGGCAATCGCGACGAATTCCACGCGCGACCGACCGCGCCGGCGCAACGCTGGTCCGATGCCCCGCACGTGATCGGCGGGCGCGACCTCGCCGCCGGAGGCTCGTGGATGGCGCTCAACCGCAACGGCCGCTTCGCAGCGGTCACCAACGTGCGCAGCGGTCGCCCGCAGGCCGCCGCGCAATCGCGCGGCGCACTCGTCGGCGCTTTCGTAACTGGCGCGAATTCGGTCGCGGACTATCTCTCTTCGGTCGCGCGGCGCCGCGAGGAATTCGGGCCGTTCAACCTGATCGTCGGCGACGAGGCCGGCGCGGGATTCGTCAGCAGCATCGACGGCGAGCCGCGCATTCTCGCCGCGGGCGTGCACGCGTTCAGCAACGGATCGCCGCAGGACGACTGGCCGAAGATGCACCGCCTGCGTTCGCGTTTCCAGTCGGTCGTGATGAGCGCCGCGAGCGACATCCCGGCCGTCGGCGATCGCGCGGCCGCGGAGGCTTTCGATGCCGCCCTGCTCGACCTGCTGTTCGATCCTGCGCAGCCCGCCGATGATGCGCTACCCGACACGGGGGTCGGCATCGACCTCGAGCGTCGCCTCGCGCCGGTCTTCGTCATGCCGATTACGGTCGGCGACGCACGTTACGGCACGCGTGCGAGCACGCTCGGCTACGCGTCGACGGGCGGGGTCCACCTGCTAGAGCGGCGCTACGATGCGAACGCCGCGGCGTGCGGCGAGACGCGCCTTGCCGCCTGAGCGTCAGCGCGGCAGGATTGCGCGCAGCGCGGCGCGCGCCGCGTCGAACGAGAAGTGCGCGCGGACGTTGGCAAGACCATTCGCAGACAGCTTGTTCCACAATTCCTCGTCTTCATAAGCGCGCAGGATCGCGTCGGCGAACTGCTGCGGCGTATCGCCGACGAGCACGTCGGGGTCCTTCTCGGCCGCGCCCGCGCGCACGTGCATGCCCTCGACCGCGGTCGAAGTCGCGACCACGGGCAGGCCGTAGCTCATCGCCATGTTGACCTTGCCCTTGACGCCAGCGCCGTAGCGCAGCGGCGCCACCGAGACGCGGCAGCCGTCCATGAACGGCGCGATGTCCTCGACGAAACCGTGCACGATGACGCCGTCGCCCGCGAGTTCGCTGATCTCGGCGGTCACCTTGCTGCCGATGACGTGGAACTCGACGTGCGGCGCGCGGGCGCGCACGAGCGGATGGACTTCGCGGACGTACCAGATCACCGCGTCGACGTTCGGCGGATGCTGAAAGCCGCCGATGAACACGAGCCCTTCGCGTTCGGCGAATCGACGTCGGCAACCATAGACCTCGTGCACGTTGCTGAGCACCGCGACGCGCGTGCGCGGCAACTCGCGCGCGAGCAAGGTCTGCTCCACCGGGCTCACGACGAGCGTGACGTCGCATTCGCGCATGAGGCGCAGCTCGCTGCGCTTTGTCGCCGCGGCCTCGCGCGCCGCGTCGGCATTGGCGGTCAGCGTGGCGGCGCGCTCCTCGCGCAGATAGTGCAGGTCGACCGTGTCGAAGATCAGGCGCGCGTTTGGCGCGAACAGTCGCGCGAGGCCGACGTAGTTGCTCGCGACGTAGTGGCGCGACAGGATGATCGCGTCGAGCGAAGCGCCGTTGTCGCGCAGCCATTGCGTAGGCTCGGCGACGTACGGGTGATACAACGCCTCGACGCCGAGCTCCTGCAGCGCCTGCGTGTACTTGCCGAAGTGCGCGTAGTTGTCGGGGATGAAGCTGACCCGATAGCCGAGCGAGCGCAGCAGGCGCATCAGGTTGACCATGCGCAGCGAGCCCGAATCCTGATCGGGCGTCGGCGTGTACGCGTCGATGATCAGCACGCGCCGCGGCGAGCGGAAGTTGGCCGCGGCGGCGGCCAGCCGGGCCGAGTCGATCGGCGCGGGCTGCGCGGCGAGCGCGGCGGCCCACTTGGCGAGGAACTTGTCGCGATTGACGACCTGGTACTGCTTGATGCCCGCACCCGTGTCGGTGCCCGCGGTGACGCCCTCGAAATGGACGACGCGCGCGCGCGGCTCGTAGAACACCTTCTTGCCTGCCGCGCGTACCGCGAACGCGAGGTCGGTATCCTCGTAATAGGCGGGCGCGTAGCGTGTATCGAAGGCGCCGAGCTCGTCGAACAACGCGCGTCGGATCATGATCGCCGCGCCCGAACAGTAGTCCGCCTCGCGCCGATAGTCGAAGCGCGGGTCGGAAGGGTCGTCGAAGCGCCCGTAGTTCCAGCCCGAGCCGTCGTTGAAGACGATGCCCCCGGCTTCCTGCAGGCGCCCATCCGGGTAGACGAGCTTGGCGCCGACGAGACCAGCGTCGGGCTCTTCGGCGAAGCAGCGCACGAGCGCGGCGAGCCAGTCGCTCGAGACCTGCGTGTCGTTGTTGAGGAACAGCACGAATTCGCCATGCGCGATCGCGGCGCCGGCGTTGCACGAGCCGACGAAGCCGAGGTTCTGCTCGTTGCGCACGGACCGCACGCCCTGAACGGCAGACAATTGCGCGGCGGTGTCGTCGCTCGAGGCGTCGTCGACGACGATCGTCTCGAACGCGATGGCGTCGGCATGCTCGGCGATCGAGCGCAGGCAGGCGATCGTGTATTCGACCTTGTTGAACACCGGGATCACGATCGACACGAGCGGAACGGCCGAGGACGGCACGGCGAACGGCGCGAAGTCGGCGACCGGCGGCGCGACGACCGAGAGCCCGCCGCGCACTGCACGGCGGCGTGCGAACTCGTCGCGGACGCGCGCGAGCGTTCCGGCCAGGCCGCGGCGTGCGAGGCTGCCGCGCGTACGCGCGAACGCGGTGCGTATCCGCTGCAGCTGGAAATGCGCGCGTGCGCGCAGCGAGCGCAGTTCGCGCGTGGTGTAGCGCACCGGCCGCGTCAGGCGCCAGGATCGGCTGTCGAGCATCTGTGAGATCTCATTTTCGAGGCGTTCGCGTTGCGCGTCCAGCGCGAGCGCCCAGCGCGTCCGGTCTTCGAAATCCTCCTCGAGACGGTGATGAGCCGCGCTGAGATTCGCGTAGTTTTCGAGAGCCGCGGTCTCGCGGCCGACCGCGGCGTGCGCCCAGCGCGTGCGCTCGGCGATCACCTGCTGCTGCTCCTCGACGTCCTTGCCAAGCTCAGCGATGTGTCGGTCGAGACCCATCGCCCACTCGGCGCGGCGATCGAGTTCGGCCGCCTGTTCCCGTGCCTTGCGCGCGAGCGCTTCTAGGTCGCGGTCGCGGTCCGCGAGCTGCGTCGCGCGGGTCAGCGCGCTGATGCGATCCGGCGTCGGCGCCCGCGCGGACATCGATGCGCCCGCGTGCGCGCGTGCCGGCAGCAGCTGCGCGTAGTCCGCGATCATCTCCGCGATGCCGCGGTGCGGCACGCGCTGCAGGTTGACGCGCACGCGCGCGAGCTCGTCGCGGTCGCGCGCGAGGCCGGCGACGCGTGCGGTGATCGACGCCGCGTTCGGCTCGACGTGCCAGCCGGTGACGCCGTCTTCGATGCGTTCGGCGAGCGCGCCAAGCCGGGTCGCGATGACCGGGACGCCGAGGCTGCCGAGCTCGGACAGCGTGTAGCTGAACGTCTCGGCGAAATTCGGCAGGATCAGCGCGGCGTCGGGCGCGACCGACGCGAGCATCGCGGGAACGTCCTCGCGCCGGTAGTTGAGCAGGATATGGACGTCGTCGCAGCCGAAGAACTCCTGGCTTTCAGGCCCGGCGCCGAGCAGGAATAATTCTGCATGCTCGCGCAGTCCCGCGAGCGACTCGCGCAGCAGATGCGCCGCCTTGCCGCGGCGCACGCGGCCAAGCACGATCAGGCGTAGGCGCTTGCGCGCGGCCGGCTGCGGCAACGCCGACGAGCCCGGCCAGCGATCGATGCCGTGCGCGATGACGACGCTCGCCAGGTCGCCCAGGCGCGGCTGCAGGCGCACGAACAGATCGAGCGCGGCGCGGCTCGGCGCGATGAGGCGCGCCGGCGCGGCGAGCGCGGCATCGGTGAAGGCGGCGCGCAGCGCGGTCCAGTAGGCGGGATCGCGCTCGGCGAATTCGTAGCCGGGGTCGATGCCGGCGAGGTCGCGGGCCAGCAATTCGTCGTCGAAGCGCAGCGCCGGGTCGTCTAGATTGCGGTGCAGCAGCGGCCACAGCGGATAGAAGTCGTGGACGAAGTGGGTCGTCGGCAGTCCGCTGCGCAGCACGTCGAGGCTGTGGCCGATCAGCGACGACACCATCACCGCATCGACGCGGAAGTCGCGCAGGATCGAATCGAACAGGCTGCGATAGGTCGCGTCGCCGAGCGTCGTGCTGCGAATCGGATTCGGCAGCGTGAGGCTGCGCAACGGCGCGGGGCCGAGCGATTCGTCGAACAGTTCGATCGTCTCGCCGAACGTGTGTCTGTCGAAATTGCCGCGCGCGTTGAGCACGATGTGGTGGCGCGTACGATCGCCGCGCGCGAGGTCATGCACGAAACGCGCGGCGCCGCCGCCCCAGCCGTGCAGCACGTGCAACACGACCGGCCTGCCGTCGAGCCCGCAGTATCCACCGGCGCCATCGATGGCACTCGCGGAAGGCGCAGTGAGCGCGGCACCGACGCCTGCGCGCAGCTCGCCGAGCGGCGACGGCGGCACGGCGTCCTCGCCCGCAGCGACCACGCGCGGTCCATGCAGCGTCTTGCCCGGCTCCGCGACATAGAGATGATCCAGCAGCACGCCGTGCAGCGGCGCGAGCGTCTGCGCGAGCGCGTGCGCCCGCAGCTGCGTCCACGCGACCGTCGCGAGACGAGCGCCATTCCAGGCGCTCAGCAACGGCGAGAATTCCGGCCAGTCGATCGCCTCGCGCCGACCGTAGCCGTGGCACAGCGCATCGATGCGCTCGACCGACGCGTCGCTCTGCGTCGCGGCGGGCAGCGGCGAGCGCGCGCCCGCGAGATTGTCGAGCGGCGACGCGACGAGAACGTCGGCGAGCGCGATCGCGGCGCTCAGGCGCTCGAACCACCACGGTGGCAACGCGGTGCCGGCGCGCAGCATCAAGAGGTCGTCGCCGGGGAATTGCTCACGCGCGATGCGCAGCACCGCGAGCGTATCGTTCTCGTTCGCATGCCCGAGCGCGTGCCGTGTCGCGTTCGCGACCGCCGCGGACTGCGCTCCGAACAGCGCGAGCTGCGCGCCCGGCGCCTGCGCGATCGCGGCGCCGAGCCAGCCCGCGGACGCGGCCGTCGCGCCATGCACGCAGAGGCGCACGCGGTTCGCAGTGTCCTGCATGGACAAGGTGCTGCTCAGCCGCACCGCGACGCGGGGTTGCGCGGGCGTGCGCGCGGCGAACGCACGGATGTCGGCAAGGCTGGCTGTCGCACGAGGGTCCTTCGTAGCGGCGGCGATCGAACCGCGCGGCGCGGGTCGCGTCCGGGAAATTCCGGGGCAAAACATGGCGGAACGATGAAATTATCGCGGATAGCCGCTTTGATGTCATCACAAGGCATGGCTAGGGCCCGGTTTCGGTTAGACTTTTTGCGCCTTTCCATGCCCGATCCCGCGCTTTGTCCATTCTATCCACACTGTCCACGGCGCTGCGCCTAATCTGGCGCCTCGCCCGCATCCCGTTCTGGCTCGGCCTCGGTTTCGCGATCGGGTTCCTGCCGCTGTACGTGATGCAGCTCGACAAGCAGCTGCGCA
>JBDTYX010000147.1:0-8339 GCA_040005435.1 Rudaea sp. | reverse complement strand
GGCCGCGGAACTCGCCGCATCGCGCTCCTGTGCGTTCACCGCAGCGATGCTGCCGACCGAGGCCAGCATCAGGACTGCAAACACCTTCGGCGCGCGAAATCCTCCGTGCAGAACGGCGCTCACGGCATCGTTTCGCCGCCGACGATCACGACATCGGCCTTGCGCCGCGCGAACAGGCCGACGCAGACAACGCCGACGATCTGGTTGAGGTCCGCCTCGAGCGCGGGCGGGTCGGTGATGCGCAGGTTGTGTACGTCGAGGATCGCGTTGCCGTTGTCGGTCGTGACGCCATCGCGCCAGACCGGCTGGCCGCCGCGCTTGACGAGCTCGCGCGCCACATAGCTGCGTGCCATCGGAATCACCTCGACCGGCAGCGGAAACCGGCCCAGCCAGTCGACCCGCTTCGACGTATCGATCATGCAGATGAACTTGCGCGACGCCGCCGCGACGATCTTCTCGCGCGTGAGCGCCGCTCCGCCGCCCTTGATCAGGTTCTTCGCGCCGTCGCATTCGTCCGCACCGTCGACATACAGCGGCAGTTCGCCGACACTGTTGAGGTCCACGACGTCGATGCCGAGCGCGCGCAGCGCGGCCGTGCTGCGCTCCGAACTTGACACCGCCGCCTTGATGCGGTCGCGGATCTTGCCGAGTTCGTCGATGAAATGCGCCACGGTCGAACCCGTACCGACGCCGACGACGCTGCCGTCCTCGACGTAGCGGATCGCCGCCTGCGCCGCCAAGCGCTTCTGTTGTTCCTGTGCATTCGTCATCGAGCCGTTATTCCAGCGAAAGAATGAATTGCCATTGCGCGGACGTCACGGGCAACACCGAGAGGCGATTGCCCGGGCGCAGCAGCGCGAAGTCGGCCAGCTCGTGCTGGCCCTTGAGCTCGGTGAGCGTGATCGTGCGCTTGAGCTTGCGCTTGTAGCGCACCTCTACGAGAGACCAGCGCGGGTCGGCACGCGACGACTTCGCGTCGAAGTAGTCGCTCTTGGGATCGAACTGGGTCGGATCGGAATGCGCTGCGGCGACGACGCTCGCGATGCCTGCGACGCCGGGCACCTCGCAGCTCGAATGATAGAAGAGGACGCCGTCTCCGGCGCGCATCTCGCGGATGAAGTTGCGCGCCTGATAGTTGCGCACGCCGCTCCACGGCTCGGTCTTGCGCGTCTTGAGATCGTCGATCGAAAACTCGTCCGGCTCGGTCTTCATCAGCCAGTAATTCATGGGTCGCGCTCCTCCTCTGGCCGGCAATCGATAAGTTCGCGCTCGGTGGCGACGAAGTCCATCGTCACGTCGTGCGCACGTGCGCTGAGCATGGGGGCCTCCTGAAAACTGTAGCCGATTCCGACCAGAAGCGGGCGCGCCGGGCGCGGCTGCCCGCGCAGGAACGCGAAGCTGCGATCGTAGTAGCCGCCGCCCATGCCGAGGCGCCCGCCCGTGCGGTCGAACGCGGTCAGCGGCACGAGTACGAGATCGAGCTGGGTCGGCGCGAGCTGGTGCGCTTGCGCGCATACGGGTTCGGGAATGCCATGCCGGTTCGCGCGCAGCTCCGCACGCGGCGCGAGGTGTGCGAAGCGCAGCTGCTTGCCCGCCAGCACCGGCACGCAGTAGTTCTGCCCGCGCGCCCTGAGCCTTGCGACCGCGATGTGCAGCGGCAGCTCGCCCGAGACCGCCCAGTAGCCGGCCACGTTGCGATCGACGAGGAACTCCGGCAATCGCTCGAGCGCGAGCGCGACGCCCTCCGCGGCCTCGATGCGCTCCGCGGCGCCGAGGCGCATACGTCGGTCGCGCATGTGCGCGCGCAGGTCGGCTGCGGCAGAGTCGGCGTCGAGGGTGCGGTTCACGGTCGCATTGTAGAGCGCGGCGGTCTCGCGAGACGTCCATCTGCGGCGCGGGTTGACGATCAGCAGCGTACCGGCGCGTTGCGGTTCAGCGCCTCGGTGCGCCGAGGCGTCGCGCACGGTGACGGGGCGTCAGCGCGGCGCCGGCAAAAAAAGTACGTCCTCCGCAATGCCGATGCACATCGAACGACCTTGATCCGAAGGATCAGGTGGGAAGGCTCGCAGGTCGTCAGGCTTTCCGCACATGGCGGACATGCACACGGACACTTAGCACTGCCATCCCGGGGTCGTATTTAGGAACAAGGCAATATGTTGAATGCGCTGTCAAACACCGCAGGGGACGCGCTGCTATTTTAGCGGTGCGGCGAGTGCGCCATCAAGCTTCGCGCGCAGCACTTGCAGATGCTGTGCCAATGCGCCGCCATCGACATCGCCGCGCTGGCGTGCCTGCATCAACTCGTGCGCGATGTTGAGTCCGGCCATGACCGCGATGCGATCGACGCCCTGCGTGCGCGTGTTGCCACGCACCTCACGCATCTTCGCATCGAGGTACGCCGCCGCCGCGACGAGACCTGGGCGCTCTTCAGGCGTGCACGCGACGAGGAATTCGCGGTCGAGGATACTGACCGCAACCGGCGAGGTTTCGCTCATGCGTTGTTCTCCAGAGAGCGCAGGCGCACGATCATCGCCTCGACGCGCGAGCGTGCCTGCTCGTTCTTGGCGAGCAGGTTCGCGCGTTCGGTATTGAGCTGCTCCTGACTCGTACGCAGACTGCGGTTTTCCTCGACCAGTCTATGCACGAGTTCGAGCAGCCGATCCAGACGCCCGCCAATCTCGGAAAGTTCGCTGAGAACGCTGGATTCGGCCATGCGCGAACTATATGCGTGCGCCGTAAGCCGGTCAACGCGCGCGCGCGAAGGTCATGCGGTGGCTCGCTTCAGGACGCCCGGAGCGCCGCTGCGCAGAAATTCCGTGCAGGCCTGCGCAGACAGGGGGCGTGACAGCCAATGGCCCTGGATCTGGTGGCAGCCGTGATCTCGCAGATATTCGAACTGTTCCTGGGTCTCGACGCCTTCGGCGACGACGGTCAATTGCAGCGACTGCGCCATGCGGATGATCGTCGCGGTGATCGCGCGGTCGTCCGGATCGGAGGAGATGTCACGCACGAAGCTCGCATCGATCTTGAGCGTGTCGATCGGCAGGCGCTTCAGATAGCTCAGCGACGAGTAGCCCGTACCGAAATCGTCGATCGCGAGGCTCACGCCGATCGCGCTGAGTTCGCCGAGCGTGTTGAGCGCCTGCTCGGCGCGCGCCATCAGCATCGTCTCGGTCAGTTCGAGCTCGAGCAAATGCGGATCGATCTCGTGCTCGGCGAGCGCGCGCCGCAGCCGCCCGGCGAGTTCGCCGCGCAGCAGCTGCAGCACGGAGACGTTGATCGCGATGCTGACGCCGTCGATTCCGAGGTCGCGCCACGCCTTGAGCTGGCTGCAGGCGACGCGGATCACATGATTACCGAGTTCGACGATCAGTCCGGTCTGTTCGGCGAGCGGAATGAAGTGCGAGGGCGGGATTTCGCCGAGTTCGGCGCTGCGCCAGCGCAGCAGCGCCTCGACGCCTTCGATCTTGCCGGTCGCGAGCGTCAGTTTGGGCTGATAGACGACGTCGAGTTCCTGATTCTCCACGGCGCGGCGCAACGCGGCGGCGGTATCGGCCCAGCGTCGCGCGGCGATGTCCATTGCCTCGGTGTAGACGGCGTACGTGTTGCGTCCCTGCTCCTTGGCCTGATACATCGCGGTGTCGGCGAACTTGAGCAGGCTCATCGGTCCGCGCGCGTGGTCGGGGAACACGCTGATGCCGATCGACGTCGTGACGACGAGCTCGCGGGCGCCCTCGATATCGAGCGGACTCGACAGCGCCGCGATCACGCGCTGCGCAATTACTTCGGCGCCCGCGACATCGCGCAGCCCCTCGATCAGCAGCGTGAATTCGTCGCCGCCGAGACGTGCGACGATGTCGCTGTCGCCGAGGCAGCCGCGCAGCCGTTCGCCGACAGCGCGCAGGACGAGGTCGCCGCTGCTGTGGCCCATCGAGTCGTTGACATGCTTGAAGTGATCGAGGTCCAGGAACAGCACGGCGACGCGCGTGTCGCCGCGCCGCGCGCGATCGATCGCGGCGACGAGGCGCTCGATCAGGAGGCTGCGGTTAGGCAGGCCCGTGAGCGTGTCGTAGTTCGCGAGGTAGCGCAGTTCCTGCTCGTTGCGCTTGCGCTCGGTGATGTCGGACATCACGCTGACGAAGTGGGTGCGCTGGCCGAAGCTGTCGCGCACCGTGCTGATCTCGAGCCAGCAGAGGAATTCCTCTCCGCTCTTGCGCCGCTGCCACAGCTCCCCACGCCAGAAGCCATGATTCAGATAGTCGTCGCGCATGCGCTGATAGACGTCGGCGGATTGGCGCGCGCTCTGCAGGATGTCGATGCTTTGCCCGATGATCTCGGTCTCGGAGTACCCCGCCATGCGCATGAAGGCATGGTTGGCAGACACGAAACGATGCTCGAGGTCGGTCACGAAGACCGCTTCGTTCATGCTGTTGAGCACTTCGGCGGCGATGCGGTGCTGGCGCTCGGCTATATGCACCTGGGTCACGTTACGTGCGATGCCGCATGCGCGCAGCGCGCCGCCGTCCGCGTCCCATTCGACGATCTTGCCGCGCGACAGGCGCCACATCCACTGGCCGTCGGGACCGCGCACGCGGTGCTCGGATTCGAAATACCCCGTGCGCCCGTCGATGTGCGCGTGGCGGCGTTCCATCAGCAACGGCACGTCCTCGGGGTGCATCATCTCGCGCAGCCAGTTCTCGTCGCTGATCGTCTGCTCGTACGCGCCGCCGAACGTCTGATCCGCGCCGATGCGGTGCATCTGGTGCGTCTGCAGGTCGAGGTCCCAGAACTCGTCGCCCGAGCCCCACAGCGCCATGCGGAAGCGTTCGTCGCGTTCGCGCAACTCGCCGTGGTGGCGCAACTCGTCGTCGCGGCGCCGGCGCATCGCGCGCCAGGCGAGATACAGCAGCGTGGCGGGGATCGCGGCATACAGCAGGCGGGCGGGCGTGCTGCTCCACCACGGCGGCGTGATCGTCACGCCGAGGGTGGTCACGCGGTCATTCCAGACGCCGTCGTGGTTGCTCGAACGCACGCGGAACGTATAGCTGCCCGCGGGTAGATTGGTATAGGTGGCGTCGGAGCGCGTACCCGCCTCGACCCAGGCCTTGTCGAAGCCGGCGAGCTGATACGCGTAGCGATTTCGCGCGGGCTGCGCATAATCGAGCGCGGAAAACTCGAAGCGCAATACGCGCTCTGCCTGATTCACCTCGATCGCCGGCGCACTTGCAGAAAGCGCCGCGAGCGGCGCCTCGCCTATCTGCAGTCCGGTGATCACGACCGCTGGCTCGAACGCGCTCAGCCGCAACGACTCGGCTTTGAATACGTTGACGCCGTTCGTGCCGCCGAATGCCATGTCTCCGTTCGCGAGCCGGATCGCGGCGCCCGTGTTGAACTCCATGCCCTGCAGACCATCATGCAGCGTGAACGAGCGGAAGACGCCGACGCCGCGATCGTATTCCTGGATGCCGCCGTTCGTGCCCAACCACAGATTGCCGTCGGCATCGTCGAGGATCGAGTAGATCGTCGCGTTGGTAAGGCCGTCGCGATCGAGGAAGCGCGTGAAGCGCACCTGGTCGTCCGCACCGAACGAGACGCGGTTGAGTCCGCCGTGCGTGCCGACCCAGATGCTGCCATCGACGGCCTCGCGAATCGAATGGACGATGTTGTCCGATAGCGAGTTGGAATCGTTGGGAACGTTGCGGAAGCTGCGCATGCGTCCCGAGCCTGGTTCGAATAGCGTGAGTCCGCCGGTGGTGCCGATCCATATGCGGCTCGCGCGATCTTCCTCGATGGTCACGACGAAGTCGTCCGCGAGCGTTTCGTTGTGCAGCTCACGGTGGTGATAGATCTCCCACCGATCCGCACCGGGTACGCCGTGGGCGAGGCCGTCGCCGGACGTACCGAGCCAGAGGCTGCCGTCGCGCGCGCGCAACAGCGATCGCGTCGAATCGGCCCAGCCGGCTGGCAGCGCCGACGGTGCCAGGCGGCTCGCGCGCTGCGTCTCGGTATCGAAGTCGACGACGCCCTTGCCGGTCGCGACGAGCATGTGGTTCGCGCCTGCAGAACGCACCGCCGGCATGCGCAATTCGCTCGAATGCACGCCCTGATCAAGCACCCCGAGCATTCTGTCGGTGAATGCCGCGAAGATCTGCTGCGCCGGGTCGTAGCGCTTGAGGTCGGCGCCGGCGACTGCGAGCCAGAGCTTTCCCTGCTCGTCTTCGTGCAGCGAGCGGACATAGTTGCCGGCACGCGGATGCGCAGGATCGGAATCGGTGATCAGGCGGAACTTGGCGCCGCGCGGATCGGTCGTCGCGAAGCCCGCGTTGATGCCGCCGATCCAGAGTAGGCCGGATCGATCGATGAAGAGCCGCCGCTCCGAGTCCTCGAGCAGCGAGCCGGGCACGTTGCGATCCTCGCGCAGATTTTCGATGCGAGCCGTCTGCGGATCGAAGACGACGAGCCCGGCGCCGAGCACGGCCATCCAGAGCCTGCCTTGCGAATCTTCGACGACGTCGTAGGCATCATGGCTCGGTGGCGCGCCGCGATCGTCGGACGGGACGGGCCAGACCTTCTCGACGCGGTCACGCGCCACGTCGACGCGGACCAGCCCCTCGCGCGTCGTCGCGTAGATGCGGCCGTCGCTCGCAATCACCGCCGACCTCGCCTCGGCGAGTGCCGACGCCGCGACCTGCTGGGCCACGTCCGCGCCCGACGCGATCCGCCACAGGCCGTACGGCGTCGCGGCCCAAAGCGTGCCGTCGCCGGCGCGAACGAGGCTCGCGAAGGGATCGTCCGCGTGCCGAGGCTTGTCGAACGCGAGGATCTCGCGACGCTGACCGCTCACGGGATCGAGTAGCTCGATACCGGCCATGGAGACGATCCACAGGCCTTTCGCGGGATCGAAATTCAGCGCGATGACGGTATTGCGATTTACCGCGCCGGGCGCGTCATCGGGGACCGCGAACGCCTTGGCCTTGCCCGACACGGGATCGACGCGGGCGATGCCGCTGTTGCGAGTTCCGATCCAGAGAGCGCCCGAGGCGTCTTCTGCGATCGCGCTGACAAAGCTGCTCGGCAGGCTGTCGGCCACGTCCGGCTGGTGTTCGAACGCGCGGAAGCGATAGCCATCGTAACGGTGCAGGCCGCCTTGCGTGGCGATCCACATGAAGCCTGCGCGGTCTTGGTAGAAGCCGTTGATCGTCTGCTGGACGAGGCTGCGTTCGGCTTCGGCGGGCGTGTCGAAATAGTAGCGGCGTTCGCCCGCCGCCGCGCTCCCTGCACAGATCAGCAGGCCAAACAGGATAGCGCGCCGGCTACATCCCATTGGGGTCTTCCCTTTCGACAATACTGTCAGCCGCGCGCAACCGAATGCGCTAATTGTGACTCGCGGCTCCCGCCCTGCTTGCAGACGCTAACGTCGCTACCGCCGCCGCTGCGTGGAAGCTGCGCACTGCATCTGCACTGCTACAATACACCTTTCCCCCAGCGTGCCACACCCGTCATCGTGACAGGCCCCATATCTCATGCCGAACTCGGTGACGTGCTAGCCACGGCCCAGTTCGGCATCGGCGCGAGCGATCTGCACGGCTCGCTGACCGGCTACCTCTGCGGTGGCGGCAGCGCCGACGCGCAGCACTGGCTCGCGGCGCTCGAGCTCGTGCCCGATGAAGGCGCCGCCACCGCCCTGTCGCCGCAGTTGCTCGAACGTCTGTATGACGACTGCGCGCGCTGGCTCGCCGATCCCGAACTCGGATTCGAACCGCTGCTGCCTCCCGATACCGACTCGGTCGGCATGCGCACCGATGCGCTTGTCGACTGGTGCCGCGGCTTCCTCGGCGGCATTGGCCTCGCCGGAGCGGGTCAGGCCGCCTCGTTGTCGAGCGAGGCGAGCGAGATCCTCAGCGACTTCGGCACGATCGCGGCGACGAGGTTCGAATATGCCGATGCGGAAGAGGACGAGAGCGCGCTCGCCGAGGTAATCGAATTCATCCGCATGGGCGCCCTATTGCTGCACGCCGAGCTGCATGCCGAGCGGCGCGCCGGCAGGACGCTACACTAGAGCGTGGCCGCCTCGATGATCGACGGCAAGGAATATGCCCGGCGCCGCAAGCAGCTGATGCGCATCATCGGCGACGATGCGATCTGCGTCGTGCCCGCCGCGCCGGAACGCGTGCGCAACAACGACAGTCACTATCCCTACCGGCAGGACAGCGATTTTCAGTACCTGTCGGGATTTCCCGAACCGGACGCGGTACTCGCGCTGATTCCCGGGCGCGCGCACGGCGAAGCGATCCTGTTCTGCCGCGAGCGCGATGCCGAGCGCGAGGCATGGGATGGAA
>JBDTYX010000146.1:0-8345 GCA_040005435.1 Rudaea sp. | reverse complement strand
TACGGAACAACGGACTTCAGGCAACGACCGAGCACATGCCGCTCATTCCGGACGATCATGTTGAGACAGACACGCATCTTGTTTGTCCCATGTCGCGAAAAAAACTTCAGCTCAGCGCGAATCCACACGCGTTTGCAAGTTGGACGAAGCCCGGGAAAGAGGTCGCCACGTTCGCGCAGTCGAGTATCCGAACCGGATCCTCGGAAATCAGGCCGGCGATCGCAAGACTCATCGCGCAGCGGTGGTCGCCCGCGCAGTCGGCGCGACCGCCGATCAGCGGCGCGTGGCGGATCACCGCGCCGTCTGGGGTCTCCTCGATGTTGGCGCCGAATATCTGCAGACCCTTCGCCATGACCGCGATGCGATCGGACTCCTTGACGCGCAATTCCGCGGCGCCGGTGATGCGTGTCGTCCCCTTCGCGGCGGCGGCAGCGACGAACAACGCGGGGAACTCGTCGATCATGTCGGGCACGAGCCGCTCGGGGATGTCGATGCCGTGCAACGGCGCGTAGCGCACTTGCAGGTCGGCGACGAGCTCGCCTCCGGATTCGCGACGGTTGACCTCGCTGATGTTGCCTCCCATCAGCCGCAACGCGCGCAGAAGGCCCGTGCGACGTGGGTTGATCCCGACGTCGCGAATCAGCAGTTCGGAGCCCGGCACGATGCTCGCGGCGACGAGGAAGAAAGCCGCCGATGAGAAATCGGCCGGCACGGCGATGTCCGTCGCGCGCAAGCGGTGCCCGCCGCTGAGCCGCGCGTAGCCTGCGTCGTATTCAATCGGCCAGCCGAAAGCCTGCAGCATGCGTTCGGTGTAGTCGCGCGTCGGATGCGGCTCGCTGACCTTCGTCTCGCCCTGTGCGTACAGTCCCGCGAGCAACAGCGCCGATTTCACCTGCGCGCTCGCGACTGGCAGCGTGTAGTCGATGCCGCGCAGCGATGTCTGACCGTGGATGCGCAGCGGCGGCAGGCCGCCCGCCGCGCTGTCGATGCGCGCGCCGATCGTCGCGAGCGGCTCGGTGACGCGGCGCATCGGGCGTTTCGACAGAGACTCGTCGCCGATCAGCGTCGAGTCGAAGGATTGCGCCGCGAGCAGGCCGGCCATGAGGCGCATGCCGGTTCCGGCGTTGCCGCAATCGATCGCCCCGTCCGGTTGCTTCAGACCATCGATGCCAACGCCCTGCACGACGCGCTCGCTCGCGCTCGGTGTCTCGATATTCACGCCCATCCGCGCGAACGCGCCCGCGGTCGCGCGCGTGTCTTCGCCCTCGAGGAACCCCGTGATGCGCGAGGTGCCGTCCGCGAGCGAGGCGAACATGATCGCGCGATGCGAAATCGACTTGTCTCCTGGCACGCGCACTTCACCGCGCACGGGGCCCGCCGGCGAACTCGTCCAGTCCAGCCTCGCCGCGCTCGCCATCAGAGCACGGCCACGGGATACGAGCCGAGTACCTTGATCTGCGCGGCGTGCTTCTTGAGCTCGGCAAGCGCGGCCTTCATCGGCTCGTCCTCGATGTGACCCGCGAGATCGATGAAGAACGCGTATTCCCAGTTCGCATGGTGCGACGGACGCGATTCGATACGGCTCATCGACACGCCGTGGTGCGCGAACGGGCTCAGCACGTTGAACAACGCGCCGGGCTGGTCGCGGATCGAGACGAGCACCGACGTGCGATCGTGTCCGCTCGACGGAAAGAACTGGCGGCCGAGCACGAGGAAGCGCGTCGTGTTGTCGTCGCGGTCCTCGATCGGGCTCACGACAACTTTCTTGAGGCCGTAGACGTGGCCCGCAGCCTCACCCGCGATCGCGGCCGCGTCGTCGGCGTTGCGCGCGCGGCGCGCGGCCTCCGCATTGCTCGACACCGCGATCTTCTCCGCTTTGGGCAGATTGGCGCGCAGCCAGGCCTTGGTCTGCGCGAACGATTGCGGATGCGAGTAGACGCGCTCGATGTCCTCGATGTGCCCCGATCGCGACAGCAGGTACTGGCGCACGCGCAGCTCGACCTCGCCGCAGATCTTGAGGTTCGAGGTCAGGAACATGTCGAGCGTGACCTGGATCGTGCCCTGCCCCGAGTTCTCGACCGGCACGACGCCGAAGTCCGCGTGGCCCGCCTCGACCTCCTGGAACACCTCCTCGATGCTCGCGAGCGGCAGCCCGTGCGACGAGTGGCCGAAGTGCTTGCGCATCGCCTGCTCGCTGAACGTGCCTTCGGGTCCGAGATAGCCGACCTTGAGCGGTTCCTGCTGCGCGAGGCAGGCCGACATGATCTCGCGGAACAACCGCACGAGCACCTCGTCGGCGAGCGGCCCCTCGTTGCGGTCGATCACCATGCGCAACACTTGCGACTCACGCTCGGGCCGGTAGTACTCGACCGCGGCCTTGAGCGGACCCTTGGCCTTGCCGACCATGTGCGCCCAGCCCGCGCGCTCGGCGATCAGCTGCTGGATCTGGCGATCGATGCCGTCGATGCGTGAACGCGCGTCGGCGAGGTTCAGCGCGGGCATCGCTGCGGTTTTGCCTGCCGCGGGTTTCTTCTTCTGGGTGGCCATGGGTTTCCGTCGTCCGCAGGTGGGTCAGCCGTTGCGCCGCGCGAAATCGCGCATGAAGTCGACGAGCGTCTCGACCGCGCGCAGGCTCACCGCATTGTAGAGCGAGGCGCGCATGCCGCCGACGGCCTTGTGACCCTTGAGTGCGAGCAGACCCGCGCCTTCGGATTCGGCGATGAATGCCACATCGAGGTCGTCGTCGACGAGCGTGAAAGGCACGTTCATCCACGAGCGCGCGTCGATTTGCACCGGGTTGGCGTAGAAACCTCCCGATTCGTCGATGCAGCGGTAGAGCAGCTCGGCCTTCGCGTGGTTGCGCTCGCCGATCGCGACGAGTCCGCCTTCGCGCAGCAGCCACTTGAACACGAGGCTCGCAAGATACCAGCCGAACGTGTTGGGTGTGTTGAGCATCGAGTTCTGCGCCGCGTGTTCGGCGTAGTTGAAGATCTTCGGAATGTTCTTCGGGCAGCGCTCGAGTAGGTCCTCGCGCACGATCATCACGACGAGCCCGGATGCGCCGATGTTCTTCTGCGCGCCGGCGTAGATCACGCCGAACCTGCGCACGTCGAACGGTCGCGACAGGATGTCCGACGACATGTCGGCGAACAGCGGCACGTCGCCGACGTCGGGCACCTCGTGGAACTCGACGCCGTGGATCGTCTCGTTCGGCGTGTAGTGGACATAGGCGGCGCCGTCGCTGAGCTTCCAGTCCGCGCGTGGCGGAACGGCCGTGTAGCGACTCGATGCGGCGTCGGCGGCGATGTGCACCGGCGCGATCGGTCGCGCTTCGCGCACGGCCTTCTCGCCCCAGTGCCCCGTGACGACGTAGTCGGTCACCTGGTCATGGCGCGCGAAATTCATCGGCAGCTGCGCGAAATGCTGGGTCGCGCCACCCTGCAGGAAAAGCACCTTGTAGTTGTCGGGAATGTCCACGAGGTAGCGCAGGTCGCGCTCAGATTCGGCCGCGAGCTCGACGAATTGCCTGCCGCGATGGCTGATCTCCATCACCGACGCGCCGACGCCGCCCCATTCGAGCAGCTCCGCCTGGGCCTGGCGCAGCACGACTTCCGGCAGCGCCGCCGGACCGGCACTGAAATTGTATACACGACTCATGGATTCATCCCGCTGGAGTCGGCATTATGCCGCACCGCGGCAAATTTGCACCATCCCGCCTCGCGATTTGGACGGCTAAACCCGAAGTTCGAACTCGTCGGCGTCCATCCATGCGGGAAAGCGCTCCCGGTGCGCTTCGAGCGCCGTAGGATCCAGCTCGACCGTGACGGTCTGCTCTTGGTCCCCGAGTTCGACGAGCGGCTGGCCGACGAAGTCGATTGCCGCGCTGTCGCCGCCGTAGTGCAGACCGTTGCCATCGACGCCTACGCGGTTGACGCCGACGATGTAGGAGAGGTTCTCGATCGCGCGAGCGCGCAGCAGCGTGCGCCAGGGCTCGCGTCGCGCGGAGGGCCAGTTCGCGACGAAGATCGCGAGGTCGTACTCGAAGCGATCGGCGGCCGCTGCGCCATGCCGGTTGCGGATCCAGACCGGAAAGCGCAGGTCGTAGCAGACCATCGGGAAGATGCGCCAGCCGTTGAGTTCGACGACGAGGCGGCGATCGCCGCCGCCGTAGCGTTCGTGTTCCTTCGCCATGCGGAACAGGTGGCGCTTGTCGTACTGCTCGAAGCTGCCGTCCGGTCGCATCCATACGAGTCGGTTGAAACAGCGCTCGCCTTCGCGGATCACCATGCTGCCCGTGATCGTCGCGCCGACGTCCTCCGCGAGCGCCTGCAGCCAGAGCATGCTCGGCCCGGCCATCGTCTCGGCCTGGTGCAGCGTGTCGTTGGTGAAGCCGCTCGTGAACGTCTCCGGCAGCACGACGAGATCGCTCTGTCCCCTGAGTGAGCGCACGAGATCGCCGTAGTAGGTACGGTTCGCGGCGGCATCGTGCCAGCGCGTCTGGCCCTGCACGAGCGATACCCTGAGTGTTTTGTCGGTCATAGTCTGCACAGCCGCTCAGCGGCGGCATGCAGCGTCTCGTCGCTCTTTGCGAAGCAGAAACGCACGAGCCGCGTGTCGGGTGGCGTCTCGTAGAACGCGGAAACCGGGATCGCCGCGACGCCGGCCTCGTGGATCAGCCACTCGGCGAAATTGAGGTCGTCCATGTCGCTGATCGCCGAATAGTCGACGACCTGGAAATACGCGCCGCGCACCGGCAGCAGCTTGAACTTCGACGGGGCCAGCAGGCGGCGGAACTCATCGCGCTTGGCCTGGTAGAACGCCGGCAGGTCGAGATAGTGCTGCGGATCGCGCTCGAGCACCTCGGCGAACGCCCATTGCGCGGGGCTGAACGTGCAGAACGTTAGGTACTGATGCACCTTGCGGAATTCCGCCGACAGCGCCTGCGGCGCGATGCAATAGCCGACCTTCCAGCCGGTGCAATGATAGGTCTTGCCAAACGACGACACGACGAAGCTGCGCGCCGCGAGCTCCGCATGGCGCAGCACGCTCTGGTGCAGCTCGCCGTCGAACACGATGTGCTCGTATACCTCGTCCGACAGCAGCAGGATATCGGTGCCGCGCAGCAGCTCGGCGAGCGTATTGAGGTCGGCCGTGCCGAGCACGGCGCCGGTCGGATTGTGCGGTGAGTTGATCAGCAGCATCCTTGTCTTCGGGCCGATCGCCGCCTTGACCCGCTGCCAGTCGACCGAGAAATCCGGCAGGCTCAGCGGGACGTGCACCGCACGGCCGCCGGCGAGCTCGATCGCAGGCTCGTAGCTGTCGTAGCACGGGTCGAGAACGATCACTTCGTCGCCCGTTCGGACCACCGCGGCGATCGCCGCGAACAGCGCCTCGGTCGCACCACTCGTCACCGTGACTTCGGTGTCGGCGTTGACCCTCGCGCCGTAGAGGCGCTCGGTCTTCAGCGCGATCTGCTCGCGCAGCTTCGGGATGCCGGTCATCGGCGCGTACTGATTCTTGTGCGAGTTCATCGCGTCGGCAAGCGCGTCGCGCAGCGCCTGCGGGCCGTCGAAGTCGGGGAAACCCTGGCCGAGATTGACGGCCTGGTGCTGCAGCGCGAGCTGCGACATCACCGTGAAGATGGTCGTGCCGACCTTCGGCAACTTGCTTTCAATATGCATCTTCCGAGCGATTCCGATAAGCCGCGTTACTTGATGAGGTTGATCTCACGCAGGCGCTGCTGCAGGTATTCGTGCGAGGTGATCGACGTGTCGTAGCGGCTCGGATTGGCGGAGCTCACGCACTGAGCGAGCGGATCGAGCACGACGTCCGGATTCGGGTGCAGGAAGAACGGCACCGAGTAGCGTGGCTGGCGTGCCTTCTCGCCCGGCGGGTTCACGACACGATGCGTCGTCGACGGATACACGTGGTTGGTCAGGCGCTGCAGCATGTCGCCGATGTTGACGACGATCGTGTCCCCCTGGGTCGTGATCGGCAGCCATTCGCCATTGCGCTGGAGCAGCTGCAGGCCTTCCGCGCTCGCGCCGACCAGCAGCGTGATGAAGTTGATGTCCTCGTGCGCCCCGGCACGCACGTTAGGGATGTCCGTCTGCGTGATAGGCGGATAGTGGATCGGCCGCAGGATCGAGTTGCCGAAATTGGTCTTGTCGTCGAAGTATCGTTCGGGCAGGTCGATGTGCAGCGCGAGCGCGCGCAGCACGCGCGTTCCGAGCTCGTCGAGCGCGGAGTAGAGACCGTAGCCGTACTCGCGGAAATGCTCGATCTCGGTCGGCCAAAGGTTCGGGGCCATGGAGCTCGCATACTTCGAGCCGTGCGGCAATTCGCGCCCGACGTGCCAGAACTCCTTGAGATCGGCGTGCTTTGCGTCTTTCGCGGTCTCGATGCCGAACGGGGTATAGCCGCGCGCGCCACCCGTTCCGGGCAGGTGATAGCGAAGCTTGACCTCGGTCGGCAGCGCGAAGAAGCGCTTGAACACCTCGTAGGCGTTGTCCACGAGATCCAGCGGGATGCCGTGACCGGAGATGCCGCAGAAGCCGAATTCGCGGTAGGCCGCGCCGAGTTCGGCGACGAACGCCACGCGGTCGGTTTCGTAACGGCGGATATCGAGGGTGGGTACCTGCTGGCTCATGGGCTGCGCAACCTTTTCGACTTCTCTAGTTCGTCGCCGCCGATTTTACGGCGTGTGCGAGTCCTTGCGCCAACCGGGCGACCTCCGCCGCGTCCTCACCCTCGACCGTGACGCGCACGACCGGCTCGGTACCCGAGGGGCGCAGGACCACGCGACCGCGTCCGCGCAGCGTCTCGCTCGCTTCTGCGAACACACGCTGCACTGCCGCGCTCGCGACGATAGCGTGGCCGCCGGATGCGGGCACGTTGATCGTCACCTGCGGGACTCGCGTGATGCCCGCGCGCGCCTCCGCGAGCGAGATGCCTGCGCGCTGCAGCGTGTCGAGCACGAGCAGCGCCGTGAGGATGCCGTCGCCGGTCGTCGCACGGTCGAGGCACAGCACGTGACCGGAAGCCTCGCCACCGAGCACGCCAGCGTGATCGCGCAGCATCTGCAACACGTGGCGGTCGCCGACCTTCGAGCGCAGGAATGGAATGCCGAGTCCCTCGATCGCCCGCTCGATGCCGAAATTGGTCATGACCGTGCCGACGACAGGCCCGTTCAGCCGTCCGCGCTTCTGCATGTCGCGCGCGAGCAAATAGATGATGTCGTCGCCGTCGGCGAGCGCGCCGCTGTGGTCGACGAGCTGCACGCGGTCACCGTCGCCGTCGAACGCGATGCCGAGATCGGCGGACTGTGCGACGACCTGCTCCTGCAGCGAGCGCGGATGCGCCGCGCCGCAATCGTCGTTGATGTTGAAGCCGTCGGGCTGCGCGCCGACCGAGACGACGTCGGCGCCGAGACTCGTGAACAGGCGCGGCGCGATCTGGTAGGTCGCGCCATGCGCGCAGTCCACGACGATGCGGCGTCCGCGCAGATCGAGCGCGCCGACGCTCGCGCCGAGAAACGCCTCGTAGCGAGTCGCGCCGTCGCGCACGCGAATCGCCTTGCCGATCCGATCCGACGCCACGGTGCGCATCGGCTGCGCGAGCGCATGCTCGATCGCGAGCTCGGTCTCGTCGGAGAGTTTCTCGCCGCCGGCGTTGAAGAACTTCACGCCATTGTCGAAATACGGATTGTGGGACGCCGAGATCACGAGGCCTGCGCTCGCTCCGAGCTGGCGCGTGAGCCACGCGACGGCCGGCGTGGGCATCGGCCCGAGCAGCTGTGCGCCCGCGCCCGCGGAGACGAGACCCGCCTCCAGCGCGGATTCGAACATGTAGCCGGAGACGCGCGTGTCCTTGCCGATCAGTACCTCGGCGTTGCCGTCGCGCTCGCGCAGGACGCGGCCGAGCGCGTGACCGACCCGCAACATGAACTCCGCCGTGATCGGCTCGTCGCCGACACGACCGCGGATACCGTCGGTACCGAAATATTTCTTCTCGCTCATGCAGGAATCCGCCGGCCCGCGCCGGCGCAGTATGCCGACGTCACATCGTGTACGTCGGACGTTCGGCCTGCAGGATGCCGGCCAGCGCAGCCTCGATCTTCGTGCGCGCGCTGTCGCTCTCGGGGGAATCGTTGAACTGCACGCCGATGCCCGCGACGCGGTTGCCCTGTGCGCCGGCCGGCGTGATCCATATGACCTTCGCGGCGATGCCGAGGCGCTCCTGCTCGTCCATCAGCGTCAGCAGCAGAAAGACGTCGTCGCCGAGACCGTAGCGCTTGCTCGTCGGCACGAACAGGCCGCCGCCCTTCACGAACGGCATGTAGGCGT
>JBDTYX010000145.1:0-8359 GCA_040005435.1 Rudaea sp. | reverse complement strand
CAAGTATAAGAGACGCGGCGCGCAGCGTGCCGCCGGGCGTGTGTCCGGCGTGCGCTTGCCGACACCCGGTATACTTCGGCAACCCACTTCGCCGCCGCACCGTGCCGCTACGCCGCTTCATCTATACGCTGATCATGTACCTGCTCACGCCGGCGATCCTCTACCGGCTCGCGGTGCGTGGCTTGCGTTATCGCGAGTATTTCGATCGCTGGCGCGAACGTTTCGGGTTTTCCGATACGCACGGCGTGCGCGACAGCATCTGGATCCACGCGGTTTCGATGGGCGAGGTCAACGCGGCGCTGCCATTGATCGACGGGCTCATGCAGCGCTACAAGGATTCGCCGTTCGTGATCACGACGGTCACCCCGACGGGGTCCGAGCGCGTGCGCCGCGTGTACGGCGACCGCGTCGTCAACCTCTACCTGCCCTACGACATCCCCGCATCGATCAGGCGTTTCCTCGATCGCATCCGGCCGCGCATCGCGGTGATCATGGAGACCGAGATCTGGCCGAACCTGTTCCTCGAGTGCGCCGCGCGCAACATCCCGCTGATCGTTGCCAATGCGCGCCTGTCCGAGAAGAGCCTGCGTGGCTACGGTCCCGTACGGCCGCTGGCCCGGCACGCGCTCGCGAGCGCGCATTTCATCGCGGCTCAATCCGTCGTCGACGCAACGCGTCTCGCGGAACTCGGCGCGCCGCCCGCGCGTCTCGGCGTGATCGGCAACCTCAAGTACGACATGACCGTGCCCAAGCACCTGCTCGAAGGCGCAGCGGCGATGCGCGACCGCTGGGGCGCGCGACGGCCGGTGTGGATCGCCGCGAGCACGCACGACGGCGAGGAGTTGCCGGTGCTCAAGGCGCATGCCGAGGTGATGCGCCGCTTTCCCGACGCGCTGCTGCTGCTCGCCCCGCGCCATCCCGAGCGCTTCAAGCCCGTCGCGTTGGCCTGCCGCAGCTTCGGCTTCGTCACGCGCACGCGTAGCGACGACACCGAGGCTGCGTCGGATACGCAGTGTTTCGTCGTCGACACACTCGGTGAGCTGCTCAATTTCTACGCGGGTGCGGACGTCGCGTTCGTCGGCGGCAGCCTCGTCCCGATTGGAGGGCACAACGTGCTCGAACCCGCGGCGCTCGGCGTGCCGGTGGTCGTGGGTCCTTTCATGTTCAACTTCGCCGAGATCAGCATGAACCTGCTCGATGCGGGTGCGGCGATCCAGGTTCTCGACGGCGACGAACTCGGCGGAGCTATCACGCGCCTGTTCGCGGATTCGGCGCTGCGCATCCGCCTGGGCCATGCGGCGAAGCGCGCGTTCGAGCAGGAGCAGGGCAGCGTGTTGCGCACGCTGACGATCGTGGAAAAGGCGCTCGACGAGTAGGCTTCGCGCCAATGCCGCGCTCAGCGCGCGTCGCTCGAAAGCGTACGCGCTTCAGAATGCGCCGCGGCCGCGTGCGCGTAACCGGAGGCCTGGAGGCAGCGGCAACGACGAGGACGCTGCCGCGTCAGCGCCTCATTCAAGCAGCGCGTTGACCGCTTCGAGGTCCTTGGTCTGGACGACGCCCGCCGACTGCTTGAGCTCGAGGCCGCTGAGCACGAACTGATGGCGCGCCTGCGAGTACGAGCTCTGCGCCTGCAGCAGCGTGCTCTGGCTGATAAGCACGTCGACGATCGTCTTTGTTCCGACCTCGAAGCCCGCCTGGGTGGCGTCGAGCGCGCTCTGCGCGGAGACCACGGCAGCCTTGGTCGCTTCGACTTCGCTGATGCCGGCGATCACTGCGCGGTAGGCATTGCGCGTGTTCGCGACGACGGTGCGGCGCGTGAGCTCGAACTGGTCCTGTACCGCATCGCGCTGGAACACCGCCTGGCGCGTGAGCGACGAGGTGAGGCCGCCGCTGAAGATCGGAACGTTCAACGTGACGCCTATCGTCGTGCTCGCGGAAAGCGAGTTGTTGCGCGGGATCGTAAAGCGCTGCCCGGCCGCGTACTCGTTGACGTTGCCCCACGCCGGCGTGTCGCTGCGCGAGACCGACGCGGTGATCGTCGGGTAGTGGCCCGCGCGTTGCGCGGAGATGTTGTGGTTGGCCGAGTCGACCGAGCGCTGCGCCGAGGCGAGGCTGGGGTTCTGCGCGGTCGCGAGATCGACCCATCCCTGCGCGTCGGTCGGCGTGGGCTTCTCGAGCGGCAGCGGATCGCGCAGTTTCTTGAGCTCGCCGAATTCCTTGCCGATGATCTGGGTGACGCTCTCGCGCGCGGTCTGCACGGCGTTCTCGGCCGTGATCACCTGCGCTATCGCGGCGTCGTGCTGCGCCTTGGCGACGTGCACGTCGGTGATCGCCGAGAGGCCGACCTCGAATCGCTGCTGCGCCTGGTCGAGCTGCTTCTGCAGCGACTTCTCGTTGAGCTGCGCGAACTGCAGCTGATCCTCTGCGGTGAGCACGCCGAAGTACGCGATCGCCGTGCGCACGAGCAGCTCCTGCGAGGCCGCGTCGTAGGTGTACTGCGCGCCTTCGGCCAGCGAATTGGCGCTGCGCAGGCGCGCGATGTTGCCCCAGTTGAATACCGACTGGGTCAGCAGGATGTTCGCCGGCCGGCTGCGCCCCGATGAGTCGGTCGTTACGAGCCCGACGTTGCCGGAGGGATCGGTGACGAAACTCGTGTCGATGCCCTTGTTGTAGCCGTCCGTATGCGAGTAACCGTAGCTGCCGTTGATCTGCGGCAGCAGCGCGGAACGCGCCTGCGGCACGCCCTCGTCGGTCACGTTCTTGTTGGCGTCGGCGGTCGCGAGCGTCGGGTCGGCCTGCCGCGCATTCTGGTAGATCTGCACGAGGTCGTCGGCACTGGCGACGGCCGGCAGGCACGCCGCGAGCACCGCGGCGAGCACGCTCAAGCGGACGCGGGCGAAAGGGGCACGCTGGACTGGGACACGGTTGCGCATGTAGTTATTCCTTTGAATTGATGCTTGCCGCGCGCACGCGCGGATTCGGGTTAGAGCGCGAATTTTGCCACGGGCGTGGCATTGCGCAGATAGGGCAAATCGGTCTCGAACATCGCCTGGTCGGTCCATTCGCCGGACGCGCCGCGCGTGCAGAGCAACGCGCGTTGCACGGGCGATTCGCCGACGACGCAGACGAGCCTGCCGCCGGGTCTGATCCATTCGCGCCAGCGTGGCGGAAGGACGGCGACCGCGCCAGTGACAACCATCACGTCGAATTGGCCCGCCGCGGCATAGCCGAGCACCGCCTCGGCGCATTCGACGCTCGCGTTGCGTACGGCCGCGCCAGCGAGGTGCACGCGCGCGGCCTCGACGAACTCCGCGTGCTGCTCAATGCTGACGACCTCCGCGGCGAGCCGCGCGAGGCAGGCCGTGAGGAAGCCCGAGCCCGTGCCGATTTCGAGCACTCGTTCGGTCTTCTCGGGTGCGGCGGCCTGCAGGATGCGACCCTCGACTACGGGCTTCATCATCGATTCTCCCTGCCCGAGCGGCAGTTCGATGTCGGCGAACGCGAGATTGCGGCATGCGGCGGGCACGAAGTCCTCGCGGCTCACCGCGCTCAGCGCCTCAAGCACGCGCGAATCGAGCACGTCCCACGGACGCACCTGCTGCTCGATCATGTTGTGGCGGGCGAGTTCGATGTTCAGGGACATGGCCGAGGATTCCCGAGACTCAAAAAGGATCAGCAGAATAGGCGCTTGCGCGCTTTCGGGCAACGATAAGATCGCCCGGAACGCACCCGCTGCCGAAGTGCCGAAAGTAATTCAAACCCTGCAGCGGTCGGCGGCATCGCGGCGGAGCTTTGTTACCATTCAGTAACATTCAAGATGTTACCGATCGGTAACGCGCAAGTCAAGCGGGTCGTGCGAGCGCATCAGGGCGCACCCTGCAAGGCGCCGCGCACGGAAACCGCTCCGTCGCCATCGGGATGCGCCTCGGCGGGTTCGCGTCGCACCCTGAACCATGCCGCGTACAGTGCCGGCAAGAACAAAAGCGTCAGCGCGGTCGCGACGAGCAGTCCGCCCATGATCGCGACGGCCATCGGTCCGTAGAACGCGCTCGTCGACAGCGGGATCATCGCGAGGATCGCGGCGAGCGCGGTCAGCACGATCGGGCGGAAGCGACGCACCGTCGCATCGACAACAGCCGTCCACTTCGGGTGTCCCTGCGCGATGTCCTGTTCGATCTGGTCGACGAGAATCACCGAGTTGCGCATGATCATGCCCATGAGTGCGATCGTGCCGAGCATCGCGACGAAACCGAAAGGCACGTGGAACACGAGCAGGAACAAGGTGACGCCGATCAGCCCGAGTGGCGCGGTCAGGAATACCAGCGCGACGCGGCTGAAGCTGCGCAGCTGGATCATCAGCACCGTGAGGACGACGACGAGGAACAGAGGCATGCCCGCATTGACCGACGATTGCCCCTTGGCGCTCTCCTCGACCGCGCCGCCTACCTCGAGCAGGTAGCCCGGCGGAAGCGACGCGCGAATCGACGCGAGCTGCGGCAACACCTGATCGGTCACGGTGGGCGCGGTCGTCGTGCCGTAGATGTCGCCCCGCACGGTGACCGTCGGCAGTCGGTTGCGGCGCCAGATGATGCCTTCCTCGAAGCCATAGGCGACCGTCGCAATCTGCTTGAGTGGCACGCTCAGACCCGACGGCGTCGGCACCGCGAGACTCTCGAGCAGTGACAGGCGCGCGCGCTCGTCGACCGGGCCGCGCAACGCGACCTCGATGAGCTGGTCGCGTTCGCGGTAGTAGGTGACCGGCACGCCGGACAGCGAGCTCTGCAGGAAGTTGGCGAGATCCTGCGACGAAACGCCGAGCACGCGCGCGCGCTCCTGGTCGATGTTGAGACGCACGACCTTGGAGGGCTCCTCCCAGTCGAGGTTGATGTTGCGCAGCGTCGGATTGTTGCGCATCACGTCCGCGACCTTGCGCGCGATCGCGCGTACGGTCGGGATGTCCTCGCCGGAGACGCGGAACTGCACGGGATAGCCCACTGGCGGCCCGTTCTCTAGGCGTACGACGCGCGCGCGCAGCTCGGGGAAATCGGCGTCGAACAGCTCGATCAGCGCGCTGCGCAGGTGCTCGCGGTCCGCAGTCGAACGCGCGAGCAGCACGAATTCGGCGAAGCTCGCCTGCGGCAGCTGCTGGTCGAGCGGCAGGTAGAAGCGCGGCGCGCCTGAGCCGACGAAGCTCACGTAGTTCTCGAGTTCGGGGCGCTTGGCCAGCCACCCCTCGAATTTCTTGACCTGCGCTTCGGTCGCGTTGAGCGATGAGCCCTCGGTCAGCTTGAGGTCGACCATCAGTTCGGGCCGCGTCGAATCCGGGAAGAACTGCTGCTGCACGAAGCCGAAGCCGACGATCGCGAGCACGAACGCGCCGACCGTCGCGACGATCACGGTCTTGCGATGGCCGACGCACCAGTCGACGAGACTGCGGAAGCGCCGATAGAACGGGCTCGCGTACGGATCGTGATCATGCGCCTTCACAGCGGGCGCGAGCCAGCCTCGCAGCGTCGCGGGTAGTCTCGAGATCGCGCTCGCGCGCCATGCGACGATGCGCGCGCCCAGCGAACCGGGCCGCGGCGGCGGTGCGTCGCGCTCGGGCAGCAGCTTGTAGCCGAGGTAGGGGATCAGCATGACCGCGGCGAACCACGAGATCAGCAGCGCGATCGTCACGACCTCGAAGATCGAGCGCGTGTATTCGCCGGTGCCCGACTTGGCGGTCGCGATCGGCAGGAATCCCGCCGCGGTGACGAGCGTGCCGGTCAGCATCGGGAACGCGGTCGAGGTATACGCAAACGCGGCGGCGCGCACGCGGTCGTAGCCCTGTTCTATCTTGATCGCCATCATCTCGACCGCGATGATCGCGTCGTCGACGAGCAGGCCGAGCGCGAGCACGAGCGCGCCGAGCGAGATCTTGTGCAGGTCGATGCCGAAGTATTTCATCGCGGCGAACGTCATCGCGAGCACGAGTGGGATAGACAGCGCGACGACGAGCCCCGGCCGCCAGCCGAGCGAGAAGAAGCTCACCGCGAGCACGATGGCAACAGCAATGGCGAGCGTGTCGACGAACTCGCCGACCGAGCGCGCGACCGCGCGCGGCTGATCGGTGACGCGCTCGAGCTCGAGGCCGACCGGCAGGTTCTTCTGCAGCCGGGCGATCGTTTCGTCGAGATGCGTGCCGAGGTGGATGATGTCGCCGCCCGCCCGCATCGACACCGCGATGCCGAGCGAATTCTTGCCCATGAAGCGCATGCGCGGATTCGGCGGGTCTGCATAGCCGCGGCTGACGTTGGCGACGTCGCCGAGGCGGAACAGGTGGCCGTTCGCGCGGATCGAGATGTTGCGGATCTGGTCGACCGAATCGAATGCGCCGGTGGGGCGCAGGTAGATACGGTCGCTGCCGGTCTCGAAGCTGCCCGCGGGCGTGATCGCGTTCTGCGCGGCGAGGGTCTGCTGCAGCTGGTCGAAACTCACGCCGAGCGTCGCGAGCTTCGCATTCGACAACTCTATCGTGACCTTCTCGTCCTGCAATCCGAGCAGGTCGACCTTGGCGACGTCGGGCACGCGCAGGATCTCGAGCTTCGCGCGTTCGGCATAGTCGCGTAGCTGCGCATCGTTGTAGCCGTCTCCGGTCAGCGCGTAGATGTTGCCGAAGGTGTCGCCGAATTCGTCGTTGAAGAACGGGCCTACGATGCCCTGCGGCAACGTGTAGCGAATGTCGCCGATCTTCTTGCGCACCTGGTAGAAGAAGTCGGGGACTGCGCTCGCGGGCAGAGAATCCTTGATCACGACGAACACCTGCGACTCGCCGGGTCGCGAATAGCTGCGCAGGAAATCGACCTGCGGCAGTTCCTGCAGCTTCTTCTCGATCTTCTCGGTGACCTGCTCGGTCATCTCTGCGGCGGTCGCCCCCGGCCATTGCGTCTGCACGACCATGACCTTGAAAGTGAACGGCGGGTCCTCGGACTGGCCAAGACCCGCGTACGACCAGATGCCCGCGAGCGCGAGCAGCACGATGAAATAGCGCAGCAGCGCCTGGTTGCGCAGCGCCCATTCGGAGAGATTGAAACGGTTCATGCGATGTCTGCCTGGAAGGAGGTCAATCGATCTGCGATCGATCGATCGGAATCGAACTAATCACATCGAATTAGTCGGATCCGAACTGATCGGATTCACGCGGAGCGAATTCAGGTGATCTGTCCCACGCCCTTGGCCATCAGCGCGGCGCAGAGGATCAGCGCGACGAGCAGGACGAGCTCGAGGTGGATCACGAACGCGAGGCGACTCCGGGTTGCCGCGTCGAGCGTGGGAAGCTCGCCCGCGGCGAGCGCCTTGCGCCAGCCGAGCAGCATGCGCGTCGGGTAGATCGAGAGGAGGCCGATCAGCGCGAACAGCGCGATCTTCGCGATGAATGTCGCGCTGTGCAGGTAGTAGGCCGGGGTCTTCTCGAACCATTTAACGCGCGCGAAGCCGATCGCGAGGATCGAGGCTGCGGCGATGCCGTAGACCAGGTCGGCACGCAACAGTCGGCGCGCCGAGGCGAGCGTGAGTTCGCTGCGGACCAGCACGAGTTCGACGACGAGCGCGGCGAACAGCGAGAACGCAGCGAAATGATGCGCGAAGGCAAACATCGCGGCCAGCATGGCGTGCCCCTGCTAGAGGTTTACGGGACGGTTCTGCGCGTCGACGGGCGCGATCGCCTGTCCTTCGAGCAGCTTGTGCACGCCCGCGGTGACGATCCAGTCCTGCGCGTCGACGCCGCCGGACAGCGCGGCACCCTGCTCGCGATAGGCCGCCACCGTGACCGGCGCGAGGCGCACCTTGCGGGTCTTCGGATCGACCACCCAGACCGCCGGCTTGCCGTCGCGTTCGTACAGCGCCGACAGCGGCACGAGCCAGCGCGCCTGCGAGTCCGTTGCGAAATAGACGCGCGCGGTCTGGCCGAGTCGCGGCGCGACGCTCGAGTCGTCGAAACTCACACGCACGCGGTAGGTTCGCGTCGCATGGTCGGCCTCGGGACTGATCTCGCGCACGTGGCCCGCGAGCAGCTTGCCCGTGTCGGCCCAGGATTCGATCGACGCCGCGGTGCGGTCACTGACCGTCGCGATGCGATTTTCCGGCACCGCGATTTCGACTTCGAGCGCACCGTCGCGCGCGAGCGTCGCGATCGGCAGGCCCGCGGTCACGACCTGTCCCGCCTCGGCGTTGATCGCAGTGATGAGGCCCGCATGGTCTGCGCGCAACGTGGCGTATTCGGCTTGGTTCTGGGCGACCGCAAACGCGGCTTGCGCCTGCTGCAGCTGCGCCTGCGCGGCCTTGAGCGTGTTGCTCACGCTGTCGAACTGGGTCTGGCTGA
>JBDTYX010000355.1:0-2504 GCA_040005435.1 Rudaea sp. | reverse complement strand
CTCATCTTCTCGGCAAGCTGGCTGATGTTGAGGCCGCTGATGTTGATGCCGTGGCGGTGCGCGGTGACATCGGCCGTGATGAACGCGGCGATCACAATGAAGATCATGACCGCGGCGATGATGAACGGCGCACGCTGGAAACCGTTTCGGTGTTCCCAGTATTCGCGTTTGACGAGCCAGCCGAACGTGCGCAACGACGGATTCGTGGTGATGGTATTCGCGTTCATGCGTAGGTTCCTTTCATCGTGGCGACGAACAGATCGGCGATACTCGGCTTGTGCAGCTCGCCGAGTTGCGCGAGCTGCGCATGGTCGACCCCGTCGAAAAGGAAAACGGATTTGCCGAACACCTGCCTCTCGCTGAGCGGCCTGAGCGCGCGCGCCGCATCGAACTTCTCCGGACCGACCATGACTTCGGTGTAGCGCTCGCCGACTTGATCCATGCTTGCGTTGAGTACGAGTTTGCCGTCCTGGATGAAGATGAGGTCGGTCAGGATGTGCTCGATCTCCTCGACCTGGTGGGTCGTGACGATGATCGTCTTGTTCTCGTCGAAGTAGTCGTTGAGCAGGCTCTGGTAGAACTCCTTGCGATAGAGGATATCGAGGCCGAGCGTCGGCTCGTCGAGCACGAGCAGTTTCGCGTCGATCGCCATCACGAGTGCGAGATGCAGTTGCACGATCATGCCTTTCGAAAGCTCGCGCACGCGTTGCGTCGGCTTGAGCTTCGTGCGCGCGAGGAAAGCCTCGCATTTCTGGCGCGAAAAGCGCGGATGGATGCCTTGGACGAAATCGACCGCCTCGCCAACCCGCAACCATCGCGGCAACACCGCGACGTCCGCGATGAAGCACACCTCTTGCATGAGTTCGGTGCGCTGCGTGCGCGGATTGCGGCCGAGCACGCTGAGTTCTCCTTCAAACTCGGCGAGGCCGAGGATCGCCTTGAGTGCGGTCGTCTTGCCGGCTCCGTTAGGTCCGATCAGACCAACGATGCGTCCGGCCGGTATGTCGAGATCGATGTGGTCCAACGCGATAGTCGTCGCGTAGCGCTTGGTCAGGCCGCGTGCGCGGACGATCAGTTCATCGGCTGAGTTCAGGTTGGCGTCCATCATGTCGTCGTTCCGTTGGTGTTCTTGCTGGCGGCGATGAGGTCTGGCAGGTCGAGTCCGAGGCGGGCGAGGCGATCGCGCAACAGCGGCCATTCTTCGCGCAGGAAGCGCTCGCGTTCCGAGCGCAGCAGCGCTTCGCGCGCGCCCTCGGCGACATACATGCCAAGGCCGCGGCGCTTCTCGACGAGATGGTCGTCGACGAGCTCCTGGTAGGCCTTGGATACCGTAATCGGGTTCAGCTGGAAATCGGCGGCGACTTGCCGGACCGACGGCAACGCGTCGCCATGCTTGAGCACGCCGTCCAGGATCATCGCCACCACGCGGTCGCGCAGCTGGCGATAGATCGGGGCATTGTCATTCCACGTCACGCTCATGGTGGTCCTTGTCTTAGAAGGGTGTCACTCAGTTCTTCTGCGCGCGAGTCAGCACCCGACCCACCGAATAGTAGGGCATGTCGAGACGCAGGCGCCGCGGTCCGCTGATGGCTGCATTGATGACGCGGCCGAACGACGAGCTGGAGTCATCGATGCTGCCGCTCTCGGCCTGCGCGATGATCGCGGTCTGCATCGCCGCTGCGACTTCCTCGGCGCTCGCGGTGACTGTGACCTGCGACATGATCTGGATGCGGTCGGTCGGGTCGACCATCGCGGCGATGCGTTCTTCTTCGGTGACGCTCACATGCACGGTCGGCAGCGTCGGAATCGGGCGCTCGGCGGTCGCGTAGGCCGAGATGACGTCATCCTCGCTCGGCATGACGGTCATCGTCGCGAACGTCACGACCGGCACGGCCGTAATGGAGGCATCGACGCCGTGATGCTGCGCGTAGACCGAGGTGGCTCCGATGATCGCGCCGGTCAGCGCAAGGAGGCCGAATCGCATAGCTATCATGGACGGGTACATGGTGTTTTCTCCGGGGGTGTCAGCGTGAGCTGAGTAAGTAGTGTTGTATCTAACTATAACACCAGATCACGACATGTCAACACCCATTTTCAAATCAAACTCTTCCGCCCGGTTCGCAGGGGTGCGGATCGACCGGAATTTATTGAAAAACAATCAGATGGCGGCGAAGCTTCGCGGAATTTCCGGGCGGGCGAGGCCGCGGAAAGTGTGTGCTTCGGAACGCCGACGCGAAGATCATGCGCGGAAAAGACCGCAGCTTCAGGTCGATTCCGAGCTCTCGAGCTCGTGCTGCGCGGACAGCCATTCAGTTTCGAGCGCGGCGATCTGACCTGCGAACCCGGCTGAGCGCTGGCTCATCTCGAGCATTTGCGCGGTCGACGCGCCGCCGTACAACGAGGGATTCGCAAGCGTCGTGTCGAGCTCGCGCTTGTCGCGATCGAGCGCCGCGATGCGCTGCTCGATTTTTTGTACGCGTTTACGCAGCGGCGCAAGCTTGGCG
>JBDTYX010000144.1:0-8379 GCA_040005435.1 Rudaea sp. | reverse complement strand
CTCGGCGCGCTGCCGACCGTGCATGCCGAGAACGGCGAACTCGTGTTCCAGCTGCAGAAGGAACTGCTCGCGAAAGGCATCACCGGCCCCGCGGGGCATCCCCTCTCGCGACCGCCGGCAGTCGAGGGCGAAGCGGCGAACCGCGCGATCCGCATCGCCGAAGTCATCGGCGTCCCGCTCTACATCGTGCACAACTCGGCGCGCCAGTCGATCGAGGCGATCACGCGCGCGCGCGGCGAAGGCCAGCGCGTGTTCGGCGAGGTGCTCGCCGGGCACCTGCTGATCGATGACTCGGTCTATCAAGATGCGGACTTCACGCGCGCCGCGGCGCATGTGATGAGTCCGCCGTTCCGCTCGAAGGAGCACCAGGAGATTCTCTGGCAGGCGCTGCAGGCAGGCCACCTGCAGACGACCGCGACCGACCACTGCTGCTTCTGCGCGCCGCAGAAGGCCGCGGGCAAGGACGATTTCACGAAGATCCCGAACGGCTGCGGCGGCGTCGAGGATCGCATGAGCCTGCTCTGGCACTACGGCGTGCAGTCCGGCCGCCTCACGCCGAACGAGTTCGTCGCGGTGACGTCGACGAACGCCGCGCGCATCTTCAACCTGCATCCGCGCAAGGGCGCGATCGAGGTTGGCGCGGACGCCGACATCGTGCTCTGGGATGCCGCGGCGACGCGCACGATCTCGGCGAAGACGCACCACCAGAACGTCGACTTCAACGTCTTCGAAGGGCGCACGGTGCACGGCGTCGCGCGGCATACGATCGCCGCCGGCAAGATCGTGTGGAGCGACGGCGACCTGCGCGCGGTGCGCGGTGCCGGGCGCTACCTGCCGCGCCCGTTGCACGGCGCCTACTTCGACGCGAACACGAGGCGCCATTCGGGCTGAGCCGGATGCGCGGCCGGCGTGCGCTGCCCTCTTCGCGACGCGGCTTGCATCCGTGTCCGTTCGCGCGTCGTAAATGAGATTACCCGATGATTCGTTTCTATCACTATCTCAATGCCGCGCTCTATCTCGCCTTCGCCATCGCTTGCACGCTCGCTCCCGCGCAGACCGCGCAGGGAGTGGGCTACGCGGCGCTCTCGGCTTCCGGATTCTCCGAATATCTCGTGGTCTACGGGGGCATGGAGTTCGGCTTCGCGCTGTTCTATCTGTACTGCGCGCGCCGTGCCAGGCGCATCGGCCTCGTATTTTCCGTCTGCCTCTACGCCCCGATCGTGGCCTGGCGCTGGCCCAGCGTCGCAGCGCATTGGCCGGTTTCGGCTACGACACTCGCGACCGGCCTCCTCGAGGTCGGGCTTCTGGCCTTTGCGATCGTTCTTTTGCGGCGCGGCGACACTGCCGATTCCCTTTGATGCCACTTTCTCGCTACCATCGGCACGAGATGCGGACCTTCGAGCGAGACCAAGGATGACTGCAGCGACCCAGGCCGATCAATCGCAACTTGGCGAGTGGCTCGCAGCCGTCGCCCGCGGCGATAACAGTGCTTTCGAGCAGCTCTACCGCTCGACCTCCTCGAAGCTGTTCGGCGTCTGCGTCGCGGTGCTGACTTCGCGCAGCGACGCCGAGGAAGTGCTGCAGGAGGTGTTCACGACGATCTGGCGCAAGGCGAGCCAGTACGACGCATCGCGCGCTAGCCCGATGACCTGGCTCGCGATGATGGCGCGCAATCGTGCGATAGACAAACTGCGCGCGAGCGCGGGCGAGCGCGCCGGCGCGCCGATCGAGTTCGCCGAGGATATCCCCGACCCTTCGCCCTCGGCGATGGCCGGCGCAGAGGCGGGCGACGACAAGCGCCGCCTCGACTCGTGCATGGACCAGCTCGAACCGCAGCGGCGCAAGCTGATCCGCGTCGCGTTCTTCGAGGGCATCACCTATGAGGAGCTCGCGCAGCGCAGCGGTTCGCCGCTCGGCAGTGTGAAGAGCTGGATCCGCCGCGGTCTCGCGCAGCTCAAGACGTGCCTCGAACGATGAGCACGCGCCCTTCCGACATCGCCGGCGAGCCGCCCGAGGGCGCGTTGACCTCGGCCGAATACGTGCTCGGCGTGCTCGACGCGGCCGCGCGCCGCAGCGCCGCCGCGCGCATCGATCGCGAGCCGGCGTTCGCGGCCGAAGTGGTCGACTGGGAGCGTCGCCTCGCGCCACTCATCGACGAGATCGTTCCGGTGCCGGTGCCGTTTGCGCTGTGGCCGCGCATTCAGGGCGCGCTGGGCATGGCGCCGCCGCCGAGGCGCGGCGAATCTTCGCCCTGGCAGAGTGTCGGCCTATGGCGCTGGCTGTCCGCCGGCGGGTTCGCGGCGGCCGCGGCGAGCCTGTTCGCGCTGTTCATCGCGACGCGCGCACCCGAGCCGACCGTCGTTCCGCCGCCCCCGGCCGCGCACGAACTCGTCGCCAAGATGACCCAGGACGACGGCAAGGCGCTGTTCGTCGTCACGATCGATGCCAACACCGGCAAGCTCGTGATCCAGCCGCTCGACGTCAACATCCCCGCCAACCGCGTGGCCGAGTTGTGGATCATCCCCGCCGGCGACGTGCCGCACTCGCTCGGCCTCGTCGATCCGCAGCACCCGCGCCCGATCAGCATCCCCGCCGCGCTGCAAGGCGCGCTCAAGGCCAAGTCGCTCGTCGCGGTGTCTCTCGAGCCGCCGGGTGGCGCGCCGCACGGCGCCCCGACCGGACCGATCATCGCCAAGGGTGAAATAGCGTTGCTCTGAACATGCATCCGGTCATTGCTGCACTGCGTATCTGTCTGCATACGGAGTGAGCAATGACCGATTCGACTGCCATCGCGACGGCGGCGCCGCCAGCCCGAATTTCGCGCTCGCTCGCGAGCTGGATCGATGCATCGGTCGAGCCCGCAGGCGGCGACGACGCTGATCGTATCGACTGGCTGCGCGCGCTGCCGTTCGTCGCCATGCATCTCGCCTGTCTCGCCGCGATCTGGACGGGCGTCTCCGCGTTCGCCGTGGAGGTCGCGGTCGCGCTGTACCTGGTCCGCATGTTCGCGGTGACCGCGTTCTACCATCGCTATTTCGCGCACAAGACCTTCCGGGCATCGCGACTCGTCCAGTTCGTGTTCGCGGCGATCGCCTGCGCGAGCGTGCAGCGTGGCCCGCTCTGGTGGGCGGCGCACCACCGCAACCATCATCGGCACGCAGATACCGAGCGCGACCTGCACTCGCCCGGCCACGGCTTCTGGTGGAGTCACATGGGCTGGTTTCTCACGCGGCGTGGTTTTCGCACCGACTGGTCCGTGATCGGCGACTTCGCGCGCTTCCCCGAATTGCGCTTCCTCGACCGCTTCGACGTGCTCGCCCCGGTGCTGCTCGCGGTGGGCCTGTATTTCCTCGGCGATTGCCTCGAGCTCGCCTACCCGGGCCTGCATACGAGCGGCGCGCAGCTGCTGACCTGGGGATTCTTCGTTTCTACGGTCTTGCTGTTCCACGCCACCGTGACGATCAACTCGCTCGCGCACCGCTTCGGTCGCCGCCGCTTCGACACGCGCGACACGAGCCGCAACAACGGCCTGCTCGCGCTCGTCACGCTCGGCGAAGGCTGGCACAACAATCATCATTTCTTCCCGGGCACGGTGCGGCAGGGATTCTTCTGGTGGGAATTCGACCCGACCTACTACACGCTGCGCACGCTCGCGCTGCTGCGTGTCGTGCGCGACTTGAAGCCGGTTCCCGCGTGGGTGCTCGCGCAGGCGAGGCGCTGAGGGATGCGGATCGCCGTCGTCGGCTCGGGTATAGCGGGACTCGCGAGCGCCTGGCTGCTCGCGCGCGAGCACGATGTCGTCGTGTTCGAGCAATCCGAGCGGTTGGGCGGCCACACGCATACCCACGACGTCTTGCTCGATCGCCGCACCTATCCGGTCGACACCGGCTTCATCGTCTTCAACCGCCGCAATTATCCGTTGCTCGGCACGATGTTCGACGAACTCGGCGTGGCCTCGAACGCGACGACGATGAGCTTCTCGGTGCAGGACGCGCGCAACGGCCTCGAGTACAACGCCACGAACCTCGCAGGCCTGCTGTGCCAGCGTCGCAACGCGCTGAGCCCGGCTTTCTGGCGCATGCTTCGCGACATCATGCGTTTCTATCGCGAGGCGGACGCGCTGCTGCAGCAACCTTCCGACATCACGCTCGGCGCATTCCTCGAACAAAACGCGTATTCGAACATGTTTCGCGAAGACCACATCGTGCCGATGGCATCTGCCCTTTGGTCTTCTCCCGCGAGCGAGATCCTCGGCATTCCACTGCACCACCTGCTGCGCTTCATGTCCAACCACCAGATGCTGCAGGCTGACGGACGACCGCAGTGGCGCGTCGTCGAAGGCGGCTCGCAGGCCTATGTGCGCGCGCTCGAAAAAAACTGGCGCGCGCAGGCGCGGCCAGGTTGTGCGGTGCTGTCGGTGCTGCGCGACGAGCATTCGGTACGCGTGCGCAGCGAAGGCCGCGAAGAACGCTTCGACCAGGTGGTCATGGCCTGTCACAGCGACCAGACATTGGCTCTGCTGCAGGATGCCTCGAATGAGGAGCGCGGGATTCTCGGGGCGATGCGTTACCAGGCCAACGACGTCGTGCTGCACACGGATGCGCGGCTGCTGCCGAAGCGGCGCAAGGCGTGGGCGGCCTGGAACGCTTACGTGCCGCCGACTGACGGCGGAGAATGCACGGTCAGCTACTGCATGAACCTGCTGCAATCGATCGACGCGCCCGAACCGATCGTCGTCACGCTCAACCGCAGCAACGACATCGACCCGCAGAAGATTGTCTGGCGAGGCGAATACATGCATCCGCTGCACGATCGTGCGTCGGTCGACGCACAGCGGCGCAAGCCGCAGATCCAGGGTCGGCGCAATACCTGGTTCGCGGGCGCCTACTGGGGTTTCGGCTTCCACGAGGACGGCATGCGCAGCGGCGTCGCGGTCGCGAACGCGCTCGGAGTCAGCTGGCCATGAGCGTGCGCGGGGTCAGCACGGCTCGCGCGGCGTCGGCCGTCCTCGCGCGCGAACTCGCCAGCGTCGAGACGAGCCGCGGCGCAGCCGAGGCGGAGATTGACGCTGGCGTGCCACCCGCGGCGGCATTCGCGAGCGCGATCTACGAAGGCACCGTCCGTCATCGCCGCCATGCGCTTCATCCGCATCAGTTCAACTACCGGATCGCGATGCTGTACATCGATCTGGACGAACTTGAGTGCCTGTTCGATGGACGCAGATTCTGGTCGGTCGATCGCCGCAACCTTGCCGAGTTCCGCCGCAGCGACTACCTCGGCGATCCCGCGCAGCCGCTCGCGGCGGCCGTTCGCGACCGCGTCGAGGCGGCCACCGGCAGCCGCCCGCTCGGACCGATCCGCCTGCTCGCCCACCTGCGCTACTTCGGTCACTGCTTCAATCCCGTGAGCCTCTACTACTGCTACGCCTCCGACGGCGTGACGCTGGAGGCGATCCTCGCCGAGATCACCAACACGCCGTGGAAGGAGCGGCACGCATACGTGCTGCCGTTGTCGACCGCGACGCGGCGCGGCAGTGCGCACGCATGGGAATTCGACAAGGCCTTCCACGTCTCGCCCTTCCTGCCGATGCGCTGCCGCTACGACTGGCGCTTCAGCACGCCCGGCGCTTCGCTGCGCGTGCACATGGGGGTATTCAACCGAGAGGAGGAATTCGCCGTGCGCGAATTCGACGCGACTCTCGTGCTGCGTCGGCGCGAGATCTCCGCCGCGAATTTCGCACGGGTTCTGCTGCGCTTCCCGCTGATGACGCTCAAGGTGGTCGGCGCGATCCATTGGCAGGCGTTGCGCCTGTGGGCGCTCGGCAACCCGGTCTACGACCACCCTTCGCCCACGTCGTCGGTCACCATCAGACAAGGAAACCACCATGCACCCTGAGATCGCTTCGGTCCTGCCAGGCGAGGTGCTCGCCGACTCGGCGAGCGGCATCGATGGCCTGCTGCGCCGACGCCTGATCGACTCGATGCGCGATCTGCGCGAGTCGGAGCTCACCATCGAGGACGCCGAAGGTTCGGTTTCGCTGGGCACGCCAGCCGATTCCGCGGCCGCGACGTTGCGCGCGCGCCTGCGCGTGCACGACCCGGCGTTCTATCGAGCCGCGGCTCTCAACGGCAGCGTCGGCGCCGGCGAGGCCTACATGGATGGGCAGTGGGACTGCGACGACCTCGTGGCGCTCGTGCGCATGCTCGTGCGCAACCGCGATCATCTCGACGCGATGGAACGCGGATTGGCGCGCATCGGCAGCATCGCGATGCGGGCGCTGCACGCGCTCGCGCGCAACACGCGCGCCGGCAGCCGCCGCAACATCGCCGCCCACTACGACCTCGGCAACGACCTGTTCAAGCTGTTCCTCGACGAGAACCTCATGTATTCCTCGGCGCTGTTCGCCGACGAGCACGATACGCTCGAGGTGGCGGCGACGCGCAAGCTCGAGCGCATCTGCCGCAAGCTCGCGCTCGGTCCGAACGACCACGTCGTCGAAATCGGCACGGGCTGGGGTGGCTTCGCGCTGCACGCAGCGCAGCACTTCGGCTGCCGCGTGACGACGACGACGATTTCCGCCGAGCAGCACGCGCTCGCCAGCGAACGCGTCGCACGGGCGGGGCTCAACGACCGCGTCGAGGTGCTGCTCGAGGACTACCGCGACCTGCGCGGCAGCTACGACAAGCTCGTCTCGATCGAAATGATCGAGGCGATCGGCCACCAGTATCTCGACACCTATTTCCGCAAGGTCGGAAGTCTGTTGCAGGTGGACGGCGCGGCGCTGATCCAGGCGATCACGATCGAGGACCACCGCTATGAGCAGGCGCTCGGCGCGGTCGATTTCATCAAGCGCCACGTGTTCCCTGGCAGCTTCATCCCGTCGGTCAGCGCGATGCTCGGCGCCGCGGCGGCGAGCGGCGACCTGCGCCTGTTCAACCTCGAAGACATCGGCCCGAGTTACGCGCTGACCCTCAAGGCCTGGCGCGAACGTTTCCTCGCGCGCCGCGACGAGGTGCGTGCGCTCGGCTATCCCGAGCGCTTCGTGCGCCTCTGGGAATTCTATTTCGCATATTGCGAAGGCGGCTTCCGCGAGCGCTCGGTCGGGTGCGCGCAGATGCTGTTCACGCGGCCGCGTTCGACACTGCGCCAGTACACGCCGGGGCTGGACGCGCGATGAGCGTACGCACGATCTGGGTCAACGCTATCGTGTTCCAGCTCGCCTGGTTGCTGACGGTCGCCGCCGCCGGGCGCGGTCTGGGCTGGGTGGGCCCGCTCGTGACGGTCGCATTCGCCGCGTATACGCTCGCCTGTGGCGGCAACGCGCGCGCGGACCGCCTGCTCGTTTGCGTCGCTGCGACGCTCGGCTTCGCGCTCGATTCGCTCTGGGCGTGCAGCCACGTCATCGAATATGCCGCGACGTTCCCGGCAGTAAAAATTGCGCCGCTGTGGATCGTCGCGCTGTGGGTCAACTTCGCGTTGAGCCTCAACCATTCGCTCGCATGGCTGCTGCAGCGTCCTCTGCTGGCAGTGCTGTTTGGCGCGGTCGGCGGACCGCTCTCGTATTTCATCGCCGATCGCAGCTGGCACGCGGTCGCGCTTGGCGCACCTTTGGCTTCGACACTGTCGTTGCTCGCACTGGCCTGGGCCATCGTGACGCCGCTGCTGTGCATCCTCGCGAGGCGGCTACGGGCAACGGCAAGCCCGGCGTTTTCTCCTGTCCTCCCCGTCGGGGTGCCGCGATGATCCTGTGGCCGATCGCGGTCGTCTGGCTCTGCACGAGCATCGTCATGCTCGGCGGCTGGCTGTGGCAGAAGCGCACGAACAACGCAGGCATCGTCGACATCCTCTGGTCGGTTGCGATGGGCGCGAGCGCCGTGTTCTACGCCGTCGGCGGCGGCGGTGCGTTGCTGCAGCGCTGCCTCGTCGGCGCGCTCGGCGCGCTCTGGGCGCTGCGTCTCGCAGCACACCTTGCTCATCGCGTTTTCCACGAAGAAGAGGATGGCCGCTATCGCTATCTGCGCGAGTACTGGCACGGCGACCAGATGAAGTTTCTCGCGTTCTTCCTCGCCCAGGCGTTGTTCACGGCGATCTTCTCGGTGCCGTTCCTGATCGCGGCGCAAAACCAGGCGCCCGACTGGTCAATATGGCAACTGCTCGCGATGGCGACATTCATCGGCAGCCTCACCGGCGAGGCGATTGCGGATCGCCAGCTCGCGCGTTGGCGCGCCGATTCCGCGAACCGCGGCCGCACCTGCCGGGCGGGGCTGTGGCGCTACTCGCGCCACCCGAACTACTTCTTCGAGATCCTGCACTGGTTCAGCTATGTCTTTCTCGCGGTCGGAATGTCTCCTGCCTGGGTAGCAGGGAGCTTCGTCGGCC
>JBDTYX010000354.1:0-2515 GCA_040005435.1 Rudaea sp. | reverse complement strand
TCGCTGATCGACATCTGGTTGTCGTTGAGGATCACGAGCAGGTCCGCGTCGACGTCGCCGCCATGATGCAGCGCCTCGAACGCCATGCCGCCGGTGAGTCCGCCGTCTCCGATCACCGCGACGATCTTGCGCGGATCGTTGCGGTGCTGCGCGGCGATCGCCATGCCGAGCGCGGCCGAGATCGACGTCGACGAGTGGCCGACCCCGAACGTGTCGTACTCGCTCTCGTCACGGCGCGGGAACGGCGCGAGACCGTCCTTCTGCTTGATCGTGGAGATGCGCTCGCGGCGTCCGGTCAGGATCTTGTGCGGATAGCACTGGTGACCGACATCCCAGACGAGGCGGTCGACCGGCGTGTCGTAGAGGTAGTGCAGCGCGACCGTCAACTCGACGACGCCGAGACCCGCGCCGAAGTGGCCGCCCGCGCTCGCGACCGACTCAATCAGGTATTCGCGCAACTCGCGCGCGATCGCCGGCAACTCCGCCTCATCGAACCGACGCAGGTCTGCGGGCGAGTCGATGCGCGAGAGGCGCGGATAGCGCTGCGAGTCGATCATTGGAATATCCAATTCAATCAGCTATTTTCGTTGATCGGGGGATGCGCAGCAAGCTACCCCCTCGGGGAGCACACCAATGGCGAGAAACGGCGTTCAGGCTGACGAAATCGGGTCGGGAGCGGGCATGCGGCCACCCGGGCCCGACGAGGGCACCGACTGGCCGGGCATGCTGTTGACGCTGCTGATCCCCGCCGTGCTGATCACAGGGCTGATCTACCTGCTGGTCGAGCCGCGCTGGGAAGACCCCGAATCGGGCGAATGGCTCGATGGGCTGGTCGCTGTGATTCCGCTCGAGTTCGTGCGAATCATCATGCTGAGCATCCTGCGCGACACCTATCGCGAGTACGCGAGCCCGCGCCAGGCGGTGCGCTTCTTCCTGATCTCGATGGCCGCGCTCGTCGCGATCTGCCTCGCGATGGCGTTCGCGGCGATGGGCTGGCGCCTGTTCGGTGCGCTCGCGGACGCGCAGACCTGGCGGTTCATCCTGCCGCCGCTGCTGATCGTCGTGCTCGATGCGGTCATCAACCTCGTGTTCTTCCGCGGCGACCACGGGCGCGTCGCTGCGCAGCTCGATGCCGCCGCCGACGACGCCGAGAGCTGGTTTGGCCTCGCGTGCTATCCGACGCCGATCGTCGTGATCGTCACGATCGGTTTGCTATTCGCACTGCACGCGAGTCAAGTCGTGTCGATTCCGGCATTCGACCGTGCGACTCTGGACTTGCTGCGTTCGGTGTTTCTCGGCTACGCCATCGTCTACTTCATCGGCAAGGCGATCATCATTGCGCACGTCTACACGGGACATTTCCTGCGGACGGGCCGGCGTCTGCTCGGCGGTCGCTGGATGAACTTTCTCCGGGGCAAGTCCGCGCAGACCGCGGCGGAAGAAGCTCAGGCTGCCGATCGCCGGCTGCGTGAATTGCGCGGCGAACCCGTCGAACCCGCGGTCGGCGCGCGCCAACGGCGCAGGCGTCGCGGCAGCGAGTCCTGACGTGACATGCGCGGTGTGCGACGCTAATGTGACCCGGCCGCCGGGCCTTTGCTGCGCTCACGGTGCCCTCTACCGCGCGAATAGACGAACGCGCTAGTCTCCGATTTTGGAGAAGCGCTCAATAAAATGACGACTTCGAAGGCCCGCATCGGTGACCGATATTGATTCGAGCCCGAACGTGAGCGACTCGCGTGGCCGCCTGAACGCGATGCTCACTCCGCTGCTGATCCCGCTCGTTGCCGCGACAGGGCTGGCGTGTCTCGCGCTGACGCCGACGACCGAATGGCACTGGTCCAGCGCATGGGTGATCGGTTTGATCCTGCTCGGCCCGATCGAGGGCGCACGCATCGTCGCGTTCTCGATGGTCGGCAACGCGCTCAAGCACGGCCGCGATCTCGAAGGCGCCATCACCCTATCTGCATGGCAGGCGCGTGCTGCTCACGCTCGCCGGCGTTTTTCTCGTCCTCAAGGGGCGGGATCTACGGGATCTACGGACTGGTCTATCGTGCCACGAGCCCGAGCGTGTTCATTCCGGTATTCGTGGTACTCGCGGACGGCGCAACCGGAAACAACGCATGTCCAGGCGCCGGCGCCGATGGCCGTCGCGGCGCGGCCTGCCCAGAAGAACGTCTCGATGCCCGGCAGCAGCGGCAGCACATGCCACGTTGCGACGCGGCGGAGTGCGTCGCGCTGGCGTACGCGTTGGGGCGCGATGGGACGCCGCGACGGGTAGTGCGAGTCGATCCGCTGGGAGACGCGACGGCCCGGGTTGGGCGCCGGTCTTGTCGTCGTGGTCGTCGAATGGGTCATGCGCGTGATCTTGGCGGCTTGCCAAGACAATCACGCGGACGCGGACTTTCTTACGGCGTTGCCGCGCGGGTGCCGCCCGACGCGCTCACGCGCTGCGCCGATTCTTCGGCAGATGGTTGATGAGGAACTCCATCTGGTCGGCGAGGATGTTGCGGTTGGA
>JBDTYX010000353.1:0-2528 GCA_040005435.1 Rudaea sp. | reverse complement strand
ACGTGTCGGACGAGACGGTGTCGGGCATCATCGCCAACGCGTCGTATCGCTTCGACGCGGGTCGTTTCGGCCGATTCACGCTCACCGGCGACTACAACACGACGCTCAAGCACGACTACCGTGCGTTCCCGACCGATCCGGTGGACGACCTGCTGCGCGACACGAACTATTACAACCAGTTCAAGAGCATCGGCGCCGGTACGCTGAGTTGGGACATCGGTCCGTGGAGCTCGACGGTGCGCGGCACGCGCTACGGCAAGACCTGGAGCTACGACGGTTCCTACACGGTCGCGCCGTGGATGGTCTACAACGCGACCGTGCAGTACAACTTCAGCGACGACGCGGCGATGACGCTGATCGGCAACAACGTGTTCAACGCGCGTCCGCCGTTCGACCGCACGTTCTCGGCGTATCCGTACTACAACGTGTTCAACTACAACTCGTTCGGTCGCCTGGTCATGCTCGAACTCAACGTCCACTTCGGTGGCGGCAAGAAAGACTGATCTGCGTAAGCGATTCCGATCGACGAGGGCCGGCTTTGATGCCGGCCCTTTTTTTTGCGATTCGCGGGTACGCAAGGCAGAGCACGAACAGCCCAGCGGCCGCGCAGTTTCGCCGGTGGAATTCAAAGACTGGGGGGCGCACGATCGTCAAGTGCGTCAGCGGCGTGCGGCGACCCATATGCGCAGGGGACACGTGGACGCTAGCCGACGCCGGCGTCGCGCAGGCGCTGTTGCAGCGCCGACAGCGGCTCCTCGTAGCGCTGCCACTCGCCGAGCCCGCGTCGATGGATGCCTTCGCGCACCTGCATCGTGCTGAGCGTCGCCGTCGCAGCGACGTTGCGGCGCAGGTCCCCGGTGCCCGCCTCGAAAGGCAGGCCGCAGAATTCGAAGATCGCAGCGGCAGCCGCTTCGGGATCATCGACGAGCGTCTCGTAGGACACGTCGAGGATGCGCCCGGGCAGCATCCGGTGCCAATGCGCCATCAGGCGACGATAGTTCGTGTACTGCGCCACGAGGGAATCGAAACGGTAGCTGTACGCATAACCCTCGCCGAAAAACGCGCGGTAGTTGGAGAAGCAGACATCCATCGCTTCGCGCGTCATGTGCAGGATACGCGCGTGCGGCAGCGCGCGATGGACGAAGCCCGCGTTGAGGTAGTTGATCGGCAGCTTGTCGACGAAAAATCGCCTGCCCTCGGCACGCCACTGCGTCTGCGCGAGGTAGCGCCGGCCGATTTCGGAGTAGTCCAGCCCCGGCGCACGCGCGATGATCTGGGGATCGAGCGGCAGCATCGTCACTCGGTTTGCCGACCAGCGCAGCTGCCGGGCGAAATCGCCGAGCTCGCCCGCTGACGTGATCTGCGAGTGGTTGCCGAGGATTCGCTCGAGCACCGTCGTGCCCGAACGCGGCATGCCGACGACGAAGATCGGTTGCGGGCCATCATGCGCCTCGTCCGCGGGCGCGAGGAATGCGCTGTCGCAGCGCGCGATCAGGGCGTCGATCAGCGCGCTGTCGCCGCGCACGTCCTGCGGCAGCCGCGCGGCCATGATCGCGTTGCCGCGTTCGAGCGCGCTCCAGGCGGCATCGAGTTCGCCGATGTCCTCGAGCTCCTTGTAGCGCGCAAACTCGAATGCGCCGTGATCCTCGGAGCCGCGCGCGACGCGTTCGATGTGGGCGTCGATAAAAGCGACGTGGTTGTCCTCACGGGTCTGCTTGCGCAAGCGCGCGAGCGCGACCGCGGCGCGGCCGTGCACCGAGCGCTGTCGCAGGCAATCACCAAACGCGCTCGCCGCCTCGTCGAGGCGGCCGTTGAACATGAGCTGCACGCCGCGCAGATAGCGGATATCCGGCGAATCGAGGCCCGCCGCGATAGCGCGCTCGAGCATAGCCAGGGCTTGCGGATGTTCGCCGAGCATCTGCTGCGCGCTCGCGAGGCTCACGAGCACCGCGCCGTCGCGGCAGCGCGCGATCGCCGGCAGCGCGAGGCATTCGCGTGCGCGCGTCATCTCGCCTACCAGCACAAGCGCATTGACAATATTGCTGATCATTCCCGCATCTTCGGGCGGCGCGCGCGCGGCGTCGACCGCGTGCTGCGTGGCCGCGCGCAGGTCGCCTTCCGCATGGGCGATGCCGCCCAGCAGCAGATGCGCATGCGTGTGCGCTGGCACGACACGCAGCAGCGCGCGCAGCTGCTCGCGCGCGCCGGATGCGTCGCCGCGCGCGAGGCACTGCTGCGCCGACTGCCATAGCTGCAACGCGTGCGGCATGTTCACGGACGACTCACATGCGCTGGAAGGCTGCTCGCGATCGCAGCGCCGAGTGCGTCGTAGTCGCCGTCGTAGTGATGCGCGCCCGGGAGTTCGACGAGCGTCACGCGCGGCTTGCCCTTGAGACCGGGACAGAAACTGTCGGCGCCTTCGTCCGCGCCATGCACGCAGATCAGCGGCACCGTCGAGGCGGCGACCTCGGGTGCGAGCGGCAGCGCGCCCTCGTGGTGGGTCGAGCCGAACCAGTCGCCGACGTGGA
>JBDTYX010000143.1:0-8460 GCA_040005435.1 Rudaea sp. | reverse complement strand
GCTCTGGCCGTGCAGGCCATCGAACTGGTCGTAGTCCTCGCGCAGCACGCAGCCGTCGAGGATCGAATCGACGTGGTTGCGCGCGACCGAGCGCGGCGACTCCTTGCCGTTGTCGATGTCGAACGAATCCCAGTCGCCGATCCAGAAATCGAATTGGCGAAACTCCGCCGCGTTGCACTTCGTTGACGGCACAGCGAGCGCACGCGGCGCGATCGACAGCAGCGACAGGGCGACGAAGATAGAGAATCCCAGCGTGGCGAGGATCGCTGAGGACGGCGCTGCGCAGACGTTTGCCATGAGTCTCCCTCGACAAAGGCGATGCGGCTTCGCCGCGGTTAGCTCTAGACGCGCTCGCTGCGCATTGCGTCGCAAGATGCTTAAGGTACGGCCGCTTAGGTTGGAAACCGTGCTTTCTTTCCGCCATGAGATCCTCTCGCGCGCACGACCGCGCCGCGCATCTCAGGGCGGCTCGTCGAGCGACGGGATGCCCGCGCGGATCGCGGCCGAGAAGTCGTCGCTCGCATCGGCGCGTTGCGCGCGCTCGGTGATGCGCCCGAGGCGACGCAGCTCGGGCACCGTGTGGCGCCCATCGAGGCCGCCGATCGCGTACACGTATTCGGGCAGGTAGCCCGACAGCAGCAGCCGGTAGTTCAGCGGCAGGCGGCCGACGATACGCGCGACCATCTGATAGATGATCGTCGTGCAGTTCGCGGTGATTGTGTTGTAGAAGCGCGGCGCGTCGACAAGCCCATTCGCGGCATCGATATAGGCGAGCAGCAGCGAGCGCATCTGCGGGCGCGCCATGCGCACGCGGAACAGAAGGTCGTCCTCGCCGCGCACGTTCGTGCGCACGCGGATCGCATCGCGCTCGGTTGCGGCGACGATGCTGAGTTCGTACATCTTGAAGAAGCCGCCGATCTGGGAGAACAGCTGGCCACGGCGGCGGCGGATCTCGACCGTGAACACGAGGTGCTCGAAGCCGGCGCCCGCCGCGGATTCGAAGCCGAAAGACACGAGCGTATGCGCGATCGCGGGGCCCGCCCAGTACGACAGCAGCATGTCGAGCGAGCACAGCTTGTCGAGGTCGTACGTGCGCGTCTCCCAACGCTGTGTGTACTCGCTGCGGCTGCGCCAGTCGAAGTTGCGCACGTTTTCGATCGTCAGCAGGCTCGCTTCGACCTTGCCGGTCGTCGTGCGCGCGACGTCATCGTTCCAGATGCGCGCGTTCGACGGACGCAGGCGCCACCACCAGACGAGCAGCGAGAGGCTGGCGAGCGCGAACACGGACAGCGCGGGCGCGGCCGCCGCGGACCCGAGCGCGAGCAGCGTCGCGATGCCGAACGCGAGCCACGCGACGACCCCTGCACGCGCGAGGGCCCGGCTTTCCGACAGCTTGTAGCGCAACGCGGCGCCGCCCCATGCGAGCATCGCGATCACGATCACGCTCGCGGCGATCGTCCCGATCACGGCACTTGTCCCACTGGCCGCGCCTGCCCCCATGACGGCGGTTGACGCAACGCCGCGTCCATGACCGTCGGTCGCGCGCTCGACCAGCGCGCGGCGTGGGCGCCGCTCATGCGCGCGCCGCAACGCGTCTCGCGCTGAGACCGTGAGCCTTGAGCTTGGACTCCCAGAACGCGTCGCCGTCCGGTGGCCGGGCCAGCCGAAACCATATCTCGATGCCGCCGCCCGTGGCACGCGCGCTCGCGGCGACGCAGAAGGCCTGCGCGCCGAAGTGCGTGCGCACCTCCTCGGAGAACGTGCTCACGGCCACCTCGAACGGCGGGCCGATGCCACGCTGCGCATCGTTGCCAGTGAAGCGGTAGACGAACCACATGCCCTCCTCCACGCGATCGACGCGGCGTTAGCATGCCGCATTCATTCGTGACACGTCGAGTTGCGCCGCGTGGCGTGGCGTGCGGCGAGACCACGCCACGCGAGAGGGTGGCACTGCGGTTCGCGCTCGCGCGACGCGCGTCGCTGGGTGATGGAGGGGTCGCGACGCGCGCCGCCGAGACGTTGCGAGTCGAGTGAGTCCGTGCAGCCTGCAGGGCGCCGATCGGGCATCGTGCAGTCTGCAGGTTGCGCGAGCTATGAGGCGAGGTATTTATTGCTTATAAACAATGATTTACGCGACAGATTCGGCTGGCACGACTCTTGGAATAGTGATATCGCGATTGATCAACTCAAGGTTGCCAACGCGTCGCCAAACCTCATTGGAGAACTCTCATGCTGCACTACGCCCTTGTATTCCTGGTGGTCGCTCTGATCGCGGCAGTCCTCGGCTTCGGCGGTATCGCGGGAGCGTCCGCGGGCATCGCGAAGATCCTTTTCCTCGTATTCCTCGTGCTGTTCATCGTGTCGCTGGTCGCCGGCCGTCGTCGCGGGCTGTAAGCACGTTAAGTTACCGCGCGCCGCGTGGCCCCGTGCCCGCGGCGCCGCCTCGAAACACACTTTGTAAGGACATCCCCATGGACACGATCAATTCGCTTCTGGCCCCCGTGAGCGCTGCCGCACGTCATCTGAGCCATGCGCTGCGTCGCGTGCAGGGCGACTTCCAGACCCAGGCGCGCAAATCGGGCAAGGTCGTGCGGCGCGATCTCGGCGCGGCGCGCGACGAGCTCGGCGAGGCCGTCTCGCGGCTCGGGGACGCCACCGATCACCTGCGCGATTCCATCGCGACGACGAAGTCCGAATATACCGAAACGCTGCTCGACAAATACCACGCTGGCGCGGACTACGCGCGGGCGCTCAGGGCACGCGCGAACGCACTGACGCTCCCGAAACTCGACATTGATCGCCGTTACCTCACGCGCAACAACGCACTGATCGCGGGCGCCGCGATCGGCGTCGGTTACGTGCTGTATCGCGCGCTGCGCAAGCTGCGCAGCGCCGCCCAGGTTGAAACCGTCGACACGGAAGCCGATGATGTCGTGCGGACTCCGAAGTCGCGCAGGAAGGCGCGCCCGGCGAAGGCGGCCAAGAAATCGGCCGCGACGGCGGCGAACGGCGTCACCGCAGAGCCCACGCGTCCGCACTGAGCAGGGCAAACTTTGGCGCACGGAAATCAGGACCCATGACCGAAGGACTTCTTCTCGCGACGACGCAGATCTCGACCTTCGATTCCCAGAAACTCCTGACCCGTGCGACGGGTTTCTTCTTCGAACATTCGCGCCGGCTCTTCCTCGTGACGAGCCGGCACGTCGTCGTCGACGAGCCCGCCAAGCATTTTCCCGACCGCATCGAAATCGACCTGCACACGAACGGCGAGAACCTCGCCGCGTTCGCGACGTTCTCTATTCCGCTGTATCGCGATGGCAAGAGCATCTGGCGTCAGGGCATGGACGGCTCGGGCGAGATCGACGTCGCGGTGATCGAAATCGAACGCGACAAGCTTCCTGCGCAGACCTGGTACACCGCGTTCACGCCGGAACACCTGTACATGAATCACACGGGCATCGAGGTCGGCTCGTTGCTGCTGATCGTCGGCTTCCCGCTGGGCTTCCACGACACGCTGCATCACCTGCCTGTCGTGCGCCAGTCGGTCGTGGCCTCGTCATTCGGCATGCGTTTCCAGGGCCAGGGGTTCTTCCTCACCGACGCGCGCACGCATCGCGGCATCAGCGGCGCCGCGGTCGTCGCGCGTAGCCAGAAGCCCGAGGATGCAGGCGTTGCGCTGCCCTGGGTGCTGCTCGGCGTGCACTCGTCGCGCTTCGACGTCGGCACGCGCGACCTCAAGATCGACGAGGCGCTCGGTCTCAACTGCGCGTGGTACGCGGATATCCTGATCAAGCTCACCGAGTAAGGCGCGAGGCTCGCTGCCGGCGCGTCAGGGCGAGCAATGTGCGTATTCGAGTGCGCTCAATCGACCGTCGTGGTTACTGTCGCAGCGCGCGAAGCTCGCCTGCAGCCAGGCTGGACTGCGTGGCGAACCGGACAGGACGTAGGGCTGGCCCGCCGAAATCGCGGTGAAACTCGGCCGCTCGACCGCGGCCTGCGCCCCGGTTGCGGCAAGGGGCGGCGCGCCGACCGGATTGCCGGCCATGCCCGGTGTCGGATTGCCAGCCATGCCGGGCGTCGGGGTGTCCTGCATGGGCGGTACGGGATTGCGCCGCATCGGCGGCACCGGATTGGCCGGCAATGGCCGCGCGGGGTTTGCTGGCGCTGTGGGCGGGGGCGGCGGTGCGGCGACTTGAGCCGACAGCGGCGGCGCGAGGAGTGTCGACGACAGCAACATGCCGGCGCAGAGCCGGTACCGCATGTGTTGTCGCATCACGTCACCTCGCGCCGCCGGTCGGGCTCATCGAATCACGCAGTGGCGGCCTTGGCCGTGTCGCGCTTGCTCTTTGCGGTGTTCACATCGGCGTCGTACTTGACCTTCGCGGCGTCCTTGCAGGTCTTCTGCGCGTCACCCATGCTGTTCTCGCAGCGCGCGAGCGCGGTGCCGTATTCGGCCTCGGCCGTCGCGACGTCGACGCTGTATTGCGCCTCGGCGATCTTCTTCGTCGCTGCTGCCGCGTCGGCCGCGGTCGTATCGGTGGCAGGCGCGGCCGCAGTGGCCTTGGCGGCGCTTTCCTTCGCGTCGGCGCGATCGACCGCAGCATCCTTGTGCACCGACGCCATCACCTTGTCCATGTCGGCCTTCGCGTCGGCGATCTTCTTCTGCCCGGCGGCCTGTGCCTTCGAGATGTCGGCCTGCACCTTGGCCGGATCGGGACCCTGGTTGCACGCGCTCAAGGTAAGAACCAAAACGGCGCCGGTGGCAATCTTCGCGATAGTCTTCATGTCTACTCCCAAGTTGATGGTGTTCTCCTTCGAACGTCGTGCGCTCGAGGCGCATGCTCACGGACAAGTGCACTACAAGCTTTGTGCCATCTGCGCGCGCAGCGATCCGCGTAGCACGCGGAATCGGCCAGATTAGCGTCCCGCAAGGCTTTTCGGACCCCTACACCGACGTGCCAGTAACCCTTGCGTCACGCAAAACGCGGTGACCCAGATCGCAGCCCTGCGCAAATCGCACGGTCTGCGACACGCATCCTGCATATACGCACGACGGCATGGTGGCGCGCATCGCTACGCTGGATGCGTGGAGAAGCGGTCTCGCGGACCCCATGTCGATTTCCTGCCACGAGAACACCCAGCCGATCGCCGATGTCGTCCCTGTTGCCACTGCCTTCGAATGTGCTGCTGGACGGCGCCGAGGGCACGATTCATTACCACGCCGGGTGCGTGTCCGCGGCGCTGGCCGATACGTGGTTCGCGACGCTGCGCGCGACGGTGTCGTGGGCGAGCGAGCGGCGGCGCATGTACGATCGCGAGGTCGCTGTGCCGCGGCTCATGGCAGGGTTCGCACTCGACCGCGTGGAAAGCGACGAAGCCCGCCTGCACGACGACGCAGCGAGGCAGGCGCTCCTGCGGGCGTCCGCGATCGCCGCCAGGCTGGCCGGCTGCGCGTTTTCGAGCGTCGGACTCAACTTCTACCGCGACGGCAACCACAGCGTCGCGCCACACAACGACAAGCTGCATTCGATCGAGGAGGGCGCTCCGATCGCGCTGCTGTCCCTCGGCGCGACGCGGCGCATGACTATCACGCGCAAGGCCGCGCCGCGTCGCCACCTGCATCTCGACCTCGAAGCCGGCAGCCTGCTCGTGATGAGCTATGCGACGCAGCTGCACCTCGATCACGGCATCCCGAAATCGCGCACGCCGGTAGGGCCACGCATCAGCCTCGCGTTTCGCCGACGTCCCGCGGGGCTGTCGCGTACGCAACCGCCCGCGGGCTACTGACGCTGCGGTCCGTGCCCGATGTGCAGCCGAGCCGCGCGACAGCACGGCCTCGCGTCGCACAATCGCGTCCGGCGCGACGACCGGGCGTTGGACGGACTTGGAGCATCGCCTCGATCATCACCGCGCTGGCCGCGCATGAACTACAGCGCGTCGATATCGCCAAGCGCGATGATCAGCCGGCGCGCGCGCTTGTCGGGCTTGGTCACGGGCCTCTGGTAGCCCGCGACCGCGAGCCGGCGCTGCTCTGCCGAAGACTCGCGCGCGACGCGACCCGCTTCGCTCTCGCGATAGCAGCGCTGCGCGACCGTCGCAGACGCACGCTTGTCGATCAGGCCGACGACAGCGACCTCGAAGCGATCGAGGCCACGCACGACGCACAGCGCATCGCCGACTCGAACGAGACGCGCGGGCTTACCGGCGACCTCGTTGACCTCGACGCGGCCCGCCTCTATCGCAACCTTCGCCAACGCGCGCGTCTTGAAGAAGCGCGTGGCCCAGAGCCATACGTCGAGGCGCGTCCCGGTCGCTGCGGCGGGGTCTTCGATCGACGCGTGAGTCTTCATGCTCGAATCTTCGTGCCGGGTCCGAGATATTTCAAGCACTGAGCACGTTCGGCCTGCCGCGCCTTCGCTCGGCTTCGGCGCCACCGCTCGCGATGCGCGATCGCACGCACGGCCCTAGAATGGCGCGCTCCGGCTGTTAGGGTCCGACACGCATGTCATTGACGCTGTATTACCATCCGCTCGCCTCGTTCTGCCACAAGACGCTGATCGCGCTGTACGAACTCGCGCTTCCTTTCGAGAAGCGCCTGATCGATCTAGGCAACGCCGCCGACCGCGCCGAACTCGAGGCGCTCTGGCCGTTCGGCACGTTTCCGGTCATCCGCGACCACGCGCGCAAGCGCACGGTCGCCGAGAGCACGATCATCAACGAGTACCTCGACCATCACGCCGGCGGCGGACGCCTGCTGCCGGCAGACTGGGAGGATGCATTGCGTGTGCGCGAGTGGGAGCGCTTCTGCGACAACCAGTTGCAGCTGCCGATGCAGGCGATCGTCGCCGATCGCATCCACGGCGCGCGCGCCGACCTCTCGCGCGAGCGCGCGAAGATCCGCACCGCCTATACGCTGTTCGATGCCCAGCTGGCTACGACACCGTGGGCGGCCTGCGCAACCTTCAGCATGGCCGACTGTGCCGCCGCGCCCGCGCTGTTCTACGCGAGCACGCTCGAGGCGTTTCCGCGCGAGCACGAGCATCTGATCGCCTACTTCGACCGTCTCGTCGCGCGCCCCTGCGTCGAGCGTGTGCTCGACGAGGCCCGAGCGTATTTCCATTTCTATCCATTCGCCGAGGCGATTCCGCAGCGCTTCCTCTGATGGTTTCGTCGGGCAATCCCATCGGCATGCAAGCGACAGCTGAACGAGACCGCTAGCCGAGGCGTTGATCGCGGCGCCCGCGCGCCGCAGAATCGAATCCCCTCCATCGCGAGAGAGTCCGAAGATGAAGCTCGAAGGATCCTGCCGTTGCGGCGCCGTGCGCTTCTCTTGCGATGCGTACGCGCCCGTGCCTTTCCTGCACTGCTACTGCTCGATCTGCCGCAAGACCGCGGGCGGCGGCGGCTACGCGATCAACCTCGGCGCGTTCGCGAAGACGCTGAAGATCCGCGGCGAGAAAAACATCGGTGTCTATCGCGCGAAGATCAGCGAAGACGGCAAGACGACGACGAGCACCGGGCGGCGCAGCTTCTGCATGAAGTGCGGCAGCTTCCTGTGGCTATTCGATCCCGCCTGGCCCAATCTCGTGCATCCGTTCGCGTCGGCGATCGACACGCCGCTGCCGAAGGCGCACGAGCGCGTGCACATGATGCTCGACTTCAAGGCGCCTTGGTGCGACGTGCCGCGCGGCAAGAGCGACCTGCACGTGCGGCGCTATCCGAAGGAATCGCTCGAGGAATGGCATCGAAGTCGCGGGCTGCTGGCCTGAGCGCTTCTTCCCGTGGAGTTGGTCTCGCGTGAGGCCCTGCCCAAGTGGATGCCCGCAGCTCACCCTCACCTGCCGAGCTGCGCTCGTCGATCTCTCCCGCGAGCGGGAGAGGTGCCCAACGGGCGAACGTGCAGCGCGGAGCGTTCTTCCCTTCTGCCGCTGGCGGGAGAAGGTGGCCAGCAGGGCCGGATGAGGGTGGCACTGCTTTCCAAGCCAGGCCTGCCACCGGGCCGCGTTCGTCGACCGCTCTTGTCAGCCAAAGAGAACGGTCAGGCGGGATACTCGAGTTTCGGATACCAGCTGCCGCCGCGACCCTCGGGCGTCGCGTCGAGGATCGTCCACAGCGGCATCAAGTCGGGTGCGCCGCGCGCGTCCTGGCAGGGATCGGCGGTCTTGTCGGTCATCTCGCCGCTCCAGAAATGGCGGATCGTGCCGTCGCGGCGCGTGAACACGTTGAGCGCCGGTATGTCGTCGTCGCCGACGACCCCGTGATAGTCGCGGCTGAAGTTCTCGTTCAAGTCGCTGTACACCTTTAGGTCGCGCCAGCCGCGCTGCTGCTTGAACGCGAGCAGTTTCGCGACCGGCGAGCGTGCGACGACGGCGAGCGCGGCACGCTGTTCGACGTCGCGCGCCTCGCCCGCCCACGCGCTCAGCAACGACGTGCACATCGGACACGGCTTCTCGCGTTGCG
>JBDTYX010000352.1:0-2546 GCA_040005435.1 Rudaea sp. | reverse complement strand
AAGTGCTACGGCGGCGACGTATCGCGCAAGCGCAAGCTGCTCGAGAAGCAGAAGGCAGGCAAGAAGCGCATGAAGCAGGTCGGCAACGTGGAGATCCCGCAGGAGGCGTTCCTCGCCGTCCTGCAGATGGACAAATAGTGCATTCGGCGCTTACTCACGCGGAATGTGCGGCCCGGGATGCGCCGGTCTACGCCGCCGCGGCGCGGACGCCGGGTACACTCCGGATCGCCCCGCAGCGACGAACCCTGAAGGGCCGCGCGCGTAGAACAGGCATCGAATAGAATTTGATTCACTAAGACGGCGGGACAACAAGATGGATTTCGATTTCGCACTGCTGCTGGTCGTGCTGACCGCCGTTACCGGCGTGATATGGCTCATAGACCGGATGTTTTTCCACCGCGCGCGGGTGGCTCGCGCTGAAGCGGTCGCCGGCGTCGGTGGCAACGCCGCCGAGCGCGAGGAACGCGTCAGCAACGCGCTGCGTGAGCCCGCGATCGTCGAATACGCGCGATCGTTCTTCCCGGTGATTCTGATCGTGCTGCTGTTTCGTTCGTTTCTCGCCGAGCCGTTCAAGATCCCGTCGGGATCGATGATGCCGACGTTGCTCGTCGGCGACTTCGTGCTCGTGAACAAGTTCGCTTACGGCCTGCGGGTGCCAGTGCTCAACACGAAGTTCCTGGCGGTCGGCGAACCGCACCGGGGCGACGTTTTCGTGTTCATCTATCCCGGCTTCAAGTGCGTGCAGGCTGGCCACGAGGTGCGCAGCATGAAGTCGTGCAGCCAGCCCCTCGTGCCGATGACGAAGACCAACTACATCAAGCGCGTGATCGGCCTGCCCGGAGATACGATCGCTTACCACAACAAGACGATCTACGTGAACGGCACCGAGATCGTGCAGAACTATGTCGGCCCGTTCATGGGCGAGGGTTCGGAAGGCCGCCGGATGGCCGGCGCCGCGGTGCGCGAGGAAGCCCTCGGCGACGTGCACCATCAGATCCTGCAGGCGCCGTGGTCGGGCGAGGAAGGCGAGTGGAAGGTCCCCGCTGGACAGTATTTCGCAATGGGGGATAATCGTGACAATAGCGAGGACAGCCGCTACTGGGGCTTCGTGCCTGAAGAAAATCTCGTCGGTCGTGCCTTCATGATCTGGATGAACTGGGATGACGGCATCGACTTCAAGCGTTTGGGTACCTTGATCAAATAGGGGTTGCATATGCGTTCGTTGAAACGGCAGACGGGTCTTACCCTGATCAGCATGGTCATCGTCATGGCGGTTCTGGGCTTTTTCGCCTATGCCGCGATGAAGCTGATTCCGGCCTACACGGAATATTTCGGTGTGGTCAAATCGATGAAGGCGGTCGCGGACAAGCCCAATGCCGCCGAGATGACACTTGAAAATATTCGCCGAGAGCTCGATCTCAACTATAGCGTCCAGTATGTCGACGAGGCCACGGTTCCCCCCGGAGGAGTCAAACTCGAGACCGCCAACGGCGCGCGACGCCTGCACATAACCTATGACAAGGTCATGCCGTTTCTTTACAATATTTCGTTGATGGCGCATTTCGACCATAGCGAAGATCTGATGCGCAGCGGCACGGGTTATTGATTGAGCCAGATCGGCTACGCATTCAGGGACAGCGCGCTACGCGACCGCGCGCTGAGCCATCGCAGCGTCGGAGCCGAGAACAATGAACGCCTGGAATTCTTCGGCGACGCCCTGGTCAATGTGTTCGTCGCGGAGCTGCTGTTCGAGAAGTTTCCGAAGGCCGACGAAGGTGAGCTGACACGACTGCGCGCGCGGCTCGTAAGCGAGCCCGCGCTGGCCGACATCGCGCGGGGCCTTGCGCTCGGCGACGATCTGCGCCTTGGTCCCGGTGAACTGAAGAGTGGCGGGTTCCGCCGCGACTCGATCCTGGCCGATGCCTTCGAGGCGCTGATCGCGGCGATCTACTTCGACGGCGGTTGGCAGGCATGCCGCGCGCAGGTCCGTGAACTCGTCGAGCCGCGCCTAGCCGCCGCGGCCGCAAACGACGACAAGGACCCGAAGACGCGCTTGCAGGAATGGCTGCAGGCACGCGGCAAGCCTCTGCCCGTCTACGAACTCGTCGCGAGTTCGGGCGCGGATCACGCCAAGGTGTTCGAGGTCGAATGCAGCATCGGCGGCGGAGAAGTGCGTGGGCATGGCAGCGGCGGCAGCCGGCGCGTCGCGGAGCAGGCTGCCGCCGGTGATGCGCTGTCTGCGTTGCAGGCTTTGTCCGCCGTTGCGCGCGCATGAGCGCCACCGACACGACGGTCGAATTCCGCTGCGGCACCGCTGCGATCGTCGGGCGGCCCAACGTCGGCAAGTCGACCCTCGTCAATGCGCTCGTCGGCGTCCGTCTCAGCATCATGGGACCGAAGCCGCAGACTACGCGGCACCGCATCCTCGGCATCGTCACGCGCGAACACGGACAGATCCTGCTGCTCGACACGCCCGGCCTGCATGCCGGAGGCGCGCGGGCGATCAATCGCCAGCTCAATCGCGCCGCGCGCAACGCGGTCAGCGA
>JBDTYX010000142.1:0-8525 GCA_040005435.1 Rudaea sp. | reverse complement strand
TCGGGCACGCGCTACAAGGTCACGCTCGCGGTGCGCCGCGACTGGCCGATCCCGAAGGACAGCGTCGCACGCCTTACCTCGACGGGCCTCCTCGCTGACGTGGCGATCGGCATCAGCGAAGGCGCGAGCAGCGACGTCGCAGTTCCGGGCAGCGAGCTCGCGGGCATGGAGAGCGCCGACCTGTTCGCGTCGATGAACGAGCTCGCCCAACAGCTCAGCGAGTTGACCCGCGACCAGATTGCACCGCTGATCAAGAACCTCGCCCAGCACGTCGACTCGATCGCGGGCGTGATCGACAAGAACACGCCCGAACTCGTCGAGCAGTCGCATCAACTGCTGCTGCGGCTCAACGTCGCCTCCGACTCAGTCAACGACCTGCTGAAGCCGCAGAACCGCGCCGCGATCGGCACGATCCTCGGCAACGTACGCGATCTGTCCCACGATCTGCGCGCGACGCAAGACCAGCTCAACAAGGCGATCGTGCGCATCGACAGCGTCGTTCGCGAGAATCAGCCGGGGATTCGCGATTCGGTGGATGACCTGCGCGCCGTCATGTCCGCACTGTCAGGGCGCATCGACTCGATCAGCCAGCACCTCGAGGTAGCCGCGCGCAACTTCGACGAGTTCGCGCGCGAAGTGCGCATGAATCCGAACCGCCTGCTGATCGCGCCGAAGCGCGACAAGGTCGAGGAAGAGCCGAAATGATGCGTTTGAGACTGCCGCTGCTCCTCGCGACGCTGCTGCCGCTAGCCGCGTGCTCGCCGCCGAGCGTCCCGGACGTGACCTACTACCGCCTGCCGCCCGCCGCGGCGCGCGAGCCTGCCGCGAAGCCGATCTCGGTGCTGCCGATCGAGGTCGAGACGTTCCGCGCCGAGGGACTGTATGCCGAACAGGCCGTGCTGTATGCGACGACGCCCGACGCGGGCGCGCTGCGCGCGTACCACTATCAGTTGTGGACCGATCCGCCGTCGCGAGCGCTGCAGGAACGACTCACCATTCGCCTGCGCGAAAGTGGCATCTCGCCGCTCGTGTCCGACCATCTGCCGGCGAGCGTGCCGGCGCTGCGCGTGCAGGGCCGCATCCTGCGCTACGAGCGGGTCAAGCTCGAGACCGGGGGCGCGAAGGCGTCTGTCGCGTTCGAGATGCGCGTCGAGCAGGGCAGCGGCGAGCCGTTGCTCGAGCAGCGCTATGCATCCGAACAGGCCGCCGCGGACGACTCGATGGCGGCGACGGTGACGGCTTTCGCGGCCGCGGTCGACGCGTCGCTCGCAAAGTTCGAAGCCGATTTCGTCGCGCTGCAGGGCGGACGCGATGGCTGAACCCGGGCGCTCGCAGGTGCTCGCGGCGATGGGCATCGAGGTGCTGCGCCTGCGCGGCAGCGGCGAGCGCTCGTTGCCGACGGATCGCGCAGGCACGCCAGCGGCCGCCGCGACCGACCTGAGCGCACCGGCAATATCCACGACGGACGCTTCCGCGCCGCATGCGGCGGCGCCGCGCGTCTTGATCGTCTGCGCACAGGGCCACCGCGCCGATGCACGCACGGCGCGCATGGTGGCGCAGCTGCCGCGCGCGCTCGGCACGAGCGCGGCGTCGATCGTCTGGTGCGAGGCTGACGCTCGCGGCGACGTAACCGCGCCGCCGCACGTACCGGCGTATCTCGTTCTCGGCAATGCGATGGCCCACGCGCTCGGCGCGCAGCTGCCGACGACGCAGCAGAGAGCCGCCGTGATCGCGGTGATCGGCGAGCCCGACGCGCTGCCCGCCGACGGCAGCGGCAAGCGCGGACTCTGGCAGGCGCTCAAGCCGATCGCGCGCGCTTTGCGGGAGTCTGCCTGATGGTGGCGATGCTCAGCGAGGCGCGTCCCGAGCTGCGCCCGATGCAGCCCGACGATCTCGACGAGATCGTCACGATCGAGACGGCGGCCTACGATTTTCCGTGGACGCTCGGCATCTTCCGCGACTGCCTGCGCGCCGGTTACGAATGCTGGGCGCTGCGCCTCGCGCGTGACGTCATCGGCTACGGCATCCTCTCGATCGCGGCGGGCGAGGCGCATCTGCTCAACGCGTGCATCACGCCTGCGCTGCAGAACAAGGGCTACGGTCGGCACATGGTCGCGCGCATGATCGAGATCGCGCGCTGGCATCGCGTGCAGCGCCTCTTCCTCGAGGTGCGGCCGTCGAATCCCGCCGCGCTCGGCCTCTACGCGACGCTCGGCTTCAATGAGATCGGCACGCGTCCGAACTACTATCCGGCCAAGCATGGCCGCGAGGACGCGATCGTGATGGCGATGGAACTGCTGCCGCCGGAATAATCTCTCGCGTCCCTCGCTGACCGAAGGAGGTTGGCGCGAAGTGGACGGATGCGCCGGTGAGGGGGAGGCGGCAGGCACTCAGCGCCAGAGCTCATCAGTGGTGCCACCGTGACCCGCACCCGCCCGCAGGAGACGGGGCCGTGAGAAGCGCACGAAAGCTCACCTCTCGCGCTGGCCGAAAGAGGTTTGCGTAGCAGCGGAAAGGAGGCGCGGGCGAGGGGCGTCGGCATCAGCACTCAGCGCATGAGCTCACTTCTTAATGGTTGCCACCATTACCCCAGCCCTCTCCCGCTCGCGGGAGTGGGGCGGTGAGAAGCGCGGGAAAGCTCACGTCTCCCGCAGGCGGGAGAGGTCGGCGCGCAGCGCCGGGTGAGGGTGGTGCTCGCAGATGCCGGAGAATCCCGATCTCGCTGATCGCCACGGGTCAGCGCGCAGCGGCGCAACGCGTGGTGGCGGACACGCTATTCCGCGGCGGCCCGGGCCGCATTTGGCGCTGCAGGCTTTTCGTCCTTGAGCCAGCGCGCGAGCCAGGCTTGCACCTCGGCATACCAGAAGCGGCTGTTCGCGGGCTTGAGCACCCAGTGGTTCTCGTCGGGAAACACGATCAGGCGACTCTCGACGCGCTGGCGCTGCAGCGCCGACCAGTACTCAAGATCGTTGTTGATCGGCACGCGAAAGTCGCGTTCGCCGCCGCTGATCAGCACGGGGGTCTTGAAACTCGCCGCATACCGGATCGGATTCTGCTCGCGCCAGATCTTGCCCTGCTCCCACACCGGGCCGCCGTTGCCGATCTCGCGTCCGTAGATCGTGTCCGACGTGCCCCATTGCGATTCGAGGTTGACGAGGCCCGCGTGGCTCACGAGGCAGCGATAGCGCGTCGTCGAGGCCTGCATCCAGTTCGAAAGATGCCCGCCGTAGCTCGCGCCCGCGGCGCACTGGCGGCTTGCATCGATGAACGGGAATTTGCGGATCGCCTCGTCCGCGGCGGCGTTGATGTCGTCGCCCGGTCCCTTGAGCGGATCGCCCTGGATCGCCTGCGAAAACGCCTCGCCGTAGCCGGTCGAGCCCACGTAGTTGGTCAGCAGTACGACGTAGCCCGGCGCCGCGAGCAGGTGGTAGTTCCAGCGCAGCACCCATTGGTCGCGCCATTGCGAGAACGGGCCGCCATGCATCACGACGAGCAGCGGATACTTCTTCGCGGGATCGAAATGCGGCGGTCGCAGCAGCATACTGTCGATGCGCTGCCCGCGTTCGTTCGCGAACGAAAAATGTTCGAGCGGCGCGAGATCGAGGCGCGCGGTCTGCGCGTCCGTAAACGCGGTCACGCGCGTGGCCTTGCCCGCATTGTCGAGGCGCACGATCTCGGGCGGCTGTGTCGCGCTCTCGTACTGCGCCATCAGGACGTTCGCATGCGCGGCGCCGCTGATATTCGCGAACGTGCCGCGCGGCGGCGCCGCGATGAGTCTCGCCTCGCCGCCGTCGCGCGTCGCGCGATAGAGCCCTTCCTGTCCCGCTTCTTCGGCAGTGAGGTAGACCGCGTTGCCATCCGCGGCGGGCGCGAAGCTCGCGATCGAGCGCCTGCCCGGGATCTCGACGCGCGCGCGCGCCTTCGCGCCTGGCCAGTCGAAGACTGCGAGGCGCGCCGCGTTGTAGATGTGCCCGTCCTGCGGCGACACGAGTGCGTACAGGGTCCGGCCATCGGCGCCGAACCGCGGTCGGCCGAAGCTGTCGCCCGCGTCGAGCGAGTCGCGGTTGGTGAGACGCTTCGGCTCGCCGCCGACGAGGTCGACCTGGAAAAGGTCCGCATTCGTGAACTGCCACGCGGCGCGATCGCGGTTGCGGCTTGCGACGAACACGATCGCGGCGCCGTCGGGCGTCCAGATAGCGGCGGCGTTGTCTTCGGGTTCGGAGAAACCGGGCAGCTGCGCGAGCGCCGAACCCGCGAGCAGGTCGCGCGGATCGTTGACGCCGATCGTCTGTACGAAGACGTGCGGGCGCTTGTCGTCGATCCAGTGGTCGAAGTTGCGCACCGGAAAGCCGGTATAGACGCGCGCCCTGTACTTGCGCTCCTCGCGCTCCTTGGCGATGCGCTCATTGTCCACCTCGGTCTTGGCGCCCGGGAACACCTCGCTCACGAACAGCAGGCGCCGGCCGTCGGGCGAGAAAGCCGGCGCCGACGCGCCGGTCGAGAGTGCCGTCGCCTTGATCGCCTCCCCGCCCTGAGCGAGGTCGAGGATCCAGATCTGCGCGACCTTGTCGTCGCCACGTTTGGCCGAGAACGCGATGCGCCGCGAATCGGCGCTCCAGGCGATGCCGGCCTCGGGCGTCTTGCTCGCGGTGAGGCGCCGCGCAGGCGCGCTGCCGTCGCTCGGTACGATCCACAGGTGGCTCGCGGTCTCGTCTTTCTTGTAGCTCGGCTCGACGATGCTGAAGACCGCGAAGCGGCCGTCTGGACTCGTCGCGGGCGCGCCGACCCGCGGCATCAGCCACAGGTCTTCGTGGGTGATGACCTTCTTCTCGTCAGCCGACGCGTTCGTCGCCCATGCGACGCAAATCAGTGTGGATATCAGAAAACGCATGCGAACTCCGTATTCCAGTCAGGATGGAGGTTGAGCTGCCGCCGGCTAATCGCGCTGCACCGCATCAGTCGACCGCAGCCTGCGCGTGCAGCGCAGTGATGATTTGCGCAATCGCCTTTTCGACGCCGCCGTAACCGAGCCCGAGCCGTACGACGACGAGCCGCTCCGACGGGACGATCACGATATATTGCCCCAGCGCACCGCGCGCATAGAACATGTCTTTCGGCAGGGTTGGCATGCCCCACGGGGCACTCCACCCAGCTACCGTACCGTCAACAAGATTGGTCCAGAAGCCCGCGCCGTAGCCGGTGTTCAACGTTTGTGATCGACTGAACGCCACCCAGCCTTCGGGGAGGAGGCGGCGTCCATCAACGACACCATCGTCGAGATAGAGCTCGCCGAAGCGCGCCCAGTCGCGTGCCGACGCGTAAGAGTTGCTCGAGCCGATCGGCGTGCCCGCCGCATCGCAGTCGAGCGTCGCCGTGCGCATGCCGAGCGGGGCGAACAGCTCGCGCCGCACGAATGTCCCGGTGTCGACCGCGCTGTGCCCGGCAGCGTCGCGGATGAGGCGTGAGAGCACCAGGAAGCCGACGTTGCTGTAGTTCCAGGTCGTCCCGGGCGGATGTTCGAGCGGAACGCCTGCTGCGTAGGCCCCGAGATCGCGCTCGAGGAAAAGCATGCGGGTCAGATGGTTGATAACGTCGTCGTTGTCGTCGAACGGCAAGCCGCTCGTCATGCGCAGCAACTCTTCGATCGTGACGGCGCGACGCGGATCATCTGCAGGCCGCCACTCAGGCAACGCAGCGGCTGCGTCGACGCGCAGCTTGCCTTGGCGAACGAGAATGCCTATGAGTGCGTTGGTCAGGGACTTGGAAATCGAATGCGCCCAGATCGGCGTGTCCGGGCCGTAGCCCGGCGCATAGCGCTCGGCGATGAGTTTGCCATCGTGCAGCACCACGAATGCCTTGGTGTTGCGCCGGTACGTGGGCTCCGGCTCGGCGAATGCATCTTCGAGCGCCCTGCGCAGCGCAGGGGCCGTCGGTTCGACCACGTTCTGGTCGGCAAACGCGTCGGCGAACGCGGGTGGCGGCAACCCGGCCGCTTCGGGCACGTCGTCGCCGTGCATGACGAGGCATCCGATGCCCGGCCGATAGACGGCGCGCGAGCGGAAGGCACCCGCGATTGTGGCGCGTACCTCGCGGCGCTCCCGATCGATCGTGTAACGCAGGAAGCGGTCGAGCCCGCGCAGCTGCGGCCGCTCTTCTTCCGCGTACAAGCGATCGGGATCGACCCCGGAAACGAACGCCGCGGCACAAAGCGCGCGACTCACCGAGCCGGTCGCGACACGCAACAGGTCTTTGCCCCATACGGCGACGTAAACGATCGTGCAGAGCACGAGCGCCGCGACGAGGCCAGCCGACCATTTCAGCATGCGCAACCGCATCGGATCGGGACTTACAGCCGCGACAACTGTTCGCGCAGGCCGCTTGCCTGCAGCGAGAAATCGGCGATCCGCAGATTCTCCTGTTCGATCACCGAGGGCGGTGTCTTAGCGCCGAAGTTGGCGAGCTTGACGCTGGATTTCGCGATCTCGCCGTCCAGGCGTTTTATTTCTTTTTCGAGTCGCAGCTTTTCGGCGCCAAGGTCGATCAGGCCGACTAGCGGGATCAGCAGTTTCAGTTCGCCGACGAGCGCCGCGGATGCGGCAGGCTCGGTCTCGCCGGCGTCGAGCCAGCGCTGCGATTCGGTCTTCGCTAGGAACGCGATCTGCGCGCCGAATTTCGTCGCGCGCGCGCGATCGGCCGCATTGCCGTTGACGAACAGCAGCGGGATCATCCTGGCCGGCGCGATGTTCATCTCGCTGCGGATGCGACGCAGTTGGGTGAGCACCGCGCGCAGCCATTCGATCTCTGCGATCGCCGCGGTGTCGTCGGGCGGCAGGTCCGCGGCGCGCGGATAACTGCGCCGTGTGATGCTGTTCTCGCGCAGGCCGAGCAGCGGCGCGACCGTCTGCCAGATCTCCTCGGTGATGAACGGCGTGATCGGATGCAGCGCGCGCAACACCGCCTCGAGCACGAACACGAGCGTGTGCCTCGTCGATTGCGCGGCCGCCGCATCCTCGCCCGAGAGCGCGGGTTTGGCGAACTCGAGGAACCAGTCGCAGTATTCGTTCCAGACGAATTCGTACAGCGCCTGCGCGGCGAGGTCGAAACGGTAGAGCGCGAACTGGCTTTCGACGTCGGCGAGCATCGCCGCGAGCCGTGAGACGATCCATCGCTCGGCCTCGGTCGCGAGCGCGGGGCGCGCCTGCGCCGGAACGCTGAAACCCTCGCAGTTCATCAGCACGAAGCGCGCGGCGTTCCACAGCTTGTTGCAGAAGTGGCGATAGCCCTCGGCGCGCTTCATGTCGAAGTTGATTGTGCGGCCGTAGGTCGCGAGCGCGGCGAACGTGAAGCGCAGCGCATCGGCGCCGACCGCGGCGATGCCGTCGGGATAGTCCTTGCGGATGCGCTTCTCGACCTTCTCGCGTACCTGTGGAATCAGCAGCGATGCGGTCGATTTGCGCACGAGTTCGTCGAGCGTGACGCCGTCGATCAGGTCGAGCGGATCGATCGTGTTGCCCTTCGACTTCGACATCTTCTGGCCTTCCGCATCGCGCACGATCGCGTTGATGTAGACCTCGCGGAACGGAACGCGATCGGCCGGTTTCTCGCGACCGGGCTCGTAGCTGCCGTCGGCGCGGCGGCCGACGAAGTACTGCGTCGCCATGACCATGCGCGCGACCCAGAAGAAGATGATGTCGAAGCCGGTGACGAGCACCGCGCTCGGCAGGAACGCCTGGTCGGTAGTCCAGTCGGCAACGACCTTGCCGTCCTCGCGCACCGGCCCTTGCGCGGGCCAGCCCATCGTCGAGAACGGCCACAGCGCCGACGAGAACCAGGTGTCGAGCACGTCGTCGTCCTGGCGCAGCGCGCCCACGGGCGGCGTGCCCGCATGCGCGCGCGCGTCGGCCTCGTCCTCGCCGACGAAGATGTTGCCGGCCTCGTCGTACCAGGCCGGGATGCGATGGCCCCACCAGAGCTGGCGGCTCACGCACCAGTCCTGAATGTTGTCGAGCCACTGTGTATAAGTCGTGCTCCAGTTCTCCGGCACGAACTTCACCGCGCCACCGCGCACCGCTTCGAGCGCGGGTTCGGTGATCGCCTTGCGCCCGCCGGGGCCCTGCTTGCCGTCGACGCGCGTTTCCGAAGTCAGATCGAGAAACCATTGATCGGTCAGCATCGGCTCGACGATCGCGTCGCTGCGCTGGCTGATCGGTACCTGCAGCTTGTGCTTCCTCGTTTCGACGAGCAGGCCCAGCGATTCCAAATCGGCGACGATGGCCTTGCGTGCGACGAAGCGATCTATTCCGCGATACTTCTCTGGAATCGAATCGAGTGCATTGGCCGCAGCGACGCCCGCGTCGAATGCTTGAGTTTGCGGGTAGCCCTTGCCTTGACCTAACACACCGGGCGCACCAATGATTTTCGCGTCGAGGGTCAGGATCGTCAGCGGCACGAGCTTGTGGCGCGCGCCAATCTGCCAGTCGTTGAAGTCGTGCGCGGGCGTGATCTTGACCGCGCCGGTGCCGAAC
>JBDTYX010000141.1:0-8528 GCA_040005435.1 Rudaea sp. | reverse complement strand
GGCGCGGTCTTCTCGATGCGCTCGATGATCTTCGGCAGGAACATCGTGTTGTAGCGGAGGCGCGAATAGGCGTTCGGCGTGTTCGGATCGCCGTTCCAGCAGTGTTCGTCGCGCGCGCCATAGGCGACTTCGCCGCCGTACGCGGGATCGCGGAAGCTCTCGAGCGCATCCTGCATGCGGTACACGGCATCGTTGAGGAAGTAGCTGTCGGAGAGGCCGACATAGACATGCAGCTTGCCCGCGAGCTTCGCACCGATCGTCTTCCAGTTGCGCTTGAGGTAGTCGGTGAGATCCCAGTGTTCGCGCCAGTAGTTGGCGACGTCGTGGTCGATCGCGCCCGTGCGCTTGTCGAAGATCGGCTGCGGATAGCCATCCGCGCCGACCGGCGAGTAGACCGCCTGCCAGATGTCCCATTGCTCGGTCGAGCGTCCGCCGCTGCCGAGTGTGAGCTCATAGGCCATCGCATCGGGCATGCTCCACAGCGTGCGCCCGAGGTAGTCGCGCATCGCGGGCTGCGCGATGCGTTTGTTCGGACCATCCATGTAGACCGCATTCTTGTCGTCGTACAGATTGATGTGCGTGTAGGCGTGGAAATCGACGGGATCGGGGCACGCGCCGAACGCGCCGTTGTAGAAATCCGGATGGAAGATCTGCACCGCGAGCGCCTCCCAGCCGCCGGTCGAGCCGCCGTAGACGAAGCGCGACCAGCCCGTGCCGAGCGCGCGGAACTTCCTCTCGATCGCGGGGATCAGCTCCTTCTCGATCGCGCTGCCGTACGGGCCGACGTTGGCCGAGTCGACCGCATACGAATCGTCGTAGTAGGGATTCGCGTGCTGCAGCTTGACGATCAGCACGCGCGGAAACTTCTCACCCTTCCAGGCCTGATAGAACTTGTAGGCCTCTTCCTGTTCGATGCGGTTGTAGCCCGCGAGATGGAAGCGCTCGTTATAGTCGGGCTTGAGGTTCGGATCGGGCGGCTCGGTGCGGAAACCATCGAAGTCGGCGACGAAGTGGTCGTGGAAGATGACCAGCGGAAACTTCGCCCTGGGGTGTTCGTCGAACCCTTCGGGCACGAGGACGGCCGCCGAGACGAACATCGGCCGTCCCCAGAACTTCGACAGAAGCGCGCTCTGGATACGGATGTGGCGGATGTACTTCGTGTCCCCGGGCGGCTTGATCGGCGCGATCGTCTGGTCGAGCGCGAGCGTCAGCGCCGCGCCGTCGTCAACCCGACCGCCTGGGCCGATCGTGACTTTGCGGGGCTTCGAATAGAAATTCCCGGGCTTGATGTTCCAGTGCTGGCCCTCGCCCTGATCGGGCGGCAGCGCGAGCGTGCGTCCGTCCGCGAGGTGGAAGGTCTCGTAGCGGTTGAGCAATGCCTGCACGTTGTAAGTGCCCGGCTTGAGTTCCGCGATCGCCGCGACCGGATAGCCGTCCGATGCGCGATCGATCGCGACCGTCGCGCCGGGTTTCCAGTCCTTCACGTCCATGCCGAACGCGGCCTGCGTCTTGATCGTATGGTCGACCTGGTTGCGCGGCTCGTCGCCGAAATCGTTCGAGAACAGCAGCATCAGGCGACCCTGCTGCGCGGTCTTCGCTGCACTCGTCGGCAGCTGCACCGCATAGCCAGAATCCGGCGCGGCGCGCGCGGGTCCCGCGATCAGGAAGGCGAACGTCGCGCCTAGCGCGATCGTAACCCGGTGGATGCGACGGTCGGGCGCGCGTGCGTGCATGAGACTCCTTTCGAAGAAGCGGATGGTCGCGATGCTACCCGGTTTCGGCGCGGCTCTAGCCTATCCGTTCGAGCTGCATCACCGTGCGATGCAGCATGGGCGTGTCGATGTAGTGGTCGACCAGCAGGAACGCGAACAGCGCCATCAGGTAGATGATCGAGTAGTTGAACACCTTCATCGCGAACATCTCGCCTGGCGGATCGAGCAGCACGATCGCGTAGTAGAGGAAGCCCGCGCCGAGCACGAGCGCGCCGCCGAGGTAGAACAGGCCGCTCATGCCCGTGAGGTAGGGCAGCACGCTCACGATCAGCAGCAGGATCGTGTAGTACAGCACGTGCCAGCGCGTGTAGACGACGCCGTGGGTGACCGGCAGCATCGGCACCTGCGCGCGCGAGTAGTCGTCGCGGCGGAAGATCGCGAGCGCCCAGAAATGCGGCGGCGTCCAGACGAAGATGATCAGCACGAGCAGCAGCGCGTACGGATGCAGGTGGCCCGTCACCGCGGTCCAGCCGAGCATCGGCGGCGCAGCACCGGCGACGCCGCCGATCACGATGTTCTGCGGCGTCGCGCGCTTGAGCCAGGCCGTGTACACGACCGCGTAGCCGATCATCGAGGCGAACGTGAGCGCCGCGGTCAGCGGGTTGACGAGCGCGATGAGGATCGTCATCGACAGCGTGCCGAGCGCGACTGCGAACGTCAGCACCTGCGCGGAGGTCAGCGTACCCGTGGCGAGCGGACGGTTCGAGGTGCGCGCCATCACCCGGTCGATGCGCTGGTCAATCAGATGATTGATCGCCGCCGCGGACGCCGCCGCGAGCCAGATGCCGGCGAAGCCTGCGACGGATTCGCGCAGCGGCGGCCAGCCCGGCACGGCGAGGAACATCCCGATGACCGCGGTGAACACGATCAGCGCGACGACGCGCGGCTTCGTGAGCTCTAGGTATTGGAGAACGATCGGCGGCATGGGTGGGTAGCGTAACGCAAGAACAAATTGGGCAGGGAACGGTGGTGGCGGTGGCGGCATCTCGCTCGCCACGCGGGTGGCGGCCCCAACTCGGCGACCTAGGCGGGCCGCCAAGTTGGGGCGCCGGCGTCGGCGGGCCGCGCGCGCACGAGCAGCGCGAGCAGCGCGAGCAGCAGCAGCGCCGCGCCCGCGTTGTGCGCGGTCGCGAGCGGCAGCGGCAGGCCGAGCCTGACGTTGGCGATGCCGAGCGCGACCTGCAGCAGCAGCGCGGCCGCGACGAGCAGCGCGTAGTTGCGTGTCTGCGCGTGGCGCACGCCGCGCGCAATCACCGTCGTTGCGAGAAACCCGAATACGACGAGCGCGCCCATGCGATGCACGAGCTGGATCGCGATGCGCGCCGAGCCATCGAGCACGCCGCCCTCGTAGTTGACGCCGACGCCGCGCCAGAGAACGAACGCCTCGCGGAAATCCGCGCGCGGCCAGGCCTCGCCGAGGCAGCCTGGGAAGTCGAGGCCGCAGGACAGCGCGGCATAGTTGGTAGAGGTCCAGCCGCCGAGCGCGATCTGCGTCGCGACGAGGCCGAGGCCGAGGCCGACGAGTCTGCGCAGCCGCGTCTTTTCGACCGCGGAAATGCCCGCAGCGCTGCCCGCGGGCGCGACGCTCAGCCGCAGCGCGGTGTAGGCCAGCAGCGCGAACATGCCGATGCCGCCGAGCAGGTGCGCGGTGACGACCGCGGGCAGCAGTTTCATGCTCACGGTCCACGCGCCGAGCGCGGCCTGGAAGAAGATCAGCCCGGCCGCCGCGATCGGCACCCACGCGAGCGCGCCGAGGTCGCGGCGCCGCCAGCCCGCCCAGCCCGCGAGCGCGAACGTGAGGATGCCGAGTCCGCCGACGAGGATGCGGTGCACCTGCTCGCGCCACGCCTTGTCGGACTCAACCGGACGATCGGGGAAAGCCGCATTCGCCGACGCGATGTCGGACGCGTGCGTCGGCCAGGTGATCTGGCCGTAGCAGGTGGGCCAGTCGGGGCACGACAGTCCCGCGTTGGACAGGCGCACGAACGCGCCGAACACGATCACGAGCAGCGCGAATGCGGCAGCCAACCAGGCAAGCCATGCGAGCCCGCGCAGCCGATCGAAGGGAATGTTCGCGTTCAGTTGATCACCTTGGGCAGGTCGCGACGCACGCCGCCGACGTCGTAGCCGGCGGCATAGGACATCATCAGCAATCCACCCGGATCGACCAGCGCGAGCGCGAGGCTGTCGTCTCCCTGCGCGTGCAGGCCGGCGAAGGCGGCCGCGTCGCCGCTGCCCTGCTGCAACGGCTTGAGCGCAGCGAGCACGTCGTCGGACAGCGGCGCGCCGAGATAGAGCACGCGCAGCCGGCTCGCGTTGCGCCCGAGCGTCGCGCGCATGCGCAAGACGTCGTCGAGCGCCGCGCGGCATTTCTGCGCGCAGGTCGGCCCGGGCAGCGCGAGCAGCGTCCATTGCCACTGCACATCGCGCCAGACGAACGCGGTGCCATCCGCGAGTCTCACCGTTACCGCGCTCACGTCGCGCGGCGGGTCGATCAGCGTGCCATAGGCCTTCGTTCCGGCCGGACGCCAGCCGCTCCAGGCGAGCGCCGCGGCGACGATCAGCGGACCGAAGAACAGCGCGGCGATGCCGACGAGCATCAGGCGGTTGCGGCGGCGGACCGCGGCGGAGACGGGGTTCATGTCATTAGGACGCAATTACCTGGGCCTTCTGAAATGCAGCAGCACGAAAATGGCGACCGCGGCGAGCGCGAACGCGAACCATTGGACCGCATAGCCGAGATGCCGCTCGGGCGGCATCGCGGTCGGCGTCCACCCGCGCGCGAAGCCGGATGCCGCGTCTGCGTCGAGCAGAAGCACGCGCGGCAACAGCGGCTGCCCGAGGTCCGCGGCGATCTCGGCGTGCTCGATCGCAAGCGTCAGCTTCGGCCAAGTCGCCTGCGCGGGCAACGCGTTGCCGCCCATCCGCAGCCCGCTGCCCGGGAACGGCGCATAGATCCCGGCCAGCGCCACGTCGCCCGTCGGCAGCGCGGGCAGCGGCTGGGTTGCGCGCGCCGCGACCGTCGCCGCGATCCAGCCGCGGTCGACGAGCACGACGCTCGCGGGGTCGGCGGCCTGGCCCGGGTCGAGCGCGAACACCGCATACGCCTCGATGCCCAGTGTGCCATGGCGCACCTGCTCGTCGCGCAGATAACCGCGGTCTGCGACAAAATGTCCGCGCACGCGCACGCGCGGCCAACTCTGCGCCGCGAGCCGCTCGCCCAGACTCTCGAGCGTCCGCTCGGGCGCGGCGGCGGCGGCGGCGAACGTGGCTTCGAGTCCGCGTGCCTCTTCGGCACGCTCGAGCTGCCATAAACCGAGACGCGCAAACGAGATCACACCGGCCACGGTCAAAACAAGCGCAAACCACGAGGGCCGCTGCCAACGCCGCGTCGTCATGCCGCGGCGCAAGCCGTGCGGCGCGACGCCCGATGCGCGCTATAATTTTTCACGTTCTTCCATATCTGCTGCCGGAGCGGCTTCGAGCATGACCAAGCTCATCATCGTCGCGTTTCTCGTGGTCATCGTTTACAACCTCGGTGCTGGGCTGTACTACATGATGACCGACAAGGGTCAGACAGACCGCACTGTAAAGGCGCTGACCCGGCGCATCGGCCTGTCGGTGCTGTTGATCCTGCTCGTGATCCTCGGCATCTGGCTCGGCATCATCAAGCCGCATGACCTCGGCCACTGAGCGATCAGGCACCCGCCGCGCGGTCGCGGCAGGCGCGTGCCCCGTCGCGATTGCGCCGGCCGTCTACAGAACGTAGACGAACAGGAACAGCCCGAGCCAGACCACGTCGACGAAGTGCCAGTACCAAGCGACCGCCTCGAAGCCAAAGTGGTGGTCGCGGTCGAAGTGGCCGCGCGCGCAGCGCAGCCAGATCACGATCAGCATGATCGTGCCGAGCGTCACGTGCAGGCCGTGGAAGCCGGTCAGCATGAAGAAGGTCGACCCGTAGACGCCACTGCCGAGGGTCAGGTTGAGTTCGTTGTAGGCCTCCATGTATTCGTGCGCCTGATACCACAGGAACGACGCGCCGAGCAGCACGGTCAGGCCGAGGAAGACCAGCAGGTTCTTGCGATGCCCAGCGCGCAGCGCATGATGGGCGATCGTGACCGTGACGCCCGACGAGAGCAGGATCAGCGTGTTGAGCAGCGGCACGCCCCAAGCGGGAATCGTCTCGAAGGTTCCACCGATCGTGCCCGGGCCGTTGGTCGGCCACGCGGGCGCGTAGCCGTTCCACAGGAAGAAGTTGGTCAGCGCGCCATCGCCCTCGCCGCCGATCCACGGTACGGACAGCGCGCGCGCGTAGAACAGCGCGCCGAAGAACGCCGCGAAGAACATCACCTCGGAGAAGATGAACCAGATCATCCCCATGCGGAACGACGTGTCGACCTGCTTGTTGAACATGCCGCCGACCGATTCACGGATCACGGTGCGGAACCAGCCGAACACCATGAACACGATCGTTGCCACGCCGAGCGCCATGATCGCCTTGCCGACCATGATTTCGTTGAGCCAGAGCGCGGCGCCGCCGAGCGTGAACAGCATGCCGAATGAACCGACGATCGGCCATTTGGTGCCGTGGGGAACGTAGTAACCGCCAGATGCTTGTTCCATGGTGATTCGTCTCTTGTTGAGAAGCGCGGTCACAAGTACCGCTGTTTTTCATTCACGCGATCGGGACGATCGCAAAATCACGACGCCGGCATCGTGCCTGCGGATTGCGCCGCAAGGCGTTTGGTAGCCAGTTCGTTGTTGTAGAAAGTATACGCGAGGGTGAGCTGCGATATCTGTGCGGGCAATTTGGGGTCGACGATGAATTTCACCGGCATCCGCCGCGATTCCCCCGCATTCAGCGTCTGCTCGGTAAAGCAGAAGCATTCGGTCTTGTTGAAATACAGCGAGGCTTCGTGAGGCACGATCCCCGGCACGGCATTGCCGACGATGGCAGTCGGCGCGAGATTGCGCGCGTCGAACCAGGCTTCGGTCAGCACACCGGGATGCACCTTGATGCTCACCTTCTCCGGCGTGAATTGCCACTTGAGCGCGCTGTTCACGTTGCCGACGAACTGCACTTCGACCCAGCGCGAATCGTCCTCACCGAGCGCGGCGACCTTGCTGCCGTCGCTGGCCTTGGTCCAGGCGCCGATACCGAGGATGTGCTCGCAGGCGATGCGGTAGATCGGCGGCATCACGCGGAAACCGAACACGAACGACGCAACGCAGACGATCAACGCGATCCTGAGCGTGCGCCAGTTGCGTTGTTTGATATCCCTCTGCCGCTTGCCGTCAACGTCGTTCATCAGTGCGACAGCGCCTCGACGAAAAACAGGATGAAAATCGCGGCTGCGACCCCCGCAACGATCCACGCGGTGCGCTGGGCGGCAGCACGGCGCGCAGTGAGATCGGATTGGGTGTGCAGCGGCTTCATCTGTAAAGTGCGGCCGAGGATGACCGCTTCCTGATTATCGCGTTCACGGATGACAGCACCGGATCAATGCGTGATGTCGCCATGCGCGAGCATGCCCGGCTTGATGTCCGGCGGCGTCGCATAGGTGTGGTACGGCGCTGGCGACGGCACTTCCCACTCGAGACCTACCGCGCCTTCCCAGACCCGCGATGTCGCGGGCGCGCCCGACCTCTTCGAGGTGGCGAAGATGTAGATCATCAGCCATGGCGTGACAAACATGCCGAACGCGCCGATCGAGCTGATGAAGTTCCAGTCGGCGAACGCGACGTTGTAGTCGGGGATGCGGCGCGGCATGCCGGCGAGGCCGAGGAAGTGCTGCGGGAAGAACGTGAGGTTGACGAACACCATCGTCCACCAGAAATGAAACTTGCCCAGCGGCTCGCTGTACATCCTGCCGGTCCACTTCGGCCACCAGTAGTAGATCGCGGCGATGATCGAGAAGATCGCGCCAGTGACCAGCACATAGTGGAAGTGGGCGACGACGAAGTAGGTGTCCTGATACTGGAAGTCGGCCGGCACGATCGCAAGCATGAGGCCCGAGAAGCCGCCAATCGTGAACAGGATGACGAAGCCGATCGCCCAGAGCATCGGCGTCTCGAACGTCAGCGAGCCACGCCACATCGTCGAAACCCAGTTGAACACCTTCACGCCGGTCGGGATCGCGATCAGCATCGTCGAGTACATGAAGAACAGCTCGCCGCCGAGCGGCATGCCGACCGTGAACATGTGATGGCCCCAGACGATGAACGACAGGAACGCGATCGACGCGACCGCGTAGACCATCGCCTGGTAACCGAACAACGGCTTGCGGCTGAAGGTCGGGATGATCTCCGACACGATGCCGAACGCCGGCAGGATCATGATGTAGACCTCGGGGTGGCCGAAGAACCAGAAGATGTGCTGGAACATCACCGGGTCGCCGCCACCGGCCGCGTTGAAGAAGCTCGTGCCGAAGTACTTGTCGGTGAGCAGCATCGTCACCGCGCCCGCGAGCACCGGCATCACCGCGATCAGCAGGAACGCCGTGATCAGCCAGGTCCAGGTGAACAGCGGCATCTTGAGCAGATCGACGCCCGGCGCGCGCATGTTGAGGATCGTCGCGATGATGTTGATGGAACCCATGATCGAGCTGATGCCCATCATGTGCACCGAGAACACGAGAAACGCCACGGAGGCGCCACCCTGCAGCGCGAGCGGCGGGTACATCGTCCAGCCGCCGGCGGGTGCGCCGCCCGGCATGAACAGCGTCGACAGCAGCATCGCGAAAGCAAAAGGCATGA
>JBDTYX010000011.1:0-27763 GCA_040005435.1 Rudaea sp. | reverse complement strand
ACGGTCTTGCCGTCGCGATACACCTGCAGCTGCGCGGTCGCGCCGGCGCGCGCGCTGCCGACGAGCAGCGGCAGGTCGGAGGACTGGTCTACCGCCTGCCCGTTATAGGTGAGGATCACGTCCTGCACACGCACGCCCGCCTTGTCGGCGGCGCCGGCCGGCGACACCGAATTGACGAGCGCGCCGCGCACCTGCGGCAACCCAAGCGTCTGCGCCATGTCGCGCGAGACGTTCTGGATCGTCACGCCGATCATGCCGCGCGAGACGTGGCCCGTCGCCTTGAGCTGCTCGACCGTGTTCATCGCGAGGTTGATTGGCACCGAGAACGACACGCCCATGTATCCGCCGGTGTTGGAGTAGATCTGCGAGTTGATGCCAACCACCTGGCCGTCGAGATTGAACAGCGGACCACCGGAGTTGCCGCGATTGATCGGCACGTCTGTCTGGATGAACGGCACGTAGCGCTCGCTCTGGCTGCTGCGACCGACATAGCTCACGACGCCGTGGGTGACCGAGTGATCCATCGCGAACGGCGAGCCGATCGCGACGACCCATTGGCCGGGCTTGAGCTTCGACGAGTCGCCGATCGCGACGGCCGGCAGGCCCGTGGCGTTGACCTTGAGCAACGCGACGTCCGACTTGTCATCGGTGCCGACGACCTTCGCATCGAGCTCGCGGCGGTCCGACAGGCGCACGACTACCTTCTCGGCTCCCGACACCACGTGGTTGTTGGTGAGGATGTAACCGTCGGTGGAAATGATGAAGCCCGAGCCGAGTGACTCGCCGCCGATACGCGGGTGCCCGCCGCCAGGCGCACCAGGCGTGGCGCCCGGGCCGCCGGGGCCGAAAAAGCGGCGCAGGATTTCGGGCATGTCCTGCTGCTCGTCGCTCTGGTCGTCGCTGTCGTCGGTCGGCGTCGCCGTGTCGCCGCCGCCCTGAGTGGCGGTGACGTTGACGACGGATGGTCCATTCTTTTCGACGAGCTGGGTGAAATCGGGCAGATCCGCATGCGCGGAAGCGGCGACGACTGCGAACACCACGAAAGCACCGATCTTGCTGACTATCTGCATTTTTGCCACCTCACGGAATTAATTGTTCGCGCGATCGCGGAATTCTTATTGGATAGCGCGATCGCGAAAGGGGTTCCTGGGTCGGAACGCAATTGTGACGACCTGTCAGGCCGCATTCAGCAAATCGACTACTTCTGCGCGGCGCCGCTCTGCACCGGGAACGGCGTTTGTCCCTCGACGCGCCGCGTCTGCGGGTTGACGTAGAGCACGTAAGGCTCGGTTCCCTGCGACAGATAGTCCCGCTGCAGCACTCCACCGTCGGGCGAATAGAGATTCGACAGCACGGTCTCGTCGACCGGCAGCATATGCCCCCTCTGCGGAGCGAGCAGTGGAAGGTAGGGTCCCGCCGGCTTGGTGGCGGACACGCCCTGCGCGACCATCGCCCCGATCGTCTTGTTGCCATCGGGTGCACCGCGCTCGCTTACCGGACCCGACACGACGAGCGCGACTACCGCAACCGCCGCCGCGATCGCGCCGCCGCCGAGCCAGCGCGCGGCGCCATGCCCTCGACGAACGCCGACCTGCAAGTTGCCGTCGCCTGCCTCGATGCGTCCGAGCACCGCTTTCGTGAAATCGGCGCGCAGTGGCAACGCGACGACTTCGCGCCGCAGCGTCGCGCTGATGACGTGGTAACTCGACCAGCGCCGCGCGAGGTCGGATTCGGCCTCGACGCTGCGCAGCAGGAAGCGCACCTGATCGTGCGCCAGCTCGCCATCCATGAGCGCCGACAGCTGTTCGCCGAACTGCTCGGCGCGGCCCGCGATGAGAATTTGCTTCGTTTGATCAGTCATGATCGTTGCCTTGTGAGTCGCCGAGCAGCGGACGGAGTTTCTGGTCGATCGCATCGCGCGCACGGAAGATGCGCGAGCGCACCGTGCCGATGGGACACCCCATCTTTTCCGCGATCTCCTCGTAACTCAGTCCGTCCACCTCGCGCAGCGTGATTGCGGTTTTCAGTTCTTCAGGTAACTGTTCGACAGTGTCGAAGACGGTTTGTTCAATTTCCTGACGCAAAAGTTCGTGTTCCGGCGTCGCACGCTCCGTGAGCCAGGCGCCGCCGTCGAGCAGCACCGCGTCGTCGACCGAGATGTCGTCTTTCGGAGGCCGGCGGCCCTGAGCCACGAGGTGGTTTTTCGCCGTATTGATGGCGATCTTGTAAATCCACGTGTAGAACTGGCTGTCGCCGCGGAAATTCCCGATCGCGCGGTAGGCGCGGATGAAGGTCTCCTGCGCAACGTCCTGACATTCGCTCCAGTCGGAGATATAGCGAGATATCACGCTCACGAGCTTGTGCTGGTACTTGCGTATCAGCAGGTCGAACGCGCGCTTGTCTCCTTTCTGGACCCGCTCCACGAGCGCCCGATCCAAGTCTGATTCGCCCATCCGGGCCTCGCTCCCTTGATTTGCGACCCGATCGAACTCGGTGGCTAGACCCTGTGCCGACATAGATAGTTCCGCGTTGCTGTTGAATTGGCAAGGATCCCCGCACCACGTCCGGACTGCGCCATCGTGGACCAAACCGACCGCGATCGCGTGCTGCGCAATTCGCTTGCTAGCGACATGCGGGCGTCCGTCCGCGAATCAACGCGCCCGCGATTGCCCGTGCGCATTGCCCACACCGATTATAGGCGCCGAAAACCCCTTGAATACGTTGCCGGAACAGGCTTTCGCACCGAACCGCCTGCGTAGTGGGCAAGTTCGGCGTCGCGCGCCGCCATGATCCGGGGCTATGCTCTGACAGCGCCGTGTACACTTGGTTCCTGCACTCGCCATGCGCGAGCACGGCTGCCGCGCAGCGAGCCTTCAGATACGCCCGGGCTGCGCGTCGGTCGGCAGTGCCCCTTTTCGCCAGCGATGGGTTCGCATCATGTTTGAAGGTCTACGCTTCGCCCACTGGAAAACCGACATCGGCGCCGACGGCATCCTCGTGCTCACGTTCGACCGTGCCGACGCCTCGGTCAATGCATTCAACCGCGACGTCCTCGACGAACTGGCGCAAATAACGGAGCGGTTGTCGTTCGAGCCGCCGCAAGGGTTGGTCATCCGCTCGGGCAAGGCCGACGGCTTCATCGCCGGCGCTGACATCCGCGAGTTCGAGCTGTTCGAGAAGCAGGGCCGCGTCCTCGCGAACATCGAGAACGGCCAGCGCGTCTTCCAGAGCATCGCGCGGCTAAGGTGCCCAACCGTCGCTGCGATTCACGGATTCTGCATGGGCGGCGGCACGGAAATTGCGCTGGCCTGCCGCTATCGCGTCGCGTCGCGCGACCCGAAGACGCGCATCGGGCTGCCCGAGATCAACATCGGCATCATCCCCGGCTGGGGCGGCACCGCGCGCCTTCCGCGCCTGATCGGCGCGACCGATGCGCTGCCGCTCATGCTGACCGGCCGCACGCTGTCGGCCGAGAGCGCGAAGGCGCTCGGCGTCGTCGATGCGCTCGCTTCCCCCGAGCTGCTCGTCGCCACGGCCAAGGAGATGATCGCGCATCCGCGGTCGCGTTCGATCGAGCAGCGCGCGAAGGCCTGGGCGACGAATCTGTGGCCGGTGCGCCAGATCCTCGCGCCGATCATGCGCAAGCAGACCGCCGCGAAGGTGCGACCAGATCAGTACCCGGCGCCGTTCGCGCTGATCGAAGTCTGGCGCCGCGGCGGCGCGAGCATCACGCAGCGCCTCAAGCTCGAGGCGCGCGCGGTCGCCAAGCTCGCGACGACGCCGACCGCGCGCAACCTGATTCGCGTGTTCTTCCTGCAGGACCGGCTCAAGAAGATGGGCAGCGGAGACGCGGGCATCGCGAAGGTGCACGTCGTCGGCGCGGGCGTGATGGGCGGCGATATCGCGGCCTGGTGCGCGCTGCGCGGCTTCGACGTCACGCTGCAGGACCGCGAGATGAAGTTCGTCCAGCCCGCGCTCGACCGCGCGCAGGAAATGTTCGCGAAGAAGCTCAAGACGCCCGAAGCGATCGCGCCGGTTTTGGCGCGGCTCAAGGCCGACGTGGAAGGCAAGGGCATCGCCGACGCCGATCTCGTGATCGAGGCGATCTTCGAGAACCTCGAGGCGAAGGAAGCGCTGTATCGTGCGACCGAACCCGCGATGAAGGCCGGGGCTCTGCTGGCGACCAACACGTCGAGCATTCCGCTCGACGAATTGCGCAAGACGGTCGTCTCGCAGGGACGCTTCCTCGGCCTGCATTATTTCAATCCAGTCGCGCAGATGCCGCTCGTGGAGATCGTGCGCCAGGACCATCTCGATGCCGCGAACGAAGCGCGCGCGCTCGCGTTCTGCAAGAAGATCGACAAGCTGCCTATTCCGGTCAAGGGCACGCCGGGCTTTCTCGTCAACCGCATCCTGATGCCGTACCTGCTCGAATCGATGCGCATGTATTCCGAAGGCGTGCCCGGGCCTGTGCTCGACCGGGCGGCGAAGAGGTTCGGCATGCCAATGGGCCCGATCGAGCTCGCCGACACGGTCGGACTCGACGTGTGCGCGTCGGTAGGCAAGGAGGTCGGCGAATATCTCGGCCTCGAGATTCCCGCGGGATTCGACGCGCTGATCGCCGAGGGCAAGAAGGGCAAGAAGACCGGCGAGGGTCTCTACAAGTGGGAGAACGGCAAGCCGGTCAAGCCCGACGTCGATCCGAACTACAAGGCGCCCGACGACATCACCGAGCGCATGATCCTGCCGATGCTCAACGAGTCCGTCGCGTGCCTGCACGACGGCGTCGTCGACGACGCGGACCTGCTCGACGCGGGCGTGATCTTCGGCACCGGTTTCGCGCCGTTCCGCGGCGGCCCGATCCAGCACATCCGCAGCGAAGGTCCCGACAAGGTCAAGGCGCAGCTCGAGGTTCTCGCGGAAAAATATGGCCAGCGCTTCGCGCCCAAGGCCGGCTGGGACGACGCCGCGTTGCGCCATTGATCGACGCGCGATGCGACGGTGGCACGGCGGCCTTCAGAGCTTGTCGCGTTGCCGCGAATAGAACCATGCCGCGGCAAACGTCCCCAGCACCCACACCGTCAGAACCAGCGCGACCAGCATCGACAGCTCCATCCATTCAAAGCAGGACCGCGCCACGCCCCGGTCGCCATCTTCGCAGCGCGCCAATCCACCCTGTTTGAGTGCACCAAACGAGGCATTTTGTTCCTTGTGTCCGAAAATATAATTGAGAGACGATGAACAGGATAACGATCGTCGGCGCGGGTCTCGTCGGTGCACTGCTGGCCACGCTGCTCGCACAGCGCGGCTTCGCGGTCAGCGTCTTCGAGCGGCGACCAGACCCTCGCAGGCATGGCTTCATCGGTGGACGTTCGATCAACCTCGCGCTCGCCGAACGTGGCTGGCATGGGCTGCGCCTCGCCGGCTTGAGCGAGACGCTGCAGCCGCTCGCGGTGATGATGCGCGGCCGCATGGTTCACTATCCTGACGGCCATACGGACCTGCTGCGCTACGGTCGCGACGACACCGAAGTGATCTGGTCGATCAGCCGAGGTGCGCTCAACATCGCGTTGCTCGACGCGGCCGAATCCGCCGGCGCGCACATCGAGTTCGATCGTCGCCTCGAATCAGCGGACTGGTCGATCGATTCCTGCGATCCTTCGAAGCTGCACTTCCGCAGCGATTCGGATGCGCTGCTGCATTCGCACTCCGCGCAGCACATCATCGGTGCCGACGGCGCGGGATCGGCGCTGCGCGAAGCGATGGCACGCAGCGCCGCGCTCGGCGATCGTTTCGAGCCGCTCGACCACGCTTACAAGGAACTCGAGATCCCCGCGCGCAGCGGCGCGCACAAATTCGCGATGGAGCCGAACGCGCTGCATATCTGGCCGCGCGGAAACTTCATGTGCATCGCGCTGCCGAACGCGGAAGGCAGCTTCACCGTGACGCTGTTCATGCCGAACCATTCCGCCGCCGAGGGCAACTCACCGAGTTTCGCCACGGTGCGTTCCGGCGCGGACGCGAGCGCGCTGTTCGCGCGCGAATTCGCCGATGCGCTCGCCCTGATTCCCGAACTGCAGCAGGACTTCGATCACAACCCGACGGGCCTGCTCGGCACGCTCTATCTCGACCGCTGGCACCTCGGCGGCCGCGCGCTGCTCGTCGGCGACGCGGCGCATGCGATCGTCCCGTTCCACGGCCAGGGAATGAACTGCGGGTTCGAGGATGCAGCCGAGCTCGCGCAGCTTCTCGAAGGTGAGCACGCGGATTTCGCGAGCGTCTTCGCCGAGTTCGAGCAGCGGCGCAAGCCGAACGCGGACGCGATCGCTGCGATGGCGCTCGAGAACTACGTCGAGATGCGCGATCGCGTCGACGACGCCGACTTCCTGCTGATGCGCGCGCTCGAACGCGTGCTCGCGGCGCGCCATCCCGCGCGCTTCGTGCCGCGCTACTGGATGGTCACGTTCACGCGGCTGCCGTATTCGGTAGCGTTCGAGCGTGGCGAGATCCAGGCGGCGATCCTGCGTGAACTCACCGCGGGCAAGTCACGCATCGAGGACATCGACCTCGCGCGCGCCGACGCCCTGATCGACGCGCGCCTGGCCGTCCTTTACTGAATCCGAGTGCGTGTCATTGGACGCAGGCTGGCGAGCCCGTCAGTCGCGACATCGTCTGGCTGATGTTCCATTGGCCGCTCGCGGGATTTTTCAGAACGAGCGTACTCGCGAAAGTCCCTGCGCTAGCGCTCGCATAGTTGATCGTCAGCGACCCGAGTGACTGCGTCGTGACCGCGACGTAGTCGCAGACCGGACAGAACCCCTGGTTCTGGTTCAGCGCGATCACGCTGCCCGCGGCGAACGGTGCAGCCGAGCCGCTGCCCCAGCGCGCGATGCCGAGGTTGTCATAGAAATAGAACGCGGCGAATTGCAGGTCCGTCAGCGCGACGACGTCCATGCCGTAGCCGGACTGCGTCGGCGCATACCAGGCGCCGTTGAAATTCGTCGCCGCGCCGTTGAACGATGGACACTCCCCCGCGCCGAGGCGCGTGAAGCGCTCGCTGCCCGACTGACTGTCGAGATGCCACGAAAAGATCAGGTCGGTCGCGTTGATCGGCGTCAGTGTCGCATCGCCGACGATGGTGCGCGAGTTCACTTTCGTGCCGTCCCAGGTCGTGCGGTACAGCGGCGCGTCCCACACGCCGAACGCGGGAACCGGCAACGCGCCCTGCGCTATGTACCAGGTGGGCGTGCCGTCCTCGAGATACGTATACCAGTCGAGCGCCTGCTGGCCCGAGGCCTGGCTCACGAAGATGCCGTGGCCCGAGCGTTGCGGGTTGTAGTACGCGCCGGGCGCAACTGGCGGCAGCGTCGTCACGCCCTCGATATAGCTGAAGTCCGGGCTCAGGCTGAAGTAGCCGGGAACCGCGGAGTTCTGCGCGACGATGTACCAGCGCCCCGCCGTCACCGGAATCGTCGTGACCGATCCGGCGGCTGACCCGTTCCAGCTCAGCGCGGCGGCGGCGGCTGGCGCCGGCGCGATCTGGGCTGACGACGAGAACGATGGGAAGTCGCTGCGCACGGCGGAAAACGCAACCCGAGCGCCGCTGCTGAACATCTGCAACGACTGCGCTCCAGTCGGGACGTCGACGACGATGCGATCAAAGGTCTCCACCGAGGAAGCGGCATAGAACGAGCCATTGAGCGAGAGCGCGTCCTGCAAGTTGTCGTTGCCGCCGGCATAGCTGATCGCGAACGGCAGCAGCGCCGTCGAATTGGCCGTGGCCGAGCCGGCGATCAGCACCGCGCCGAAGTAGCGCTTTCCCGCGTCGATGATCGGATACCCCCCCATCGGGCCCCAGCTAAGCCGCAGCGGGAAGCTCGCGAGCGCGTCGACATGACCGGGGCCGCTGGCGCCGAACGTTGCCTCCGGCCCATTCGCAATCGTGGAACCGATCGACGGAAATCCGCTGGTCAGCGAGATCGAGTAGTTCGCGGTCTGACTGCCCTGGGCCACATCGACGAGCACCCAGACGTCGGCCGAGCCTGCGTTGCGCAGATCCACGACGCAACGCGCGATCGATGACGCGCCAGCGATCGTGCTGGCTGTACATCTTTCCTCTGCCTGCGCGGCGGAGCCATCACCGTTCGAGTCGATGCCCGCGTAGATCGTCGTGCCCGGCGCGTTTGAGGCACTCACTTCTACGATGAAAACCTGCGCCGAAAAACCGAAATCGAAGCCAGTGACGCTCGGGTTCCTGAACAGCGTGAAGCTTCGGCCCGCGGCGGACTGCGACGCGTAGCGCGACGTGGGATCGAGGTCGACGCCGACGACCGGCACGGTTTGCGTCGTCGCTGAGACCGGTGGTGTCGAGACAAATATTGCTTCGGGAAGCTGCCCAAGACCTCCGAGGGTGACCGTCGTCACGCCAGATGGCGCAGTTGCGTGGATGTCGACGAACGCGGGTGGCGTGCCCGCGTCGGCGTGAACCGCGGCGGTCAGTGCGATGTCGCCCGCGGCCGCGCCTGCCGTCTTGTGCAGAAGTATACTTCCACCGGTCCACGTGTCGGTCAGGCGCGGATAGGAGACGTCGACGACTATCGACAGCACCTGCGAACCGCCCGCCGTTAGTGCGAATTGATTCGGCGTCACGCCGATCTTCGTGCCGCCCCTGCCGTTCGTCGTGACCTGCCAGGTACCGCCGCCCGACATGTCGGTGACCGTACGAGTGAACGTGCACGCTTGGAAGCAGTGCTCGTCCTCGATGCCCAGGCGATTGACCTTGCGCAGGTCGCCGTGGTGGGTCGGATCCGGCACGACGGTCCCGGTCGGCACGAGGTAGTCGGCCGCCGCGATCGGCAGGAAAAGGCCAGCGTTTGCCGCGAGCGCCGGTTGCACTCGCCCCGCGCCCGCGTCGAGCGGCGCGGCCAGCGTCACGCCGTCCTGCAAGCGCACGCGCGCGGCGAGCGCGGTGCCGACCAGCGCCGATTCGACGCGCGACGGGTCCCAGTCGGGATGCGCGGCGAGTACGAGCGCGGCGCTGCCGGCCACGTGCGGGCTCGCCATCGACGTGCCGGTCAGGATCGCGAGCCCATTGCCCGTGCGCGACGCCGAGAGGATGTTCGTGCCGGGCGCGGTGATGTCGGGCTTCAGCAACCCGCCGCCGAACCCGAACGGTCCGCGCGAACTGCTCGCATCGAGGATGTCGCCGAACGCATCGTCGAGCGCCGCGCTCGCGGCCGTGATCGTACCCGTGTGCGTGCCCGCGACGGCCAGCCATTGCTTGAGCTGCTGTCCTGCCAGGTAACCGACGTGCACGGCCGGCAGGAAGTGGTCGTCGGCGACGACCCCCGCGCCGTCGCTCGCGGCATTCGCGAGGACCATGCCGCCCGCGCCCGCGGCCTGCACGTTGTAGCCCTTCTCGACGCGCGCGTAGATGCCGCGATCGCAGACGACGATCTCGCCATGGAAAGTTCCGGCCGCGAATGGATTGCTCGCGCCGGTCGGCGACACGCCCTCGCTCGCACCCTTGCCGCACACGGCCGATCCGTAGTTGCCTGCGTAGACGACCGCAGCGGGACCGAAGCCCGCCGACAGGCTCTGGCCAACGAGGTCGTTCGGCGCGCCCGCGGCGCCCGCGAGCGCGCTCAGCGCGTTCGCGAAGCGACGGTTATGCGACGCGTTCGCGACGCCGATCACCCAAGGCGCATTGCCGGGCTCGTCGAGAGTGTTCGCACCGGGACCGTCGTTGCCCGCGGACACCGCGACGACGACGCCCGCGGCGCGCGCGTTGTAGAACGCGTACGCGTCGCTGGTCTTGTCGGCGAGCAATGCGTAAGGATCGATCGTGCCGCCGCCGATCGAATAGTTGATGACGTCGACATTGTCGGCGACCGCCTGATCGATCGCGGCGACGAGCCAGGATTCCGCACACGTGCCGTCGCCGCTGGAATTGACTGCCTGCGCGTTGCACGCCTTGTACATGATGATATTTGCGTGCGGCGCGACGCCCGACACGGGCCGGCTAAGGGTCTGCGTGTTGCCGCGCAGTGTGGCGCTCTCGGCGTTGCCCGCGGCGATGCCCGCGACGTGGCTGCCGTGCCCCGCGCTGTCGATGCCCGACGTGCCCTCGGTGCTGAAGTCGTAGATGCCGATCAGTTTGTTGTTGCAGGCCGCCTGCCCGCTCGCGCACAGGCCGAGGAACTTGCCGCGCGGATTCGTGAACACGTAGCCATCGGCAGGCGTCGCCGAGAACGCGGGATGGGTCGGATTGATGCCGGTGTCGATCACGCCGATGACGATGCCCTCGCCCCTGTTCGCCGCGACGCCTGCGGCCTGGCCGTTCCACAGCGCGCTCGCGCCGATCCACTGCGGCCCTGCGTCGGTGTGCAGGTGCTCGATGCGCTCGCTGCGCAGCGCGAGCACACCGGGCAGCTTCGCGACCACGTCTGCCTCCGCGGGTGTCAGTTCGAGCGCCATGCCGTTCGCGACGCGTCGGAACACGTGGGTCGGCACCAGCGGTCGTGCGACCGCGCGACCCGCGATCTCGAGCAGCGAGGCGCGGTTCGCGTCGAGGACACGCAAGTAGCCCGCACTGTCGCTATCGTTCAGCAGGCTGCGCAACGATGTCTTGTGCGCTCCCGCTGCGTTCGCAGGCACGCTGCCGAGACGCGTTTGCGCGTGCACGACGAGCGGCGCGTCGCTCAGCGCGACCATGTAAGTCGCAGTTTCGGGCTGGCTTGCCGCGCTGGCGTGCGTGGAGAACGCGAAGATCGCGAGAAGGGCTATCGGCGCACGCACCATCGACTTCCTGAACGACTTCATCGGAGTTCCCGCAAGAGCTTGCCCGGAGTGTCCCGCTTGCGTCGCCGACGCGTCAACGTCAGGCTGCGAAAATGAACGCTGCCGACGAATCCGTCGCACTCGTCGCGGCCTACCGCGCCGCGGACTATTGGGTGCGACTGGCGGGCGGGCGACGCGTCGCCCTGCGCGTCGGCGCCGCATGTCCCCATGAAATACGCGAACTGCTCTCTCGCGACGATGCGGCCATCGGCGGCTTGTTGACCGCTTGGAATCCTTTCTCACGGCAGACGCCGCGCGCCACCAACCGGCGACGCCAGCGCGAGCTGCTCGGTCGCCTGCGCGCCGCGGGTGCGCGGGTCTTCGTCGGCGCGGGTACGGGCACGGATTGGCGCGAGCCGGGGCTCGCGGCGTTCGGGCTGCGCATGGATACGCTCGATGCGCTCGCGCGCGACTTCGGGCAAAACGCGATTCTGACGTTTTGCGCCGCTGGCCCGGTGCGCCTTCGCGTCTATCGTGACGACTGGCGCGGCGCGATTTCCTGCGACGACGCGGATCTCGCACCTGCGCTCGTGCGTTGACGCTGCCGCGGATCGGATGATGCGCTAGGATCTGCCCCGGATGAACGCCATCGACCTTGCCGATCACCCGCCGCTGCTGGTCGCGCGCGGGCTCGCCTACGCGCGCAACGAAGAACCGATCTTCGGGCCGTTCGATCTCGTGCTCGACGCGGGCGAAGTCGTGCTCGTCGAGGGCGGCAACGGCAGCGGCAAGACGACGCTGCTCAAGGTGCTGTCCGGGCTGCTCGCGCCGACCGCCGGCGAGGTGCTGCTCAACGGCGCGACGCTGACGCTCGCCAAGCTGTCGCAGCAGGTTGCGCTGCTCGGCCACCTGCTCGGCCTCAAGATGGAGTTGTCCGCATTGCAGAACCTGCGCTTCGCGGTGGGCTTGGGCGGCATCCGCACCGGCATCACGCCGCAGATCGCGCTCGCGGGAGTCGGCCTCGAAGGCTTCGAGGACCAGCCGCTGCGCCTGCTCTCGGCCGGCCAGAAGAAACGCGTCGCGCTCGCGCGTCTGCTGCTCGTTCCCGCGGCGCTGTGGCTGCTCGACGAGCCGTATGCGAACCTCGATCGCGACGGCATCGGCCTCGTCAATCGCCTGCTCGAGACCCACGCGCGCCGCGGCGGCGCGGCCCTGATCACCTCGCACGGCGCCTACGCCTACACGTCCGGCACGCCGCGCCGCATCGGGCTCGACACGGGCGCCGCGGGCATCGACGCGCAAGTTGCGGCGAACGACGGCACCGGACCGGCCAGCGCATGAGACCCGGCAGTACGAGCGCAGCATGCCGCGCGCTCGTCGCGCGCGACCTCGCGCTCGCGTCGCGCCGGCGCGGCGATGCGCTCAACCCGCTGCTTTTCGCGATTATCGTCGTCTCGCTGTTTCCGCTCGCGCTCGGCCCCGAACCCGCGGTACTCGCGCGCATCGCCGCCGGCACGATATTCGTCGCGGTGCTGCTCGCCGCGCTGCTGACTCTCGATGCGCTGTTCCGCAGCGACCTCGAGGACGGCTCGCTCGAACAGCTCGTGCTGTCGCCGCATCCGCTGTCGCTGCTGCTCGCGTGCAAGATTGCCGTGCATTGGCTGACAACCGCCTTGCCGCTCATCATCATCGCGCCGCTGCTCGCGCTGCTGCTCTACCTGCCCGCGCCGGTATTGCCGGTGCTGCTGATCGCGCTCGTGCTCGTGACGCCGCTGTTGAGCCTCATCGGCGCGGTCTGCGTCGCGCTGACGGTCGGCATGCGACGCTCTGGTATGCTTTTGACGTTGCTCGTGCTGCCGCTGCTCGTGCCGGCGCTGATCTTCGGCGCAGGCGCGTGCAATGCCGTTCAATCGGGCCTGCCGTACGCGGCGCCGCTGCTCTGGCTCGGCGCGTGGCTCGTGCTCGCGCTCGTACTCGCGCCGCTCGCAACGGCCGCCGCACTGAAGATATCGCTGACCTGATCAATCATTACGTTTCGATGAATGCGCTGACGCTCTGGTTCCACAAGTTCGGCTCGCCACCCACGTTCTATCGCGTGGCCGGACGCCTGCTGCCGTGGCTCTATGCGCTCGCGCTGATCGCTGGCGCGGTCGGCCTCTACGGCGGCCTCGTCGTCGCGCCGACCGACTATCAGCAGGGCGACGCATTCCGCATGATCTATGTCCACGTGCCGTGCGCATGGATGGGCTTGTTCGCCTATGCGTTCATGGCCGCGAATGGCTTCATCGCACTGGTCTGGCGAATCAAGCTGTCGGAGACGCTCGCGATCGCGAGCGCGCCGGTCGGCGCCGCGTTCACGTTCATCACGCTCGTCAGCGGCTCGCTCTGGGGCAAGCCGATGTGGGGCACCTGGTGGACCTGGGATCCGCGCCTCACGTCCGAACTCGTGCTGCTGTTTCTCTATCTCGGCGTGATCGGTCTCTACAACGCGATCGAAGACGTGCGCCAGGCCGCGCGCGCGGCGGCGTTCCTCGCGCTCGTCGGCGTCGTCAATCTGCCGATCGTGCACTACTCGGTGGTGTGGTGGAACACGCTGCATCAATCGGCGTCGGTCAGCCTCATGGGCCAATCGCACATCAGCGGCAGCATGCTCTGGCCCCTGCTCACGCTCGCGTTCGCGACGCATGTCTACTTCTTCGCGAGCGTGCTCGCGCGCTCGCGCGCGGCGCTGCTGTCGCTCGAGTCGGGCAAGGAATGGGTGCGCGAGATTGCGCTCGCCTCGACAGCACACGCGGAGCGCGCGCATGTCTGAGTTCATCGGCATGGGCGGCTACGGCGCGTACGTTTGGAGCGCATACGCGGTATTCCTGATCGTGTTGCTCGCCGATGCGCTCACGCCACTCTGGCAGCGCCGCAGGACGCTGCGTGATCTCGGCGCGCGCCTGCGCCGCGACGCGGCACGCAAGGCGGCGTCATGACGCCGACACGCAAGCGCCGGCTGATCGCGGTCGGCTTGATCCTGCTCGCTGTCGGCGTCGCGACCGCACTGACCGTAACCGCGTTGAGCCAGAACATGACCTACCTGTTCTCGCCGAGCGAGATGCTCGCGGGCAAGGCGCCCGCGGGTGCGAGCTTCAAGCTCGGCGGCGTCGTGCTCGAACATTCGTTCAAGCGCGATCCTGCCTCGCTGAAGTCCGATTTCGTCGTCACCGATCGATTCCATGAGGTGCCGGTCGAGTACATCGGCATCCTCCCGGACCTGTTCCGCGAAGGCCAGAGCGTGATCGCGACCGGCAGGATGGAGAACGGCCGCTTCGCGGCGCGCGAGGTACTCGCGAAACACGACGAGAACTACATGCCACGCGAGGTCGCCGACGCGATCGCGAAAGCGAAAGCCGCGAAGGCTGCCGCACCCGTGCAGTAGGCAGACCTCGCGCGCCCCTCACCCGTCGCGCGTTGCGCGCCGACCTTTCCTGCGATCGGGAGAGGTGCTCTACCCCTCCGCTCGCGGGAGGAGGTGCCGAAGGCGGATGAGGGTCGGCGATCTCACGCGTTCCGCGCACCTCTGACGCTGATTTTTGCGTTGCTCTTTGCGCACCGTGCGAGATGACCTTCCGGTTGCCTCGAACGTTCGACGCTGATGGCCATTGAGGTCTGCCGCGGCGTACCCAAGTCTTGCATTCCTCCATCGATCAGGATCGCAACATGTCCAGCCAACCCTCCGCCGCCGCGTCCGGCGAGTTCAAGATCGGCGGCGACCTCACGGTCCACCGCCTCGGCTTCGGCGCGATGCGCATTACCGGCAAGGGCATCTGGGGCGATCCCGCGGATCCTGCCGCGGCGCGCGCGACGCTACGTCGCGTGCCGGAACTCGGCGTCGATTTCGTCGACACCGCGGACAGCTACGGACCCGACGTCAGCGAGAATCTGATTCGCGAGACGCTGCATCCCTACAAGCACATCGTCGTCGCGACCAAGGGCGGCCTCACGCGTCACGGTCCTGACATCTGGATGCCGGTCGGGCGTCCCGAATACCTGCGCCAGTGCGTGCTCATGAGCCTGCGCCGGCTCGGCGTCGAGCGCATCGACCTGTGGCAATTGCATCGCATCGACGCCCAAGTGCCGCGCGACGAGCAGTTCGGCGTGATCGCCGATATGCGCAAGGAAGGCCTGATCCGCCACGCGGGCCTCTCCGAGGTCGCAGTCGAGGACATCGTTGCCGCCCAGAAATTCTTCCCGGTCGCGACCGTGCAGAATCTCTACAACCTCGGCAATCGGCAGAGCGAGGCCGTCCTCGACCATTGCGAGAAACACGGCATCGGCTTCATCCCGTGGTTTCCGCTCGCGGCCGGCAAGCTCGCGGCGCCGGGCTCGGTGCTCGGCGACATCGCGAAGCGACTCGGCGCGACATCCGGACAGGTCGCGATCGCGTGGCTGCTCAAGCGTGCGGCGGTGATGTTGCCTATCCCGGGGACGGGCAGCGTCGCTCACCTCGAGGAGAACGTCGCTGCCGCGGACCTGACGCTGAGCGACGCCGACTTCGCCGCGCTCGATGTCGCGGGACGCAGCGCGGCCTGACGGCACCTGAAAGACCTGCCCGCGCTCGGCGTGCTCTGGCTGCTTCTGCGCCGCCACGCCCGCAGCGTCGGGAATACGTAAGCGCGAAAAGCGATCAGACCGGGAATGGATTGCGTTCGGCGAATCCCTGCTGGTGCCAGTAAGGATACGCGAACGTTCGCGCGCTCGCGGCATCGAGCTTCGCGACTTGCTCCGCGCCGAGGTTCCAGCCGACCGCGCCGAGGTTCTGCCTGAGCTGCTCCTCGTTGCGTGCGCCGATCACGACGGTCGACACGGTCGGCCGTTGCAGCAACCAGTTGAGCGCGACCTGCGGAACGCTCTTGCCGGATTCCTTGGCGACCTCGTCGAGCGCATCGACGACGCGATACAGGTATTCGTCGTCGACCGGAGGTCCCTTGTCGGCGGTCGCGTGGAGGCGGCTCACCTCGGGCAGCACCGCGCCGCGCCGCAACTTGCCGGTGAGGCGACCCCAGCCGAGCGGACTCCAGACGACCGCGCCGACGCCCTGGTCGAGGCCGAGGGGCATCAGTTCCCATTCGTAGTCGCGGCCGATCAGCGAGTAATAGGTCTGGTTCGCGACGTAGCGCGGATAGCCGTGAAGATCGGCCGCCGCGAGCGATTTCATCAGATGCCAGCCCGAGAAATTCGACACGCCGGTGTAACGGATCTTGCCCGCACGCACGAGCGTGTCGAGAGTCTGCAGCACCTCCTCGACCGGTGTTTGCGCGTCGAAGCCGTGCAGCTGGAACAGGTCGATGTAGTCGGTACCGAGTCGCTTGAGCTGCGCCTCGACGCTCGCGATCAGGTGCTGACGCGACGAGCCTACGTCGGTCGGCGCGTCGCTGAAACGGAACGTCGCCTTCGTCGAGAGGACGACCTTGTCGCGACGCCCCTTGACCGCCTCGCCGAGGATCGACTCCGACGCGCCGCGCGAATAGACGTCGGCCGTGTCGAACATCGTGATGCCGCTGTCGAGGCAGATGTCGACGAGTCGCCTCGCCTCGGTGACGTCGGTGTTGCCCCACGCGCCGAAGAAATCGCCCTTGCCGCCGAACGTGCCAGTGCCGAAGCTCAAGATCGGTACGCTGAATCCCGATGCGCCGAGACGACGATATTCCATTGCACGCTCCAAAAGGTGGGGAGACAAAACACTTGTGCCGGGTGGCGCGCTATTCAACGCTCCGCCTTGCGTAATGCTGAGAAACTTAGTTCAAGTCTTCCGCAGCCTACCCTGCAGCGCGCAGCATCGACGCGCGCTTCTGGGCGCGAGCAGCGGCTGCGATGCGTTCATTAGCCTCGTCGCGACTCACGGCTGGATCACGCTGTGGCCGACGTCAGCGTCGGATTAGTGTGCTCGATGGACACCAACGCGCGCGTTTCAAAGCGGAGGCGGCGAAGCTGCGCGGGTTCATCGCGGGCGTCTTTGCGCGTAGACTTCGCGCACGATAGCCGCAACGCGCCCCAACGAGGGCGCCGGCGCGGCGACGCAACCTGCCAGCCATTTCCCCAGCCAGCAAAGGTGATCTCATGAACAACAAACACGATTCGAATTCGATCGACGACGGCCGCCGCCGCTTCTTCGTCGGCGCGGGCGGCGCGCTCGGCGCCGCGGTGCTCGCGAGCACGCTGCCGCGCACAGCGCTCGCGGATGATCTGCCGCATCTCGCGCTGTCAGATCCGACAGCGATAGCGCTCAACTACACCGAGGACGCGAGCAAGGTCGACAAGGCCAAGGCGCCGACCTTCGTCGCCGGTTCGGTATGTGCCAACTGCAACTTCTTCCAGGGCGCGGCCGCGGCCTTTGGGCCCTGCGCGCTGTTCCCCGGCAAGGCCGTCAACGCGAAGGGCTGGTGCGCGGGTTACGCGAAGAAGGCCTGATCCGCAGGCTCGCGGGACCGGCGCGGGTGGCGTCGTGGCTCGCCGCGACGCAAAAGCACCACCCTCACCCGCCGAGCTGCGCTCGTCGACCTCTCCTGCGAGCGGGAGAGGTGATGATTCCCCGTTCACCGAGTCGAGCGACGTGACCCTGCTGTCGCGTGCGTCGGGACGCTTTTTCTTTCTCCCCTCTACGCCCGTCGGGAAGCTCCTTTCCATTTCCCTTCTGCTGGTCTTTTCCTTTCCCTTCTCTCGCCGGACTTTTTCTTCCCTTCTCCCGCTGGCGGGAGAAGGTGAAGGCGGATGAGGGTGCGCTGCAGGCATGCGCGCAGGCACTCTTCAGGCCTCCTCCGTCGTGCGGCTCAGTGAGCGCAGCGGCCGCCAGGTGCGTCTTGGGGCTGGCTCGGCGAGCTCGCGTCGCCCGCGGCGGGTGGCAATGGGGAGGCGCAACTGCGCCCAATCGCGCCGAGCCCCCGTTCTCAAGTAATCTAGCCCCCTACCTGCGGCTGCCCCCCTGCACATGCTCCCAGAACTTGGCCAATTCGCGCTGATCCTCGCGCTGCTGCTCGCTGCCGTGCAATGCGCGCTGCCGGTCTTCGGCGCCTGGCGCGGCAACGCGGCGCTGGTCGCGGTCGCGCGCCCGGCGGTCGCGGGACAGGCCGTCTTCGTCGTGCTCGCGTTCGCGCTGCTGACCTACGCGTTCGAAACCCAGGATTTCTCGGTCGCCTACGTCGCGCAGAATTCGAACCTCGCGCTGCCCTGGTACTACCGTTTCTCGGCCGTCTGGGGCGCGCACGAGGGATCGCTGCTGCTGTGGATCCTGATCCTCAACGTCTGGACGGTCGCGGTCGCGACGTTCAGCCGGCGGCTGCCCGACGTGCTGATCGCGCGCGTGCTCGGCGTGCTCGGCTTCATAGCGTTCGGCTTCCTGCTGTTCACGATCCTCACCTCGAATCCATTCGCGCGACACCTGCCGGCGCTCGCCGACGGCGCGGACTTGAATCCGATCCTGCAGGACCCTGGCCTCATCATGCATCCGCCGATGCTGTACACCGGCTACGTCGGCTTCTCGGTCGCGTTCGCGTTCGCGATCGCGGCGCTGCTCGGCGGCGCGGAGAGCACAGGCGCGAAGTCTCCGACGCGCACACCCGCAGAAGAGCAAGGCCTGACCGACTGGGTGCGCTGGGCGCGGCCGTGGACCAATGTCGCCTGGGCGTTTCTCACGCTCGGCATCACGCTCGGCAGCTGGTGGGCCTATTACGTACTCGGCTGGGGCGGCTGGTGGTTCTGGGATCCGGTCGAGAACGCGTCGTTCATGCCCTGGCTCGTCGGCACCGCGCTGATCCATTCGCAGGCGGTCACCGAGAAGCGCGGCGGATTCCGCGCGTGGACGCTGCTGCTCTCGATCTTCGCGTTCTCGCTGTCGCTGCTCGGCACGTTCCTCGTGCGCTCCGGCGTGCTCACGAGCGTGCATGCGTTCGCGAGCGATCCCAAGCGCGGGCTCTTCATCCTCGCGTTCCTGACGATCGTGGTCGGCGGCTCGCTGACGATCTACGCGCTGCGCGCGCCCAAGGTCGCGGGCGGCAGGCCGTTCCACTTGCTCTCGCGCGAAACGCTGCTGCTCGTCAACAACCTGCTGTTCACCTGCGCCGCGGCGATGGTGCTGCTCGGCACACTGTATCCGCTGATCGGCGATGCGCTCGGGGTCGGCCGCATCTCGGTCGGGCCGCCCTACTTCGGCTTCATGTTCTTCCTGCTGATGCTGCCGGCGGTGCTGCTGCTGCCGCTCGGACCGATGTTCCGCTGGGCGAGTGCCGACTGGCGCGCGACGATACGCGCTCTCATACCGGCGTTCGCGCTCGCGCTCGTCGCGGGCGTGCTCGCGAAGCTCATGACGACCGGGCTTAGCCTGCGCGGCGTCGCGGGCGTTGCGGCCAGCCTGTGGGTCGGCATCGGCATCGTGCTGTATGCGATCAAGCGCTGGCGCGAGGCCGCGCCTGGGCGGCGCTACACGCCCGAAATGCTCGGCATGATGCTCGCGCACTTCGGCGTCGCGATCTTCCTCGCCGGCGTGCTGATCACCGAGGCGGCGAGCGTCGAGAGCGACCTGCGCTTTCTTCCGAACGAGACGAAGACCGTCGGCGGACTCGACTTCCGCTTCGTCGGCGTGCAGCACGCACAGGGACCAAATTTCAGCGCCGACGAAGGCACGCTCGAGGTACGCAAGGGCGACCAGCTCGTCGCGACGCTGCATCCGCAGAAGCGCCAATACGTCGGCGGCGGATCTGTGCAGACGAAATCGGACATCGACCCGGGCCTGCTGCGCGACGTCTATGTCGCGCTCGGCGAGCCCGTCGACCCTGCGAGCGGAGCATGGGCCGTACGCGTGTACGTGAAGCCGTTCGTGCGCTGGATCTGGCTCGGTGGGCTGCTCATGATGCTCGGCGGCTTCACGGCCGCGGCGGATCGGCGCTTCCGCGCGCTGCCGGAGCGCCGGCCGGCCGCGCCGCGCCGCGCCAGCGATCAGATTGCCGGTACGGCCGCGGGAGCCGGCGCAAGATGAATCGCCTGATTCCGCTGTTCGCATTCTTCGCACTCGTCGCACTACTCGCCTTCGGCATCCACTGGAACACGCACCACGAGATGAGCGAGGTGCCGAGCCCGCTGATCGGCAAGTCCGCGCCCGCGTTTGCGCTGCCGCAACTGTTCGAGCCTGAGAAAACGCTGAGCGGGAAGGACCTGCTCGGCGCGCCGTACCTGCTCAACGTGTTCGGCAGCTGGTGTCCGACCTGCCAGTACGAACATCCGATACTGACCCAGCAGATCAAGCGGCTCGGCATCAAGCTCGTCGGCCTCGACTGGAAGGACGAGCCCGCCGACGCGAAGCGCTGGATCGGACAATTCGGCAACCCCTACGACGTGCTGATCACCGATCGCGACGGCCGCGCCGGCATCGACTTCGGCGTCTACATGGCACCCGAGACGTTTCTCGTCGATGCGAAGGGCGTCGTCCGCTACAAGCGCATCGGCATGTTCACGCAGGAGAACATTCGCGACGAACTCATGCCGAAGATCGCCGAGATGCAGCGCGAGGCTGCCCCATGAGGTCGGCGTTGACGAGGCCGGCGTCGATCAGCTCGGGGCTGGTGAGATCGGTGCTGAGGTCCGCGCCGATGCGCTGCCTGGTCTTCGCGCTGCTCGCGCTCGCCGCGCTCGCCGCGCACGCGATCGACCCGCTGCCGTTCAAGGACCGCGCCGAGGAAGTACGCTTCCAACAGTTGACGCGCCAGCTGCGCTGCCTCGTCTGCCAGAACCAGGACCTCGCCGATTCCGACGCGCCACTTGCGGGCGACCTGCGACGGCAGGTGTTCGAGATGATGCATGCCGGCAAGAGCGATGCCGAGATCAAGGATTACCTCGTCGCGCGTTACAACGATTTCGTGCTCTACGATCCGCCGCTGAAGCCCGGCACGTGGCTGCTCTGGTTCACGCCGCTCGCGCTCGTGCTGATCGGTGCGTTCGTGCTCGCGCGCATCGTGCGCGCACGCGCGCGCCAGGCGCTCGCCGAATCGCAGAAGACTACTCAACCGAATTCCGGAGACGACGACTGGTGACGACCGTATTTCTCGTCTGCGCCGCGCTGATGCTGGCCGCCGCACTCGCATTCATCCTGCCGCCGCTGCTGCGCGGCGCGAGCGTCGCGCCACCGACCGACGCGCGGCGCCGATTGCGCGCGCTTGAACAGGCGCACGATGAAGGCGTCCTCAGCGAAACCGAATACGCGCAGAAGCGCGCCGCGCTCGGCGAGGCGCTGCTCGCGGCGACCGGCGGCGATGCGGCAGCGCGCCCCTCCGCCGGGCGCGCCGCGGCGCTCGCGCTGGCCCTGCTGTTGCTGCTCGCCGCGATCGTCGGCTACCGCATCGTCGGCACACCAGCCGCGCTCGATCCGGCCGCGCTCGCCACGCACGAAGCGGCCGCACCGGCCGACCATGGCGGCGACATGGATGCAGCGATCGGCAAGCTCGTCGACAGGCTCAAGCAAAACCCCGGCGATGCGGGCGGCTGGGCGTTGCTCGGACGCGCCTATCGCGCGACCCAGCATTTCGACGCGGCGCGCGACGCACTCAAGCATGCGAACGAACTCGCGCCCGACGACGCGGACATCCTCGTCGAATATGCGGAGGCGCTCGCGCTGTCGAGTCCGCAGCATCGCATCGCGGGGGAGCCGCGCGCGCTGCTCGACAAGGCGCTCAAGATCAACGCGCAGAATCAGCACGCGCTGTGGCTGTCGGGCATCGCCGATTCGCAAGAGAAGAACTACGCGGGCGCGATCGCAACCTGGAACCGGCTGCTGCCGCTGCTGCCCAGGGATTCGACGGTCGAGACGTCGGTGCGCAAGCAGATCGCGCAGGCAGAGGCGCTGCGCGACGGCCGGCCACCGCCCGTCGACGACGAGGTCGCATCGTCCGACGCGGCGGTGCCGGAAGACATCGCTTCGCCCCCCGCTAGCACGCCCGCCGGCGGTGCTGGCGACGGTCCACACATCGCGGTGAAGGTGTCGCTCGACCCCGCGCTCAAGGACAAGGTCGCGCCCGGCGACGTGCTGTTCGTCTATGCGAAGGCGGCGAGCGGGCCGCCGATGCCGCTCGCGATTGCGCGCCTGACCGCCGGCCAGCTGCCGACCGAGGTGACGCTCACGGACGGCATGGGCATGCTGCCGAGCATGAAGCTGTCGCAGTTTGCGCAGGTGATCGTCGGCGCGCGCATCTCGAAGTCGGGCAACGCGATCGCGCAGAGCGGCGACCTGCAGACCGTCTCCGCGCCGATGCCGAACACGCGCAGCGAGCCGCTGTCGCTGACGATCGACAAGATCGTCCAGTAGCGCAACACGCGCCCGACGCGGCGCGTGACGCAGCATTTCGGCCTGTGTAAAATCTGAACTGGCGGGTATTGCAATTCGGCCGAGTGACGTTGTCTCGGGCGTCGGATCAAAACAGATCGATAGGGGAGTCTCGTGATTTCGTACCCGCAGGTTCGCAGGTCAGCCCTGATTTGTGCCGCGCTTTTCTTCCTTGTTCTCGGCAGCGCCGACGCAGTCGCCGCCGATTCCGAATGGCTGCCTTTCCGCGATCAAAATCCGTTCGTGCTCGGCTCGGGGCTGCCGCTGCTGCCGCAACCTATCGCGGCCGGGCGCTGGGCGGTCGATGCGGGCATCGTCGAATCGAACACGCAGCTGATCAGCAGCGAGAACGGCCGCTTCCCCGATGACCCTGGCAAACACGTCGTGTTCGGCGCCGAGACGCGCGAGACACGTTTCAGCGTGGGCTATGCGTTCGACGAGAACTGGAGCGCGCGCGCCTCGCTCGGCGACGAATGGATCGGGGTCGGATTTCTCGACAAGCCGATCCAGCGTTTCCACGAGCTGATCGGTGCGCCGCACGGATTTCGCGGTGGCCGCCTCGGCGAAAATCCGCCGATCGTCCGCGTCACGCACGACGGCAGCGTGCTCTATCAGCTCGACAGGTCGGGGCAGGCGCTCGCGCCGATGCTCGTGGACGTCACCCGCGTATGGAATCCGACGGCCGACGCGCATTACGGCATCTCGCTCGGCGCGAAGCTCGCGACCGGCGACAGCGACAAGCTCTCAGACGCGGGCGACACCGGCATCTCGGCGGCCGCGTTCGGCGACTGGGTCGTCCACGACCTCGGCCCGTTCGAGCGCGTCGACGTCGGCTTGCGCGTGGGCTACCTGCACAGCCACGGCAACGACCTGTTGCCTGCGCTCGCGCGCTCCGGCGTGCCGTTCGGCGACGTATACGCGCGCGCGCCGCTGATCGGCCGCTGGGGCGTGCAGCTGCAATACGACGCGCACGGCGCGCTGTACCGCAACGTCCCAATCTTTCTCGGCTATGCGGGCAACCTCACGATCGGGTTGACGCATCCGCTCGGCGAGCGCGCCGAGCTGCTGCTCGGCATCGCAGAGGACATTCCGGTCGGCCACACGCAGGACGCGTCGTTCATCGTCGCGGTGCGGCTGCGCCCGGGCGGCTGACCCCGCGCCTGGCGGCGAACGCGGGCGCGGTCTGCAGTCGCCTCAATCGGCCGCTACGGCTGCTTCACGTGAAAGGTCAGGTCGACGACGATCGGCTCGCCGAACAGGTCGGCCTTGGCAGTGGTGACGAGGTGGCCGCTGATCTCGCCGTTCGCGATCGCGACATCCTTGACCTCGAGCATGCCGGTCCCGCTCGCGCCCGAGTGCTGCAACGCCGGATGCGCAAATTCGGTGCCGATCACGTCCCAGCCGTCGGAGCCCTTGGTCAGCCTGACCGCGAGCGCGGCGCCGAAGTGGCCCGCCTGCGCCTCGAAGGCCGGCGACTTGCTCGCGCTCGCGTCCTTCTCGCTGAGGACGAGCTGGATCACCGGCCTGTCCATGGATGATTCGCCTTTCTGCGCGAGGACATGCGTGAGCGCGACTTCCTGGCCATTGGCCTTGAAGCTGCCCTGCAATGGAGCGGCGGCCGCGAGCGCGACGCAGCTCGTGACGACGAGCGCGAGCACGCTGATAAAACGGGACGATCGGTTCATGCGATTCTCCAGGGTCGGGGGGCGCGCGGCTATCCGCGAAGAGGTACTGCTAATAGCAAGACGCATAAAGCCCGATACGCGCATCACGCGACGACGAGACAGCGCGGCAGCGACTGGCCCGCGCCGCGTATTTACGCTCGGACGGCGTGAGCGGATCGGCCACCTCGAGCTTCGCGAGCCGGATTCGCGCATCACGCGAAAACGAGGCAGCGCCACAACGCTTGGCCCGCAGCCGCGTATTTGCGCTCGAACGGCGTGAGCGGATCGACCGCCTCGAGCTTCTCGAGCTTCGCTTCGCGCCCGGCGTGGCGCAGCGCCTGCGCGAATTCCGCCGCGTAGACCTGCCAGTTCGTGCGTAGCTCGAATTCGCCGCCCAAGCTTAGCATCGTCGTCAGTACCGGATGCGCGTGCCATCGACGCATGACGTGTTCGGGCTTCGGCCAGGGGTTCGGATAGAGCACGAACTGCGTGTGGCAACGAAGCTGCGCCGCGGCCGCGAGTTGCCAGAAGTCGACGAGGTCGCAGCGCAGCAGCGCGGCGTTGTCGGGCGCGGCGCCGCGATCGATCGTGCGGGTCCCGACAGCGAGGCGCGCCGCAGATTTGTCCACGCCGAGCACGAAGCGCCGCGGAAATCGGCACGCGAGCGCGAACGTGCTCGCGCCGGTGCCGCAGCCCGCGTCGAGCACGAACTCGCCGTTAGCGGCCGCGAGCCGATCGGCGACGCGCGCGAACGCGTCGCGCCCGTGCGCGCCCGGCGACCGCCGGTACGTCGATTCGAGGTGACGCGAGACGATCTCGGCGAGGCGCGGATGCGGCGCACTCTGGCGGCTCGTGACCGTGCGGGAGACCATTCGATATATCCGCTTGCGCGTAAGGACATGCGCCGCGCTGATGTCCGCGGCGGCGGTCGCGCCAGTATAATCCCGTGCCATCCCCGCTCCGCCGGCAACCCTTTAGCGCATGCCCGACGCCCGCCAGTACTTCGCGCTGCCCTCGCCGTTTCCGATGCGCCGCGGCGGCGAACTCGCCGATGCAGAAGTCGCCTACGAGACGTGGGGAACGCTCAACGCCACGCGCGACAACGCGATCCTGATCCTCACGGGTCTGTCGCCCGGCGCGCATGCCGCCGCGAACGCAGCGGATCCGTCGCCCGGCTGGTGGGAGGAGATGCTCGGACCCGGCAAGCACATCGACAGCGATCGCTGGTTCGTCATTTGCGTCAACTCGCTCGGCAGCTGCAAGGGATCGACCGGTCCGGCGTCGGTCGATCCGCGCACCGGCAATCCCTATCGGCTCGAATTTCCCGACCTGACGCTCGAGGACGTCGCGAACGCCGCGTTCGCGCTCGTGCGCGGCCTTGGCATCGAACGCCTCGCCTGCCTGATCGGCAATTCGATGGGCGGCATGAGCGCGCTCGGCTACCTGCTGCTGCATCGCGGCGCCGTGCGCACGCACATCAGCATCTCGACCGCGCCGCAGGCCCAACCATTCGCGATCGCGATCCGCTCGCTGCAGCGCGAGGCGATCCGTCTCGATCCGCAATGGAATCAGGGCAACTACGACGACGACCACTATCCCGAGGCGGGCATGTCGATCGCGCGCAAGCTCGGCGTGATCACGTATCGCTCGGCGATGGAATGGGAAGGCCGCTTCGCGCGCATACGCCTTGATCACGACCGGCGCGATGAAGATGACCCGTTCGGCGCGGAGTTTGCGGTCGAGTCCTATCTCGTCGGCCATGCGCGCAAGTTCGTGCGCAGCTTCGATCCCAACAGCTATCTTTACCTGTCGCGCGCGAGCGACTGGTTCGATGTCGCCGACCACGCGCCGACGCCCGCGCCCGGCGCGTCGGCCGCAGACCGGGCGGCAGGCGCACTCGCGAGCATCGACGTCGAGCGCGCGCTCGTGATCGGCGTATCGACCGACATCCTGTTTCCGCTGTCGCAGCAGCAGGAAATCGCCGACGGCCTGTCCGCGGGCGGCGTTCAGGTCGACTTCGTCGCGCTCGACTCGCCGCAGGGCCACGACGCGTTCCTCGTCGACATCGTGCGCTTCGGTGCGGCGATCCGCGGATTCCTCGCGAAGGCGTGATCTTCGATAGGCATGGCCGCATGGGTGCGCCCTGCGCCGCAATAGAGGTTGCTGCCTGAAGCATGGCGCTGCGCTCCTGCTACGCGAATCGGTCACGTCCACAGCATTGCCGGACGCCTTTTTTGAACCCTCACCCTGCCGCCGACGCTGCTCCGGCTGCCTCGCTGCGATCCGGTGCGCCGCCCGCCGACCCCGCCGGCTCGGGGGGATTGGTGACCTCGCGATCGGCGCGAGAATCACGCAATCGCCTTCTCCCGCTCGCAGCGGAGAACCGCGCGATTGCGTTTTTCCGATCGAGGGAGAGTCTCGCAATCTCTTTCTCCCGATCGCGGGGAGAACTGCGCGATTGCGTTTTCCCGATCGCGGAAGAGTCACGTGATTGCCCTTCTCCCGCGCGTGGGAGAAGGTGCCGAAGGCGGATGAGGGTAGGCTTTGCGCTGGCGCCCAACTCACGGCATGCGCGGGATCCACGGCGCTGGACAGTCACCGGTGAGCCTTGGTACCGCGTCGACCCGCGCCTCGACGCGCATGCTGTAAACTGATTATATCGATATAACCGTGGCCTGCCCTGCCCATGCTCGCACTCGAGTTTCCCGGTTCCCGCCACCTCGTCGCGTCGCTCGACCACGCGGTGCATCACGACCGCGCGACCGACATCGCCGACGCGTTGCGCAACACGCTCTGCGAGCTGATCCGCGATCCGCAGGTCAAGCTTCCGGACTGCGTGTTCGAGTCGGCCTGCGACCACTATTGCCGGCGCGAGCTGTATCGCAGCGAGGATCTCGGCTACAGCGTGATCGCGATGACCTGGGGACCGGGCCAGGGCACCGCGATCCACGACCACGCCGGCATGTGGTGCGTCGAGGGCGTCTGGCGCGGCACGCTCGAAATCACGCCGTACGAACTCGTCGAACAGGGTGCCGACGAACGTTATCGCTTCGAATCGCGCGGCACGATGAACGTCGGCCCCGGTTCCGCGGGCAGCCTGATCCCGCCGCACGAGTACCACACGATCCGCAACCCGAGCGCGGATTCGATCTCGGTCACGCTGCACATCTACCGCGGGCCGATGACCGAGTGCTCGGTATTCCGCGCGACCGAATCGGGCTGGTTCGAACGCGACCGCCGCCAGCTCGCGCTCGACGCGACGCACTGAGTTTCGGCGAGGCCCGTCGCGCGCTGCGCGTGGATCGGTAGCACCCGACGCACGAATCGGTCCGGCCCCTGCGTCCATTCGCCGAAAATCCCTGCTTCACCTATAATGCGCGCCCTGCCAGCGCAGTCCGCTCGGACGCGCAAATCACATCAAAGCCGGTGTGGCGGAATTGGTAGACGCGACGGACTCAAAATCCGTTTCTGGCAACAGAGTGTGGGTTCGATTCCCTCCACCGGCACCATCGCACCGCTGCATCCGGCGATGGTAAAAAATCGCAAAAACCCGCCTTGATGGCGGGTTTTTTGTTGGGCGATCGGCGGCCCGAGGCTATTTCAGCACGCCAGTCAACGCCGCCACCCAGGCCTGTTTTGCGATGGCGGCGAAGCCCGCGGCGGTGGGATGGATTTCGTTTTTCCCATTGGTCCTGCCGGGTGAGCGTCTTGCGCGAATCGACCACGCGGAAATTCGGATGGACGACGGCCAGGGCGAACAGGCATCGCGCGAACTGGTCGACCAGCCATGAGGTGATCACGCGTTGGTCGACGGCATCGACCTGGTACTGGCCGATGTCGTCGTGGATACGGACGAAACCACGCTTTCGCGAGGCGCTGTGCGGAAGATGTGCGCGAGATCTTTTTGAGGGCGGTACGAGGGGCATGTAAATGAGGCATGGCGACTTGCATGAAACCGACGCCTTCC
>JBDTYX010000351.1:0-2581 GCA_040005435.1 Rudaea sp. | reverse complement strand
TGCTCGGCTTCGCGCTGCCGCCGCTGCTGCGACTGCGCGACGTCGAGCCGATGCGGGTGTTTCGACGCGACGACACGCCGCGGGCAGGGCGCTTCGATATGCTGTATCTGCTGCCGATTGGCGTCGCGGCTGCGCTCGTCGCGCTCGGCGCGGGCGATGCGCAACTCGCAATGACGCTGGGCGCCGGCTTCGCCGCTGTCGCCGCGAGCGCGTGGCTGCTCGGCGTGCTCCTGCTGCGTCTCGTGCGCAGCGGCGGCCAGCGACTGCCGGCGGCATTACGTTTCGGCCTCGCCAATCTCGCGCGCCGGCGCACCTTGAGCCTGCTGCAGGCTGGCGCGCTGTCCCTGAGCCTGAGCGCATTTGCGCTGCTCGCGGTCGTCGGGCCGTCGCTGCTCTCGAGCTGGCGCGCAGAACTGCCGGCCGACACGCCGAACTTCTTCCTCGTCAATCTGCAGGACGAACAACGCGCGGCGATGCAGCAGCGCCTGACGAAGATCGGCGCGGAGAACATCAACGTGTTGCCGATCGCCGTCGGCAAGCTCGTCGCGATCAACGGCACGGCGCCCCGGGCCGGCGACTATGCCGACCGGCGCGCGGCGAACTGGATCAACGGCGAGACGCGGTTGTCGTGGAGCGACACGCTACCGCAGGCGAACCGCCTGTTGCAGGGCGAATGGTTCGGCCGCGACTCGAGCGGTCCGGAGCTCTCGGTCGACCAGATGTGGGTGGACATGTTCCATCTGAAGCTCGGCGACACGCTGACGCTGCGCATCGGCGAGCGCGACATCGCGGCACGGATCACGAGCGTGCGCGGCGTACGCTGGGATTCGTTCCGCGCGAATTTCTTCCTGATGCTCGACGAGAACACCGGCAGGAATCTCGCGCACAGCTACATCGCGAGCTTCCACCTGCCCGCGGGCACGTCGCTCGCGGCGCTGTCTCGCGATTTCCCGAACGTGTCGCTGATCGATCTCAATCAGATCCTCGATCGCGTGCGCGACATCATCGGCCGCGTGAGTCGTGCGGTCATCTGGGTGCTCGGATTCAGCCTCGCGGCAGGGCTGCTCGTACTTCTGGCCGCACTGGCGGCCACTTCGGATGAGCGTCGCTTCGAGTCGGCGTTGCTGCGCACACTCGGCGCGCATTCGCGTCAGCTCAGCGCGGCGGTGCTCGGCGAGTTCGCGGCGCTGGGCCTCGTCGCGGGCGGCATCGCGGCGCTCGGATCCATGGCGATCGGCATCGCGCTCGCGCGCCGGGTATTCCACTTCGCTAGCTACCTGCCACCATTCGGCGCATTGCTCGCGGTCGTGCTCGCGGCGGCGGCCATTGTCGCACTGGCGGGCTGGATCGCGACGCGCCGCGTCGCGCGCACGTCGCCGATCACGGTGCTGCGCCGGGGATAAAAAAACCCCGCCGAGGCGGGGTTTTTGATGCGTTCGGCGAAAAGGCGGTCAGGCGTGGACGCGTGCGGGCGCGAGCGCGTAGCCGCGCAGGCGTGCGGCGAACGCGGCCAGCGCGGCGATGCCCGTGGCTTCGGCCTCGCGGCACCACTCCGTGAGGTTGTGCAGCATGACCTCGGCGCCACCGTTGTTGCGCTCGAGCACGCCGGCGAGGCGCGCGCGGAAGTCGCAGACGGTACGCAGGGTCGGCGCATTTTCGACGATCGCGGTCAGGCGTTCGCGCGAGTGCGCGTCGAGCCAGCGGCCGCCGTTGCCGAGCGCCCGGCGCATCGCGCGAGGAATGCCTTTGAGTCCGGCGCCCGCGTGGCTGGCTTCCTCGCGCAGCGTCGGCGCGATCACGGCGCGGAAATAGTCCGTCATGACCTCGAACTTGTGGGATATGAGCGCCTTGAGCGTCTCCGCATCGGGCAACTGCACGTTGGGACGAACGTCGAGCGACGGCGCGACGCGCAGGACCTTGGCGAGGCCGAGCATCTCGAACAAGCGAATGGCAACCCAGCCGATGTCGAACTCGAACTTGCGCAGCGCGAATTTCGCCGAGCTCGGGAATGCATGATGGTTGTTGTGCAGCTCTTCGCCGCCGATGAAGAAGCCCCACGGCGTGAGGTTCGTCGCCATGTCGGCGGTCTCGAAGTTGCGATAGCCCCACCAGTGACCGACACCGTTGACGACGCCTGCGGCCCAGAACGGAATCCAGATCATCTGCAGCGCCGAAATCGCGAGTCCCCAGAAGCCGAACAGCACGATGTTGATGATGAACAGCAGGGTCGGGCCCAGGTAGGCATGCTTGCCGTAGACATGCCGTTCGAGCCAGTCATTCGGCGTGCCGAGGCCGTACTTCTCGATGTCGGCGGTGTCGTGAGAGGCGACGCGATAAAGATCGACGCCCTGCCAGAGGACGGTCTTGATGCCGAAGTACTTCGGGCTATGCGGATCTTCCTCGGTCTCGCACTTCGCGTGATGCTTGCGGTGGATCGCGACCCATTCCTTGGTGACCATGCCGGTCGAGACCCAGGACCAAAGTCGGAAGAAGTGCGCGACCAGCGGATGGAAGTCGACGCCGCGGTGCGTCTGGCTGCGGTGCAGATAGAGCGTCACGGCGAAAATCGTCAGCTGCGTGA
>JBDTYX010000140.1:0-8682 GCA_040005435.1 Rudaea sp. | reverse complement strand
CGAGCAGCTCGCCGACGAGGTCCGCGACGCGCGTGTTGCGCAGGTCCGGGCAGTTCTCCTTGAACGCGAGCCCGAGAATGAGCACTTCGGCGCCCGCGACGTGCACGCGGCGCCGCGACAGCAGCTTGGTCACACGCTGCGCGATCTGCGCGGCCATGCCATCGTTGATCCGGCGGCCGGACAGGATCACCTCCGGGTGGTAGCCGATCGCCTGGGCCTTGTGCGTGAGGTAATACGGATCGACGCCGATGCAATGTCCGCCGACGAGACCCGGCCGGAACGGCAGGAAGTTCCATTTCGTGCCCGCGGCCTGCAGCACCTCGCCGGTATCGATACCGAGCCGGTGGCAGATCAGCGCGACCTCGTTGATCAGCGCGATGTTGAGGTCGCGCTGCGTGTTTTCGATCACCTTCGCCATTTCCGCGACGCGGATGCTCGATGCGCGATGTGTTCCCGCAGTGATGATGCCCGCGTACAGCGCGTCGACGAAATCGGCCGCCGCGGGCGTCGAGCCGGCCGTCACCTTGACGATATTCTCGAGCCGATGCTGCTTGTCGCCGGGATTGATCCGCTCGGGGCTGTAGCCGGTGTAGAAATCCACGTTGTGGCGCAAACCGGACGTGCGTTCGATGATCGGCACGCAGACCTCCTCGGTCGCGCCCGGATACACCGTCGACTCGAAGATCGCGACGCCGCCGCGCCGGATCGCGCGACCGACGGTGAGGCTCGCCGATTCGAGCAGGCGCATGTCGGGCCGCTTGTACTCGTCGATCGGCGTCGGCACCGCGACGACGAAGACCTCGCAGCCGGCGATTTCGTCGGGCGACGCGGTGAAGCGGATATGGCTCGCGTCGCGGATCTGCTCGGCGGAGAGTTCGCCCGTGTGATCGTGGCCCTCGCCGAGCGCTTTAACGCGCGCCGCGTCGATGTCGAAGCCGAGGGTCGTGCGTACGCGTCCGAACGCGACCGCGAGGGGCAATCCGACGTAGCCCAGCCCGATCACCGCGAGGCGCACCTTGGCAAGATCCGGTAACGCTGCGTTGGCCATGCGCGATCTGATTCCACAATGGGGGCGATAGTCTAGCAAGTCGCGCTAGAATTCGCGGCGGCACGAACCGCTCTCGCCAAGCGTCGCAGCCCCAGGACGACAATCCGCATGCGCATCTGCGTCTACGCCGCATCCAGTCAGCATTGTGATCCTGCCTACATCGACGCCGCGCGTGCGCTCGGCGGACACCTGGCACGCGCGAATTGCAGCGTCGTGTACGGCGGCGGCGCTATCGGCCTCATGGGCGCGCTCGCCGACGGTGCGCTCGCCGCCGGCGGCGAGGTGATCGGCATCATTCCGCGCTTCATGACCGAGGTCGAGTGGCAGCACCCGGGGCTCGCAAACCTCGAGGTGGTCGAGGACATGCGCGAGCGCAAGCATCGGCTGCTAACCGGTTCTGACGGCGTCATCGCGCTGCCGGGCGGCTGCGGCACGCTCGAGGAGTTGTTCGAGGCGATCACGCTCAAGCGCCTCGGCCTATACTTCAACCCGATCGTGCTCGTGAACCTCAACAACTTCTATGCACCGCTGCAGGCGTTCATGGAGCAGGTCATCGCACAGCACTTCATGAATGCGGCGCACGCCGAGATGTGGTCGCTGGTCGATCGCGTGGAAGACGCGCTGCCGCGCATTCGGCAGACGCCGCGCTGGCGCGAGGCCGCGCGCAGCTTCGCCGCGGTGCGCGTGTAGCGGGCTAGTCGAACCGGTTCGACGGGCCTTCGGGATTCGCGCTGCCGCTGCCGTCGCCGGAACCCGCGCCCGAATCCTCGTCGCTGTCCTTCGGGCGCGAACTTCCCTCGCTGCGATCGGCCTGCTTCTGCCAGCGCGTCTTGATCGGGTTGGCCGCCTCGGCGGACTCGGCCGCCTGCAGCAACGCAGCCTTGCGCTCATCCGGCAGGTCGGCCCAATGACAGTCGGCGAGTGCACCTTCGAGCGCGTAGAGCAGGTTGAGGCTCGGCCGAAAGCCCGCGCGCTTGACCTTCATGAACGCCTCGACGGCGCCGAGGCGCACGAGGTCTTCCTGGGTGCGTACGCCTACCTGGCGCAGCCACGCGGCCGACTTCGGTCCGACGTTGCGAATTTTTGCTGCGACATTCTTGTCAGCCATTGATCACTCCTGGCCGCGCCGTCAGGCGCCGCGCAACGAATCGAGGTAAAGGTCTACGAGTTGCTCCATGCCGGCGCGATCGTCGTCGTCGAAACGGGCGAGACTCGGGCTGTCGACGTCGAACACGCCGAGCAGCGCGCCGTTGTGCACGATCGGCACGACGATCTCGGAACGCGAGGCCGCGTCGCAGGCGATGTGCCCGGGAAACGCGTGCACGTCGCGCACGACCTGCGTGCGCTGCTGCGTCGCCGCGGCGCCACACACGCCCTTGTCGAGCGCGATGCGCACGCATGCGGGCTTGCCCTGGAACGGCCCGACCACGAGCTCGCGGCCGTCGAAGAAATAGAATCCGGCCCAGTTGAGATCGGCGAGCGCGCCGAAGACCAGGGCGGAGAGGTTCGCCGCGTTGGCGATGCGGTCGTGTTCACCGTGCAGCAGCCCGCGCACCTGCTCTGCGAGCTCGGCGTACTGATCGGTCTTGCTGCTGGCCTGCAATGCAGAAGCGGTGAACATCGACGCATCCGAAATATTGGCCAGTCATTCTATCCGCAAGCTGGCGTCCTGTGCTCGATCCGATCAGGCTATGCTTTGACACAGAACCCCAGGCGAACCCGATGAGCCAGCCCTCGCTCGAATCCGTGATGCGCGTCCGTCGACAACAGCCGACCCGACTCGAGGGTTTCGTCGATGCCTCGTTCGCGTTCGCGGTGACGCTGATCGTGATCTCGATCGGCCACGTGCCGGGATCGGTGTCCGAGATGCTGCTTGCGCTGCGCGGCCTGCCGACTTTCGCCGTGTCGTTTCTGCTCGTCGCGCGCATCTGGCACGCGCACCGCGGCTGGAGCCGCTACTACGACCTCGAAGACACGCGCTCGATCGTGCTGAGTCTTGTGCTCGTGTTCGTCATGCTGATCTACGTCTACCCGCTGCGCATCCTGTTCGCGCAGATGTTTCTCGGATTCAGCGGCCACTGGCTCAGCGATGGCACGATCGCGCCCATCACGACCGTCGAGGAGCTGCGCGCCGCCTACACGGTATTCGGTTTCGGCCTCGGCGCGATCGCCTGCGTCTTCATCCTGCTCTACCGGCACGCGCTCGCGAACGCCGCGAACATCGGCCTCGGCGAAGGCGAGAAGCTGATCACCCGGATGAAGCTCTTCGAGTGGTACGAACAACTGTCCATCGCCGCGGTCTCCGTTGCCTGCGCGCAATGGATGCCGATGGCCTCGCCGCTCGCGTTCTCGCTACCGGGGTTCCTGTACGGCCTGAGTTCGCTGACTGGACCCGTCACGCGCCGCCACTTCCGCCGCCGGCTCGCGCTGCTCGGCGACGCATGAGTTCCGGCTGCTACGTCACGGGTACCGACACGGGCGTCGGCAAGACGCTCGTGGCCGCGAGCCTGCTCGTCGCGCTGCAGACGCAGCGCATCCGCGCGGTCGGCATGAAGCCCGTCGCGAGCGGCTGCGACGCGACGGCGGCCGGCTTGCGCAACGCCGATGCGCTGCAGCTGATCGCCTGTTCCGCCGGCGAGCCGATCTACGCCGACGTGAATCCTTACGCTTTCGTCGAGCCGATCGCCCCGCACATCGCGGCGGCCGACGCGGGCGTGGTCGTCGAGATCGACGCGATCAAGGCCGCGCATGCGCGGCTCGCAGGGTGCGTCTCGCACGTGGTGGTCGAGGGCGTCGGCGGCTGGATGGCGCCGCTCGGTCCCCGTCTGATGCAGTCCGACCTCGTGCGTGCGCTGCGTCTGCCCGTGATCCTCGTCGTGGGCCTGCGCCTGGGCTGCATCAGCCACGCGTTGCTGAGCGCGCGCGCGATCCGAGACGACGGCTGCGAGCTGCTGGGCTGGATCGGCAGCGGCGTCGACCCTTCGATGCTGCGCCGCGCGGACAATGTCGACACGCTGCGCGAGCGACTGCACGCTCCGTGCCTCGGCGTGCTGCCGTTCATGGGATCACCAACGCCCGCGGCGTCGGCGGAGCGTCTGGCCCAGGCCCGCGCTGCGCTGGCCGGCTGAGGCCCGCGCCGCGTCCAACTGCTAGAATACTCTTTCGATTCTCGCGCGGGAGTGTGTCGATGCCGGCCAGCAGACAGAGTTTCTACATCGGTATCCCCGACCTCGCCGTGGCGCGCGGCAAGATCGACGCGCTGTCGTTCACGGGCAGCAGCGCGGACACGCTCGCGGCCGAGCTGCAGGCGGCGCTGCGCCAGCCTGACCTGTGGGAACGCTGGAAGGCGCTGCAGCCCGATCCGGACGGCGTCGATCCGGCGCTCGGCGCGAGCGATCCGCAGGCGACCGTCACCGCGCAGCAGTCCGACCTGCACTGCGACGCCGAGATCGTCACGGTCCTGCCGCACGCGTTGATCAGGCACCGCCTCGGCCTCCTGATCGGGGCGCATTGGACGTTGCGTGATGTACGCGCCGCCTAGGCACTACTTACGGCACATGCCACGGCCCTTGCGCGATCGCTATTTTGGCGGTTCGCTTCGGGCAGGCGCAGCGCCGACGTGCACGTCTGGCTCGAACCACATCCTTTCCGGGAACCCTCGCCCATGCTTCGTATCTGTCCATTGTTCGCCGCCATGACCCTCGCCTTCTCCGCCAGCGCAAAGACGCCGCAGAAGCCCGAAACGCCGAAAGCGGCCGCCGCCGTGGCGACCAGTCCGACCGAGGCGAATCCGTTCTTCGCAGCCAGCACGCTGCCGTTCAACGCGCCGCCGCTCGACAAGATCAGGGACAGCGACTACGCACCCGCGTTCGCCGAAGGCATGCGCCAGCAGATCGCCGAAGCCGAGAAGATCGCCGACAATGCGGACAAGCCGACGTTCGACAACACGATCGTCGCGCTCGAGCGCACCGGCGCAATGCTGACGCGCGTCTCGAAGGTGTTCTTCGCGCTCGCGCAGGCGAACACAAACGACGATTTGCAGAAGATCCAGGAAGACGTCGCACCGAAGCTCGCGGCGCACCTGGATGCGATCTTCCTCAACCCGAAGCTCTACGCGCGCGTGAAGGCGCTTTACGACGCGCGCGATTCGCTCGGTCTCGACGCGCAGTCGAAGTATCTCGTGGAGCGCTACGACCGCGCCTTCGTGCGCGCGGGCGCCAAGCTGTCGTCAAGCGACCAGTCGGCGCTGCGTAACTTGAACAAGGAAGAATCGTCGCTGCAGACCTCGTTCCAGAACAAGCTGCTCGCAGCGACGAAGGACGGCGCGCTCGTGATCGACAAGAAGTCCGCGCTCGCGGGTTTCAGCGACGGCGATCTCGCCGCGGCAGCCGAAGCGGCGAAGAGCCGCAAGCTCGACGGCAAGTGGGTCGTCTCGCTGCAGAACACGACGCAACAACCCGCACAGGTGTCGCTGAAGGATCGCGCGACGCGCGAAAGTTTGTTCAAGGCGTCGATCGATCGCGCCGAGCACGGCGACGGCAACGACACGCGTGCGGCGATCCAGCGCCTCGCCGAACTGCGCGCCGAGAAGGCCAAGCTGCTCGGTTATCCGACTTATGCCGCCTATAGTCTCGACGACCAGATGGCGAAGACGCCCGAGCGCGCGATCAAGCTCATGACCGACCTGGTACCGGCCGCGGTCGCCAAGGCGAAGACCGAAGCCGATTCGATGCAGAAGCTCGCGGACAAGGACCACGTCAAGCTCGCGCCGTGGGACTGGCAGTACTACTCCGAGCAGGTCAAGAAGTCCGACTACGCGCTCGACGAAAACGAGATAAAACAGTATTTCGTCCTCGACAAGGTGTTGCAGGATGGCGTGTTCTTCGCCGCGAACAAGCTCTATGGCATCACGTTCAAGGAGCGCCACGACATCCCGGTCTACCAGCCCGACGTGCGCGTGTTCGAGGTACTCGACAAGGACGGCTCGTCGCTCGCGCTGTTCTATGCCGACTACTTCAAGCGCGACAACAAGGCCGGCGGCGCGTGGATGGACAGCTTCGTCGACCAGTCGGGGTTGCTCGGCACGAAGCCCGTCGTGTTCAACGTCTGCAACTTCACGAAGCCCGCGCCGGGCCAGCCTGCGCTGATCAGCCACGATGACGTGATCACGATGTTCCACGAATTCGGTCATGCACTGCACGGCATGTTCTCGAACGTCAAGTATCCGTATCTCTCCGGCACCAATGTGCCGCGCGACTTCGTCGAATTCCCGTCGCAGTTCAACGAGCACTGGGCCGACGAGCCCACGGTATTCGCCAACTACGCCAAGCACTACAAGACCGGCGCGCCGATGCCGGCCGAACTCGTCGCGAAGATCAAGCGCGCGGGCACCTACGGCCAGGGCTTCGCTACGACCGAATATCTCGGCGCCGCGCTGCTCGACATGGCCTGGCACACTCTGCCGGCGAACGCCGAAAAGCAGGACGTCGACAAGTTCGAGGCCGAGGCGCTCAAGCGTTACCACGTCGACTACGTCCTCGTGCCACCGCGCTACCGCACGAACTACTTCGCGCACATCTGGGGCGGCGGATATTCTGCGGGCTACTACGCCTACCTTTGGACCGCCGTGCTGCGCGACGACGCGTTCTACTGGTTCAAGGAACACGGCGGCATGACCCGCGAGAACGGCCAGCGCTATCGCGACATGGTTCTATCGCGTGGCGGCACCGAAGAAATGGACGTCATGTATCGCGAGTTCCGCGGGCGCGATCCGAGCGTCGAGCCGCTGCTGATCGAGCGCGGCCTGAAGGAAAAGCTGGCCGAACCGAAGTAGACTTGCGGATGCGATGCGCGACGCGCTTGTCGGCAATGACCGGCGCCGCCCGCCTCGCCCGCCCCCGCGCGCCGCCGCCTGGCGCGCGACGATTTCTCGCGAGTGCCTGCCGATGTATCGCCTCCAAACGATTCTAGCCGCCGTCGCCGCCGTTCTGCTCGCGGCCTGCTCGCCGATGGCGAACAAGCCGGCGGAGAAAAAAGACGCGCCCGCCATGGTGACCGACCCGTTGCCGGGAAACCCGTTCGCGACGCCGAGCACCCTGGCATTCGAGGCACCGCCGTTCGACCGTATCCGCGACGGCGATTTCCAGCCCGCGATCGAGGAGGGCATGCGCCGCCAGCGCGCGGAGATCGAACGCATCGCAAACGATCCGCAGCCCGCGACTTTCGACAACACGCTGGTCGCTATGGAGAAATCCGGCGCGTTGCTGACGCGCGTGATGCGCGTCTTCTCGGCGCTCGTTCAGGCCAACACGAACGATGTCCTGCAGCGCGTGCAGAAGGAAGAGGCACCGAAGCTGGCAGCGCACGAAGACGCGATCTACCTCGACGCGAAACTGCTGGCACGCGTGAAAGCGCTCTACGACAGGCGCGACACGCTCGGCCTCGACGCCGAATCGCTGCGCCTCCTCGAGCGCTACTATCGTTTGTTCGTGCGTGCCGGCGCGTTGCTCGCTGCGGGCGATCAGCAAACGCTGCGCGGCTACAACAAGGAACTGTCCTCGCTCTCGACCGAATTCCGCGCCAAACTTCTCGCCGCCACCAAAGCCGGCGCGCTGGTCGCGGATGACAAGAGCGATCTCGCCGGCCTCTCCGACGCCGATCTCGCCGCGGCGCTGGAGGCCGGACGCGCGCGCCTTACGCCGGGCAAGTACGTCATACCGCTGCAAAACACGACGCAGCAGCCGGCGCTCGCGGCGCTGACGAAACGCGAGGTGCGCGACAAGCTTTTCGTGCTGTCGACCGACCGTGCCGAGCAAGCCGACGACAACGACACGCGCCGGACGGTCACGCGCATCGCCGAGCTGCGCGCGGAGAAGGCGAATCTGCTCGGCTACGACACATGGGCTGCGTACGTGCTCGACGACCAGATGGCGAAGACGCCCGCGCGCGCGATCAAGTTCATGACCGACCTCGTACCCGCCACCGTCGGCAAGGCGAAAGACGAAGCGCGCGCGATGGAAAGACTCGCGCGTGCCGACGGCATCAAGTTCAAGCCGTGGGATCTGAAGTTCTACTCCCCGGGTGCGAAAAAGGAGGGCGGTGCATTGCGTGCGTGGGACTGGGAGTATTACGCAGAGCAGGTACGCAAACGCCAGTTCCAGCTCGACGCGGAGGAAATCAAACAGTATTTCGAGGTCGACAAGGTTCTGCAGAGCGGCGTCTTCTTCGCCGCGAACAAGCTCTACGGCCTCACCTTCAAAGAACGCCATGACATTCCGGTCTACGAGCCCGACGTGCGTGTGTTCGAGGTGTTCGACGCCGACGGTGCCTCGCTGGCACTGTTCTATGCCGACTATTTCAAACGCGACAACAAGGCTGGCGGCGCGTGGTCGACCTCGTTCGTCACCCAGTCCGGCCTGCTCGGCAGCAAACCCGTCATCACGAATACCTGCAATTTCACCAAGCCCGCGCCGGGGCAACCCGCGCTGATCAGTCGCGACGACGTGATCACGATGTTCCACGAGTTCGGCCATGCACTGCACGGCATGTTCTCGAATGTGAAGTACCCGCTGCTGGCCGGCACCGGCGTGCCGCGCGACTTCGTCGAGTTCCCGTCGCAGTTCAACGAGCACTGG
>JBDTYX010000139.1:0-8689 GCA_040005435.1 Rudaea sp. | reverse complement strand
AGCTAAAATACGCGAGCCCCCGCCACCGAGCAAGCGCTGTTGCACCATCCGATGACCGAGACCATCGCAGCCGAGATGCGGCCGCACCAGACATGCTGGCTGGCGCTGCTCGATGCCTACGCGCGCGCCTATCCCGAGGAGGAGGCCGCGGTTGCACAGTTTCGCGCGTTCGTGCGGGCCCGGGTCGACGCCGCCGAGCGCACGCTCGTCGCGGGACACCTTACCGGCTCGGCGTGGCTCGTGAGCCGCGACGGCCAGCGCACGCTGCTGACCCACCACCGCAAGCTCGACCGCTGGCTGCAGCCCGGAGGCCATGCCGACGGAGACACCGATCTTTCGCGCGTTGCTCTGCGCGAGGCCGAGGAGGAATCGGGTCTCACGCAGCTCGTCGTCGAGCCTGCGATCTTCGACATCGACCGTCACGAGATTCCCGCGCGCGGCGACGAGCCGGCGCATTGGCACTACGACGTGCGTTTCGTCGTGCGCACGAGCGCGAGCGAGGCGTTCGTCGTCGGCGAGGAATCGCATGCGCTCTCCTGGCGCGAGATCGACTCGATGCTCGGCGTCGATTCGGGGTGCGATGAGTCGCTGCGGCGCATGGCCCACAAGTGGCTCGCTCGCGCGGCAGACGCCTGACTTGAATCAGATGACGAGCGGGCGACAGAAGATCAGGTCCGTCTGCTCGTCGCTGCCAAGTCTGAACACGTGGCTGCCGATGTCGTGGAAGCCGTGCTTGCGATAGAACGCGATCGCGCGCAGGTTGTGTTCCCAGACGCCCAGCCAGATCGTCCCGACCGCATGCTTCGCGGCCTCGTCGAGTACGGCGGCCATCAACTCGCGTGCCGTGCCGTTGCCGATCTCGGACTTGTCCATGTAGAACCGCCACAACTCGATCGTGGGAGACGGCGGCACGCAGCCCGGCGTGGCGCCGATGCGCAATTGCGCGTAGGCGCAGAGGCGGTCGCCACGCTCGCCGAGCAGCGTGCGCATCTGCGGCGACGCGATCTCCGCGCGCTGCTGCGTGGTCGAATAGGCGCTGCGCAGATGCGCCGCCATGTCATCTGAAGTATTGAGCGTGGAGAACGTGTCGCTGAACGTGCGTGCCGCGAACGCGGAGAGCTCCGACGCATCGTCGAGATTGGCGGGACGTATCGCGAAGTCTGGCATGCGCAGGGGTCAGGCGCGGCCGGAGAACTCGCCGGTCGTCGTGCTGACGAGGATCTTCTCGCCCATGCCGATGTACTCGGGGACGAGGATCTCGATGCCGGTGTTGAGCCTGGCCGGCTTGGGCCGTTTGGTCGCCGTCGCGCCCTTGAGCTCGGGCGCCGTGTCGACGACTTCGAGCGTCACGGTCTGCGGCAGCTGCAGCGCGACCGCCTGGTCGTCGATCAGCTGCAGGTAGCATCCTTCGAGCCCGTCGATGATGTAGCCCGCGGCATCGCCGACCGCGGAGGCGTCGAGCGTGAACTGGGTGTAGTCCTCGATATCCATGAATACGAACGCCTCGCCGTCCTTGTAGGAGAAGTTCACCTGGCGGCGCGTGAGTTCGGTTTCCTTGAGGTCGTCGTCCGCGCGCAGCGACAGATCGAGCTTCTGGGCGCCGGGTACCGAATACATCGTGAAACGGTAGGTGACGTTGCCGCCGCGCCCCTGCGGCGAGCTGCGCTCGATCTCGCGGATCTGCCAGACCCTGCCGTTGTGTTCGACGACGTTGCCGCGCTTTATTTCGAAGGCTTTCATGGGCGTTATTAGGTTTCAGCTTGAGGGTGATGAGAGCTGCGACCGGCGCACCCACGGGCGCAGCACGGACGAGTCAGCTTCGCGCGTCGCGGCGACTCCGGGCATGCGCTTGCGCGGTCGATCATTTCGGCGCCAGCCGGATCGCGCCGTCGACGCGGATCACGCTGCCGTTCAGATAGCGGTTCTCGAGGATGAACGCGACCGTCGATGCGAATTCCTCGGGCGTGCCTAGGCGCGAAGGATACGGGACCTGCGCGCATAGCGACGCATAGACCTGTTCGGGCATGCCGTCGACCATCGGCGTGTGGAAGACGCCCGGTGCGACGGTCATCACGCGCACGCCGATGCGCGCGAACTCGCGTGCCATCGGCAGCGTCATGCCGATCACGCCGCCCTTGGAGGCCGCATAGGCCGCTTGTCCGATCTGGCCTTCGTAGGCCGCGATCGACGCGGTGTTGACGATGACGCCGCGCTCGCCGTCTTCGCCCCCCGCGTTGTGCTGCATCAGATCGGCGGCGGCCTTGGCCACGTTGAAGCTGCCGATGAGGTTCACGCGGATCGTCCCATCGAACGTCTTCAGCGGCATCGGTCCGTCCCTGCCGAGCACACGCCCCGCGCCCAGGATGCCCGCGCAGTTGATCGCGGCGTTGAGCCCGCCCATGCGTTCGCTCGCCTGCTTCAGCGTCGCGGCGATGGCGTCCTCGGCGGTGACGTCGGTGCGGAAATAGCTTGCAGACGCGCCGAGTTCGGCCGCGGCCGCTGCGCCCCTGTCATCGTTGATGTCGAGCAGCGCGACCTTGCCGCCGTTCGCCACGAGGTGCCTCGCCACCGCGAAGCCTAGGCCCGACACGCCGCCCGTGATGACCGCCTTGATCTGCTCGATGCGCACGCGATCACCCTCGTCGTTACGGACCGCGGATTGTACCCGAACGCTCCTGCGCGGGCGCGCGCCGAGCCCGGGGCGGCGCCTCGATTCGCGACGCCGGAACCGTCTTTCTTGAGAGTCGTCACGTCACCAACGCCTGCGGGCTGTCTCGACCTCTCGGCGCATATCGGCGACGGGTCGGTCGGGCCTAGGGGCAGGCGAGCCCGCCGATGCCGCTCAGGCGCGTGATCGGCATCGACCCGCTGACATAGCCGGACACGAGCGGCACCCAGGCAGCAGTGCCGGTGTTGCAGTCGCTGAAGCTCAGCGTCAGCGTGCCCCAATGCGTGCGCACGATCTTCGCCGCGTCGAACGCGGGCGGGAATTTTCCGCCCGTCGTCGCGGTGATGTCGAGCGTCGCGGTGCCGCCGCTGTAGGTGCCCTGGCCGATCAGCCAGAGATTGTTGCCGGCGTTGTCGAACACATACCAGACCGCGAGGATGTTGCCGTTGCCGGGCACCTGGATGTCGAAGCCGTGTCCCGATTGCTGGGCGTTGTACCAGAAGCCCGTGATTCCGGGCGTCACGCCGAACGCGACCGCGTTGACGCGGATCGTGCCGTGCATGCCGACGCCCGGGCTGCCGTGTGCCTCGCAGTAGTAGCCGAACGAGCCGGCGCTTGGGAACGCGATCGTGACGCTCCAGTTGTTGCCCGCCACATTCCCGCTGCCGCCCTTACCGTCGCCGTCGCAGCCGTTGGCGCAGCGGAAGATCCCGGTATCGGACACGACGTTGTGCGAGCCCGAGGCCTCGACGAAGGTGACCGTATCGCCAGCGTTGATCGTGAGCGTCGACGGCGAAAACATGTCGTTGTTGCCGCCGACCGTCACCGGGTGGTCGCTTGCAGCTGCGGCCCCGCAGCCGAGCAGCGCGAGCAGCGCGAGCAGCGCGATGAGGCATGATGTCGGCCCACGCATGCGTGTAGTCATCAGGAGAGAAACCCGAGATTGTGGGTCGGGAAGTTGCTCGCGTAGGGGAAGATCGTCGCGATGTCGCAATCCTGCACGCCGAGCCAGCTCGCGAGCGTCGCACCATACTGGTCGCAGGACACCGCAGGAATCATCTGCCCGCGGCTCAGGCAATCGGGGCCGTTGAGCGTCTGGTCGGGGAACAGGCGTCCGCTCGCCGCGGGCGCGCCGTAGATCTTCTGCCCCTGTACCGCCCCGCCGACGACGAACTGGTTGCCTGCCCACGCGTGGTCGGTGCCGTCGCCGTTCGAGTTGAGCGTGCGCGCGAATTCGGACAACGTGAACGTCGTGACCGACTGCGGAATCTTCAAGTCGTTTACCGTGCAGTCGTAGAACGCCCCGAGCGCGTCCGAGACCGTCTGCAGCAGCTTCGGCTGGTCGTTGAGCTGGTTCGCGTGGGTGTCGAAACTGCCGTAGCTGATGAAGAATATCTGGCGTTTCGCGTTGAGCATGCTGCGCATCGAGATCACCTTGGCGATCTCGGCCAGCGCGGCACCGATAGGGTTGTTGGCCGGAAACTTTGTCGTCAACGCGGGCGCCTGCGCGAGCGCGGCGGTCATCGAGTTGTAATAGTCGACCGCGTTGCCGAGCTTGTCCGCGTAGGTGCGCGACAGCGGATCGACGTAGGTCTCGGCGAGCATCTCGGAGAGCGCGGTGATGCGCGCGGTGCCGGTCGAGCCGGTGTAGCCCGCGAGGCTCGTCGGGCCGCTCGAGGAGATCGTGTACGGCTGCACCGAGACGCCTGCCTGGAAGCGGTTCTGCCCGCTCAGCGAGATCGACATCGGGATCGTCGCACCGGGATTGAGGACGTGCAGCCGATCGGCGACGAGTCCGCCCCAGCCGGTAGTGCCGTTCTGCTTGGGCTGGCCATATTGCCATTGCGACTGCTGGTCGGAATGCGAGAACAGCTGCGGCGGCAGCGGATAGCCGGGTTGCTGGTACTGCGTCTTGCTGGTCGGCTGCAGGATCGTGCCGACGTTGGTCACGCACGCCGCGTTGCCGCCGTTAAACAGTCGCGCGAGCTCGCTGAGATTCGGGTGCAGGCCATAGGTCTCGCCCGCGCCGGCATTGAGCACGTTGATCGGCAGCAACGTGTTCTGCGCTATCGCCATGCCGGTAGGCGCGGGGCCGCTGCGTGAGGTGCTGTAGGTCGCATAACGGTTCGCGTCACTCGGAATGATCGTGTTCCACGAGTCGTTGCCGCCGAGCAGGAAGATGCAGATCAACGCCTTGTAGTCGTTGACCGCGCCGTAGCTGCCGCAGCTGCCCTGTGCGAGCGCGGAGTTGACGAGTCCGAACTGGGTCATCAGCGCGCTGCTGGTCGCGCAGGCGAGACTGGAGCAGACGGCATCGCGCAGAAACAGACGACGCGAGCGGGAGAAAGTCATGGTCATGGCGCGCTCACTTCTGGATCGCAAATTCGGGAGAGACGAGCGTCAGCTGCAACGCCGCCTGCGCGCGGCCGACCGCGCTCGAGGCGGGGATCGCGGTGATCATCTTGACGAGGCTCGCCTTCATCGCAGCGCTCATGCTGCCGTACATCAGGTCGTGATTGATCTGGTCGGCGAGCGCGTTGGGATCGTTCGCGATCGCGGTGAGGCTCGACAGGTCGATCGCGATCGTCTCGGCCTTGTTGCCGCTGTTGCCGACGTAGGCATTGCTGCGCGAGGTGAGATCGTTCGCCGCGGTCGCGACCGTCGATTCGTTGATGATCTGGAACTCGGGGCCGACCAGCGTGCCGCTGTCGGCGATCTCGCCGGGAGGCTGGTAGCTCGGAGAATAGTAGTTGAAGACCGACGATGCGCCCTGCGGCCGCTGCACGTACGCACCCTGCGGGTTCGAGAACGTGTATAGGCCGGTCGTCGCCGCGGCGTGGTAGTAGCGCCACAGCGCCGTGAGCTTGAGTAGCGGCTCGCGCGGCTTGCCGAACACGTAGCTCGCGGCGTACTGCGCCGGGATCGCCCCGGTGAGCGCCTCGCTGTCCGTGAGGATGGCGCTCACCACCTCGGACAGGTTGCCGCCGCTGCGACCGAACACCGCGCTCACACGCGCCACGTAGGCCGGCGTCGGGTTGCTCGTGACGAAGCGCTGGATCAGCTGCTTGGAGATGAACGGCGCGACATTGGGATGATTGACGAGGATCGCGAGCCCCTGTTGCAGGTCGCCCATGCAGCTGTTGTTCGCGGGCACGCCGAGCGCATCGGAGTTGCCGCCGTAGTTGCCGGTGTAGCTCACCAGCGTCTTCGCGCCGAAGTCGTGATAGGTGTCGTAGCAGATGAGTGGCGCGTATTCCGCCGCGGACCAGTTCTGGTAGTTCGCCGGGTTCGAGCCGAATCCGGTCGTATAGCTGAGGCCTGTGAAGATTCGCGCGTATGCGGTTACGACCGCCTGCGCATAGGTCGGGATGGGCTGGCCGCTGCCATCGAGCTTCTGCGAGCCGTCCGGATTGAGCAGCACGAGGCCGATCGTGAACAGCTGCATGACCTCGCGTGCGTAGTTTTCGTCGGGCGAGGTGCCCTTCGTCGTGTCGCCCTTCTTGTTGCGCAGGTAGGACAGCATGTTCGACATCGACGGGCTCAGCGTGACGTCGTATATGAGGTTGTAGTAGTTCGGCGCGTGGCGCACGCCGCCCGCGTCGATCGACTCGGCCGAATCGCGCGCGAGCGTGTCGTAGTATTCGGCCAGCGCGATCGGATCCTGATTCAGGCCAGCGAACTGATCGGAGACGACGAGAATCTGCGAGAGCGCCCAGGCGATGCGTTGGCGCAGCTGGTCCGGCGCGGTGACGGCGTTGTCGAACCAGGCTTCCATGCGGTCCGACTGGCCGGGATTCTGCACGGCCTTGTCGAGCGACTCGACATACGGGCGCTGCAGGCTCGCGGGTAGCGCAAGCTGCTGCGCGATCCACGCGCGATAGCCGATCTGGCGCACAAGCGCGATGTCGCTCGCGGTCGGCCCGAACGTCGCCATCGTGAGAAAGCGTGCGGCCTGCGCATCGGAGGCGGGAATGTCGGTCGGCTGGAACGTCGGCAGTATCGGCTTGCCGACGCGCGGCGGTCGCGACGGCCGCGGATCGGGCTCGAACGACGGCACCGCAACGGCGCGCCCATATGGCACGGCGAGGAAGGCGGCGAGGGCGCAGAGGACGAGGCCCCGGTAAAACGGCTTGCGGATCATTGACGCACTCCCACGGTTCGACGCGCATCGCACGCGCCAAGCCCCGTAGTCAGCGCGTCAACTCGACCGCAACGGGAATCTCACAGGATTCGCGTCTGGCCACGCCTACTCCAACGCGGGGAGCGCACATCAGTTGACAACAGCCGCCGGAAAAAATAAATGCCCCGTTCACGCGCAACGCAAGCAGCGCGTGCAGCGAACGCCGTCGAGTCGCGCGTTCCCGCGCGCGCCGCGATCATTCCGGGGACCATCGTTCGAGCGAAAGGCGCCGTCGCCGTCGCGCCGCGCAGGCGGAGCGGCGCACGCCGGGATCTCAGCGCCTGTCGAGCGCGATCGCGAGGGTCGAGGAAGACAGCTCGGCAAACGGCCGAGGCTCTGCGGGTGCGAGCGTAGGCTCGCACAGGCTCTTTTGCCACCAGCCTACGTCGTGCCACGCGCCGGACTTGTAACCAGCGCGCGCGAGAGTGGCGCAATGCGTGAATCCGCACGACTCGTGCAGCGCGGCGCTTGCGTCGTTCGGCAGCGTGATGATGCCGAACGCGTTGACGATGCGCTGCGCGACGAGCAACGCGCAGATTCCCCGATACAACTCGGCCCCGATGCCGCGGCGATGCTGGGTCGCGTCGACGTAGGCGGTGAGCTCCACCGACCAGCGATAGGCGGCGCGCTCGCGGTGCGGGCTCGCGTAGGCATAACCGACGATCTCGCGCGCTCCGCTCTCTTCGTTTGCCACCGCGACGATCCACGGATGCATCGGCAGCAGCGTGGCGATGCGCTGCGCCATCGTCTCGACGGACGGCACCTCGGTCTCGAACGACACGGCCGAATCGCGCACCCACGGCGCGTAGATCGAACGGATCGCTGCCGCGTCGGTCGTCTGCGCGACACGTAGTGACACGCCCGGATTCAAGGTTTGCCTGTGTCGTCGCGATAGGTCTTGCCGTCCTTCATCACGAACACGACGTCGCGCACTGCGGCGACGTCGGCGGTCGGGTCGCCGCGCACCGCGACGAGATCGGCGTCGAGGCCGCTCGCGATGCGCCCGAACTCGGCTTGCTTGCGCAGGATCTTCGCGGCAACGTCGGTCGCCGCGTGCAGCGCCTGCGCGGGCGTCATGCCGAGCCTGCTCATCCACGCGAGCTCGCGCCAGCTCGTGCCGTGCGCGAACACGCCGACGTCGCTGCCGCAGCCGATCGTCACGCCGACCCTGAGCGCGGTGCGGAACGCGGCGGCCGAAGCCTGCATGCGCTTGCTCGGCGGCGACTTGCCTGCCTCATAGTGTTCAAAATACTGCGCGATCGCCTCGACCGCCGTCAGCGTCGGCAGATATGCGACGCCGTGCTGTTTCATGAGCAGGAAGGTGTCCTCGCTCGCGTTGTCGCCGTGTTCGACCGAGTCGACGCCCGCGAGCACGGCCATGCGCACGCCCGCATCGCTCGTCGCATGCACGGTCACCGGTCGTCCCGAGGTGTGCGCGGCCTCGACCATCGCGTTCAGTTCGGCCGCGGTGAAGGTCGGCTGCGTCGTGCCGCCGGGACCCCAGCGATAGTCCGCGTAGATCTTGATCCAGTCGGCGCCGCGTCCGGCCTGCTCGCGCACCGCCGCGATGCCCGCATCGACGCCCGAGACTTCCTGCGCGCCGCCGGGCAGCTCGATGTCGGGACGGAAGCCGCGCGGTCCTGGCCCGTACGACCCGGTCGCGACGATCGCGCGCGTCGCGACGAAGTAGCGCGGTCCCGCGACGAGACCGTCGGCGATCGCCTTCTGCAGCGCGACGTCGGCGAAGCCCGCGCCCTCGGTACCGAGGTCGCGCAGCGTCGTGAAGCCCGACAGCAGCGTCACGCGCGCATGCTCGGCAGCAAGCAGCGTGCGGTACGGCA
>JBDTYX010000350.1:0-2599 GCA_040005435.1 Rudaea sp. | reverse complement strand
GCAAGGGTGGCGATTTCTATTTCATGGAGATCAACACGCGCCTGCAGGTCGAGCACCCGGTCACCGAGATGGTGCTGCACCTCGACCTCGTCGAACTGCAGCTGCGAGTCGCCGCGGGCGAGGCGCTGCCGGCGTCGCTGATCCGCAACAAGTCGCTGCCGGCCGACGGCCACGCGATCGAGTTGCGCCTGTACGCGGAGGACCCGCAACGCGGATTCCTGCCGGGCTCGGGCAAGCTCGCGTCGCTGCGTCTGCCAGCGCCCAGTGAGCACGTGCGCATCGACGCCGGCGTCGTCGAGGGCGATACCGTCACGATCTTCTACGATCCGATGATCGCCAAACTCATCGTCTGGGACCGCACGCGTGCCGAGGCGCTGCAGCGCATGCGCGACGCGCTCGCGGCCTGCGACATCGTCGGTCCGAAGTCGAACATCGATTTCCTCGAACGCCTCGTGCGCCACTCGGCCGTGGTCGAAGGTCGCATCGACACCGGCTATCTCGACCGCCATCTCGACGAATTCCTGCCCGACGAAGCTGCGCCGGACGCGACGACGCTCGCCGCCGCCACGGTCGCGGTGCTGCTCGACGAGGAGGCCCGCGCGCCCGCGCTCGCGCGTGTGAGCGGCGATCCGCACTCGCCGTGGGCGCGCGCAGATGCGTGGCGCATCGGACACCCTGGCAAGCGCATCGTGTGTTTCTCGCACGGCGACGAGCGCATCGAGGTCGACGCGTATGGTTCGGCCGGCACCTACACGCTCGCGTTGCCGTCGGGCAGCGCCGGCGTTGCGCATGGGCTGTTCGCCTCGGGCAAGCTGTCGCTCGCGCTCGACGGCGGCGCACGCCGTTTCGACGCGCGCGTCGATGCCGCCGGTGTGCTGCTGCACGATGGCACGCAGCGCAGATACCTCGCACGCGTCGCTCCGTTCGCGTTCGCGACGACGACGCACGCCGGCAGCGACCGCCTCGGTGCGCCGATGCCCGGGCGAATCGTGCTCGTCAAGACGAAGCAAGGCGACAGCGTCACGCAAGGGCAGGAGCTTCTCGTCATGGAGGCGATGAAGATGGAGATCACGCTCAAGGCACCGCGCGACGGAACGATCGCGAGCGTCAGCGCCGCGCCCGGCGACTTCGTCGAGGCCGACGCGGTGCTGATCCGCCTCGAGGAAATCAAATGAAGACGAACGCCCTGCTCTGCACCGCACTCGCTGCAGTGTCGCTCGGCGCCTGCGTCGAGACGCGCTTCGAATCGCCGCCCGGCGACAACATCGAGACCTGCGACGCGCGCTGGAAGGGGCTGTGGCTCGGCGACGACGAAAAGCCCAAGGACAGCAACACCGCGATCTTCGTCGACGAAGGGTGCCGCTTTACGGTCCTCGACCAGCCCGAGCGCGGCGGACCGTTCAAGGAGGTGCACGTGGCGGTCAATTTCGTCCACACGGACGGCAAGGACTACCTCGTCGTCGCCGACGCGGCGCTCAAGGGGCTCGTGAAGGTCAACCCGGTGTACGGCATCGAGCCCATGCCCGAGCGCAGCTTCTTCATCGATCGCTACGTCGTGCGCGGCGACCACATCGACCTGTTCGCAGTGGACGATCAGCTCGCGGCGCGCAAGGTCATCGAGGGCAAACTCGAAGGCAGCGTCTCCAAGACGCCGAGCGAATTGCACGTCTTCATTCGCGGCGACCGCGCGCGCGTGCTGCAGATCCTGCGCCGCGACACCATCTTCAACGCCAAGCCGCAACTGCGCCTCGGCAAGGTCAAGCAGTCTGTCGCCGAATTCGAGCAGGCGGCGATCGCCGCACAGAAGAAAGCCAAGCCATGAACCCGCCCGCAAGCCAGGTGCGCATCGTCGAAGTCGGCGCGCGCGATGGCCTGCAGAACGAGAAGACGATCGTGCCCGCAGCGGTCAAGATCGAATTGATCGATCGCCTCTCCGCGACCGGCCTGCGCACGATCGAGGCGACGAGTTTCGTGAGTCCGAAGTGGGTGCCGCAACTCGCCGATGCGGCCGAGGTCTATGCCGCGATCGCCAAGCGCGCGGGCGTGCACTATCCGGTGCTCGTGCCAAACCTGCAGGGCTACGAGCGTGCACGCGCGGTCGGCGTCGAGGAGATCGCGGTCTTCGGCGCGGCGAGCGAGGCGTTCAGCCGCAAGAACATCAACGCGTCGATCGCCGAGTCTCTCGAGCGCTTCGCGCCGGTGCTCGAGCGCGCGAAGGTCGACGGCGTCGCGGTGCGCGGCTATGTCTCGACCGTGCTCGGCTGCCCGTATCAGGGCGACGTGCCGCTCGCCGACGTCGTGCGCGTCGCGAAGTCGCTGCACGAGATGGGCTGCTACGAGATCTCGCTCGGCGACACGATCGGCATCGGCACGCCGGGCAAGGCACTCGCGATGCTCACCGCGGTCGCGGCCGAAGTGCCGATCAGCGCGTTGGCGATCCATTTCCACGACACGCGCGGCCAGGCGCTCGCGAATATCCTCGCCTGCCTGGAGCTCGGCGTCGCGGTCGTCGATTCCGCGGTCTCGGGAGTCGGCGGCTGTCCGTACGCGCGCGGCGCGAGCGGCAACGTCGCGAGCGAGGACGTCGTCTACATGCTGC
>JBDTYX010000138.1:0-8759 GCA_040005435.1 Rudaea sp. | reverse complement strand
GCGCCTGCGAGCCTTCGAGCCGCTGGCGTGCGCCGGTGATCGTGAAACCCTGGTCGTAGAGCAGCGCGCGGATCTGACGGATCATCAGCACGTCGTGGCGCTGGTAATAGCGACGGTTGCCGCGGCGCTTGACCGGCTTGAGATTGGGGAATTCCTGCTCCCAATAACGCAGCACGTGCGGCTTCACGCCGCACAGCTCGCTAACCTCACCTATCGTGAAGTAGCGCTTTGCCGGAATGACCGGCAGTTCGTTGTTACTGCCTTGATCCAGCATAGGACTCGACTCGAATCTTCAGTTTCTGGCCGGGACGGAACGTTACCACGCGGCGAGCCGAAATCGGTATCTCCTCGCCGGTCTTGGGATTGCGCCCCGGGCGCTGGTTCTTCCTGCGCAGATCGAAGTTGCCGAATCCCGACAGCTTGACTTGCTCGCCGCGCTCGAGCGCCTCGCGCACCGCGTCGAAAAACGCGTCGACGAATTCCTTCGCCTCGCGCTTGTTGAGACCGACGTCAGTAAACAGACGCTCGGCCATTTCCGCCTTCGTGAGTGCCATGCTTATCCCCTTAATCTCGCCTGGCAATCGCGCTCCAGCGCGGCGACGGCCTGACCGACACAAGCATCCGCGTCGGCGACCGTAAGAGTGCGGTAATCATCTTGTAAAATCAAGCCGATGGCGAGACTTTTTACCCCAGTTCCAAGATTAGGGCCCGCATAGCGGTCGAAAACGAAGATTTCGCGCAAAACCGGCCCGATAGCGCCCCGCACGCTCGCTTTGACATTGAAATAGCTCACTTTTTCCGGCAACTCCAGCGACAGGTCGCGGCGTACGGACGGAAAACGTCCGATCGGCGCGCTGCGCGGTACCTGCCGGCCGACGAGCGGCTCGACATCGAGTTCGAACACGTAGACCTCGCGATCGAGATCGAGCTGTTTGAGCAGCCGCGGATGCAGCGCGCCGAGGCTGCCGACCGCAACGCCGCCGCGCGTGATTCGCGTGCTGCGTCCCGGGTGCAGCCAAGCGCTTTCGGCCCCGCCGGCGATGAATTCATCGGCCGCGCCGGATAGCGCGAACAGCGACTCGACGTCGCCCTTCAAGTCGTAGAAATCGACCTCGCGCCTGCCGACGGCCCACTGCAATTCACTCGCGTTGCCGCAGATCACGCCCGCGACGCGCGTGGTCTCGAGCGGCGTGTGGTCTGCACCCAAGCGGAACACGCGCCCGACCTCGAACAGGCGCACGCGCTCCTGCTGATGGCGCAGGTTGGTGCGCAACGCGTTGACGAGGCCAGGTAGCAGCGACGTACGCATGACGCCGAGGTCGGTCGCGAGCGGATTGGCGATCGCGATCGCGCTCTCATCCAATTGCCAGCGCCGGAGTTCTTCGCGGTCGAGAAACGCGAACGTCACGGCCTCGCGATAGTCGCGCGCGGCGAGCTGGCGGCGCAGCGTGCCGTCGTCGGTGCGCGTCTCGCTCGGACTCGCGACGCGGATCTCGCCCGCGGGCATCGTCGTCGGGATCGACTCGTAGCCGTGCACGCGCGCGATCTCTTCGATCAGATCTTCCTCGATCGCGATGTCGAATCGGAACGACGGCGGCGTCGCGACCCAGCCATCGGCGCCAGAGTCGACGCGCATGCCCAAGGCGCAGAGGATGCGCCCAATCTCGGTATCGGCGACCTCGATGCCGAGCATGCGCACGACGCGCGCACGACGCAGCGCGACGGCGCGCGGCCGCACGAGGTGTTCGACAAGCGTGACTTCGCTCACCGCCCCGGCGACGCCGCCGGCCGCATCGAGGATCAGCCGCGTCGCGCGCTCTATCGCGGTGCGCGGCAGCTCGGGATCGACGCCACGCTCGAAGCGATGCGACGCGTCGGTGTGCATGCCGAGCTTGCGCGCGCGGCCGCTGATCGCGGTCGGCGCGAAGTGTGCGGCTTCGAGAAAAACATTGGTGGTCGCTTCGGTCACTCGCGTCGCGTGGCCGCCCATCACACCGCCGAGCGCGATCGGCCGCCCCGCGCCGGTGTCGGCGCCATCGGTGATCAGCAGGAATTCGGCATCGAGCTCGACGACGCTTTCGTCGAGCAGCTGCAGCGTCTCGCCCGCGCGCGCGCGCCGCACGCCGACTGAGCCCTTCAACGTGTCCGCATCGAACGCATGCATCGGCTGGCCGATTTCGATCATCACGTACTGCGTGACGTCGACGAGCAGGCTGATCGGCCGGATGCCGCTGCGCCGCAGGCGCTCGGCGATCCAGAACGGCGTCGGCGCTCGCGCATCGACGCCCTCGATCAGGCGCCCGCAATAGCGCGGGCAATCCGCGCCCGCATCGAGGCGGATGTCGCGCGCGTGGGTGTTCGCAGGCGCGACCGGCGCGATCGACGGCAGCGTCAGCGGCGCGGCGAACACCGCGGCGGCATCGCGTGCGAGCCCATGCACCGACAGGCAGTCCGGCCGATTCGGCGTGAGTTTGATCTCGATCGCCGCATCAGGCAGTCCGAGCAGCTGCGCGAGCGGCTTGCCGACCTTCGCGTCCGCGGCGAGCTCCATGAGGCCCGACGCGTCGGCGTCGACGCCGAGCTCCTTCGCCGAGCAGAGCATGCCGTTCGACTCGACGCCGCGCAGCGCCGCCTTGTTTATCTGCATGCCGCCCGGCAGCGTCGCGCCGACGGTAGCGAGCGGCGCCTTGAGGCCGATCCGCGCGTTCGGCGCGCCGCAGACGATCTGCAGCGGATCGCCCGTTCCGGTCGCCACCTGGCAGACGCGCAACTTGTCGGCGTTGGGGTGCGGTTCGCAGGCCACGATCTCGCCGACGACGACGCCATCGAGCGCCGCGCCGATCGTCTCGACGCCCTCGACTTCGAGCCCCGCCATCGTGAGCCCCTGGCAGAGAGCGTCGCGGTCGGCCGTGATCGCGACGAGCTGTCGCAACCAGTTTTCACTGAACTTCATCGCGGCGAACCCTTTAGGCGAATTGTTGGAGGAAACGCACGTCGTTCTCGAAGAACGCGCGCAGGTCGCCGACGCCGTAGCGCAGCATCGCGAATCGTTCCACGCCCATGCCGAACGCGAAACCGCTGTAGCGCTCGGGATCGATCCGGCAGGCACGCAGCACATTCGGATGAACCATGCCGCAGCCCAGCACCTCGAGCCACGACGAACCGCCTGCTTCGCCGCCCTTGCTCGGATCGTCCCAGCGGATGTCGACCTCTGCGCCCGGCTCGACGAACGGGAAGTAGCTCGGCCGAAAGCGCATCTCGAAGTCGCGCTCGAAGAACGCACGCACGAATTCGGCGAGCGTGCCTTTGAGATCGGCGAAGCTCGAGGTCTCGTCGATCAGCAGGCCCTCGAGTTGATGGAACATCGGGCTGTGGGTCTGATCGGAATCGCTGCGATAGACCTTGCCCGGCGCGATCACGCGCAGCGGCGGCGTGCGCCCGCTCATCGCGCGGATCTGCACCGGCGAGGTGTGCGTGCGCAGCAGGCGGACGATGCCGTTCTGATCCGGCGGGAAATAGAAGGTGTCGTGCATCGCGCGCGCGGGATGATGCGGCGGAAAATTGAGCGCTTCGAAGTTGTGCCAGTCGTCCTCGATCTCCGGGCCGTCGGCGACCTCGTAGCCGAGCCGCGCGAAGATGTCGATCATGCGCTCGAGCGTGCGCGTGATCGGGTGCAGGCTGCCGCGCGCGCCGTCGCGACCGGGCAGCGTCACGTCGAGGCTCTCAGACGACAGGCGCTTGTCGAGCAAACCCTGCTCGAGTGCGGCACGGCGCGTCGAGATCGCCTCGTTGAGTCCTTCTTTCGCGCGGTTGACGCGTTCGCCGTGCGCCTTGCGCTCGTCGGGCGGCAACTTGCCGAGCGCCTTCAGCTGCTCGGTGACGAGCCCAGACTTGCCGAGCAACGCCACGCGCAGCGCATCGAGCGCCTCGAGCGTCGGCGCGATGCCGATCTGCGCGAGCGCCGCGTCGACCTGAGTGCCCAGGGTATCCATGATTTCACTTTTCCAAGCTGCAAAAACGCACGTGGGGAGCGAGGCGAATGCCTGCTCCCCACGCAATCAAGGCACCGCTGTCAACGCGGCACGGATTTTCCGCTGATTACGCTGCGAGGCTGGCTTTCGCTTTTTCGGCCAGCGCACCAAACGCGGCGATGTCGTGCATCGCGATATCGGCGAGTACCTTGCGGTCAACCGTGATGTTGGCCTTCTTGAGGCCGTTCATCAGACGGCTGTACGACAGCCCGAACATGCGCGCACCGGCGTTGATGCGCACGATCCAGAGCGAACGGAACTGGCGCTTCTTCTGCTTGCGGCCGATGTAGGCGTACTGCTGTGCCTTGATGACCGCCTGCTTGGCGACGCGGAATACCTTGCGGCGGGCGTTGTAGTAGCCCTTCGCGCGGGAGAGGACCTTCTTGTGCCGACGATGGGCGACGACACCACGTTTTACTCTTGCCATGGCTGTGTCTCCTTATGCGTACGGCAGCATGCGCGCGATCCGACCGGAGTCTTCCTTGCGCACGATGTTGGGACCGCGAAGATTGCGTTTCCGCTTGGTGCTCTTCTTGGTGAGGATATGGCTCCTGAACGCGTGGCCGGCCTTGAATTTGCCGGTCGCCGTCTTGCGGAACCGCTTCGCAGCGGCCCGATTGCTTCTGATTTTGGGCATGACCCAACTCCTTTCGGTTGATTTCTTACTGGGCCGAGCGGCGGCCTGTGACCGCGCTTTCCATCCTGCTCGTACCGGCTTGTTTTAAGCCCGAGAAAAAATCCGGGCGGGTTCCGATGCGTGGGCTTGCGCCATCAACAGGCAGTGGAGACCACGCTCTCCCACCCGCTTCGAACTCTTGCTTCATTGCCGGCCTCGCGGCCCGCATCGATCAAATCTTCTTCTTCGGCGCGACCATCATCACCATCTGTCGGCCTTCGAAGCGCGGGAAGCTCTCGACGACGGCTTCCTCGATGATGTCCGACTGGATGCGCTTGACCATCTGCTCACCGAGTTCGGTATGCGCCATCTCGCGCCCCTTGAAGCGGATGACGATCTTGACCTTGTCGCCCTCTTCGAGGAAGCGGCGCAAATTGCGCAACTTCACGTGGTAGTCGCCGTCTTCGGTCGAGGGCCGGAACTTCAGTTCCTTGATCTCGACGTGCTTGGTCTTGCGTTTCGCCGCATGCGCCTTCTTCTGCTGTTCGAACTTGAACTTGCCGAAGTCCATGATGCGGCACACCGGCGGATCGGCCGTTGGCTGGATTTCGACCAGATCCAGGCCCTGTTCGATCGCCATGGTCAACGCGTCATCGCGCGTGAGCACCCCAATCTGTTCTCCGTCGGCGCCGATTACGCGCACCCGCGGAACTCGAATTTCGAGGTTCCGGCGGTTAGTCTTTTCAGTGGCGATGTGCAGCTCTCCGTGTTGCCTGGTCGAACAACCTCCGGCGTGCAGGCGGCGCCGGATTTATGTACAAAATCAGTGGCTTATGCTTTCAGCACGCAGTCGGTCGGCGAACGTGGCAAGCGACATGCTGCCTAGGTCTTCACCGGATCGAGCGCGGACGGCAACAAGGCCGTTTTCCTTCTCGCGATCACCGACCACGAGCAGATACGGAACCTTTTGCAACGTGTGCTCGCGTATTTTATAGCCAATCTTTTCGTTACGCAAATCGGCCTCTACCCGGAACCCTTGTTTTACAAAGGCTTGCGTCGCTGAGCTCACTGCGTCCGCCTGGGCGTCTGTAATGTTCATCACCACGGCCTGGATCGGCGCCAGCCACGACGGGAACTGGCCCGCGTGGTGCTCGATCAGGATACCGATGAAGCGCTCCATCGAGCCGACTATCGCACGATGCAGCATGACCGGGTGGCGACGCTGGCTGTGCTCATCGACGTATTCGGCGCCGAGCCGGGCCGGCATCATGAAATCGACCTGCATCGTGCCGAGCTGCCAGGTGCGACCGATCGCGTCGCGCAGATGGTATTCGATCTTCGGTCCGTAGAACGCACCCTCCCCCGGCAACTCCTGCCACTCGACGCCTGCCGCGCGCAGCGCCGAACGCAGCGCATTCTCGGCCTTGTCCCAGGTCGCGTCGTCGCCAAGGCGCGGCTCGGGGCGCAGCGCGATCTTGAGCTGCACGTCCGTGAAGCCGAATTCTGCGTAGACCTGCATGGCCTGGCGATGGAAAGCCGTCACCTCGGGCTCGATCTGGTCTTCGGTGCAGAAGATGTGGCCGTCGTCCTGCGTGAACCCGCGTACGCGCAGGATGCCGTGCAGCGCGCCGGATGGCTCGTTGCGATGGCAGGCGCCGAACTCGCCGTAACGGATCGGCAGGTCGCGGTAGCTGTGCAGCCCGTGATTGAACACCTGCACGTGACCGGGGCAGTTCATCGGCTTGAGCGCATAGGTGCGCTTCTCCGACTCGGTGAAGAACATGTTTTCCTTGTAGTTGTCCCAGTGGCCGGATTTCTGCCAGAGCGTGACGTCGAGAACCTGCGGACAACGCACTTCCTGATAGCCCGAATTCACATAGACCCTGCGCATGTGCTGCTCGACGACCTGCCAGATCGACCATCCCTTCGGATGCCAGAACACGAGGCCCGGGCCTTCTTCCTGCAGATGGAACAAGTTGAGCGCCTTGCCCAGCTTGCGATGGTCGCGCTTCTCTGCCTCCTCGATCTGCGTGAGGTGGGCCTTGAGGTCCTTGTCGTTGAGCCAGGCCGTGCCGTAGATACGCTGCAGCATCTCGTTGTTCGAGTCGCCGCGCCAGTAGGCGCCCGCCACCTTCATGAGCTTGAACGCGCGCAGCTTGGACGTGTTCGGCACGTGCGGCCCGCGGCACAGATCGACCCAATCGCCCTGGCCGTACAGCGAGATCTCCTCGCCCGGCGGAATGATGTCGTCGATGATCTGCGCCTTGTAGATCTCGCCCTTGTCCTTGAAGAAACGAATCGCGTCGTCCTTGGCCATGACGCGTCGCTCGACCGGCAGCGCCTCGGCGACGATCTTCTGCATCTCGGACTCGATCCTGGCGAGGTCGTCCGGCGTGAAGGCGGTTGAGCGCGCGAAGTCGTAGTAGAAGCCGTTGTCGATCACCGGGCCGATCGTCACCTGCGTGTCGGGGAACAGCCGCTGCGTCGCCTGCGCGAGCAGGTGCGCGGTTGAGTGACGCAGGATGTCGAGCGCCTCGGGGCTCTTGTCGGTGATGATCGAAACGTGCGCGTCGTGGTCGATCGCGTAACTCGTGTCGACGAGCTTGCCGTCGACCTTGCCGGCCAGCGCGGCCTTTGCGAGACCCGCGCCGATCGAGGCGGCGACATCCTGCACGGTGACCGCGTGGTCGAATTGGCGCTGGCTGCCGTCGGGGAGCGTGATGTTGATCATGGGGCGATCCGAATCTCGAGCATAAAAAAGGCGCCGCGGCGCCGATGCAGGCGTTGGCGGCAGTAACCGTTCAGGTCGGGAAAGTTCGCGTCGACATGTCGCACACTCGGCCTGCGTTCACCGCGGGCCACCCATTCGTGGATGCAATGCGTCAATTCTCGCACGCGCGCCATGCGGCATCAACGATTGCATGGCCTCGGCGCGAGACACGCCGCGCCCCCGCGTCCGCTCCCGCGCCGATCGCTCAGATCGGCGCGCCGAAGGGGCACGTACCTTGCTCGCGTCCGGGCGAGGCGTTGCGACTGCGACGCGACGTTTGCGCGACGAGCGGCTACGATCGGCAGCTCGCCCCACGGGAACCGATCATGGCGCAAGGCACGCACGACTACCTCGACGACCCGCGCAACCAGCACATCCAGATCTACGTGAATGGCGATCTGAAACCGCGCGGCGAGGCCGTCGTGTCGGTGTTCGATTCGGGATTCGTGCTCGGCGACGGCGTCTGGGAGGGGCTGCGCGTGCATGCTGGCCGCATCGCTTTCCTCGACCAGCACCTCGACCGCCTCTACGAAGGCGCGAAGGCGATCGACCTGGACGTCGGTCTAGACCGCCAAGCGCTCGAAGCGGCGCTGTACAGGACACTCGCCGCGAACGGCATGACCGATCACGCGCACGTGCGCCTCATGGTGACGCGCGGCATGAAGCGCACGCCCTACCAGGACCCGCGCATGACGATCGGGGCCGCGACGATCGTGATCATTGCCGAGTACAAGGACCCGAAGCCCGAAACGCTGACGCGCGGCATCCGCCTGTTCACCGTGCATGTGCGCCGCGGCGCACCCGATGTGCAGGATCCGAAGCTCAACAGCCACAGCAAGCTCAACTGCATTACCGCATGCATCCAGGCGACCAAGGCGGGCGCCGACGAGGCGCTGATGCTCGATCCGCACGGATTCGTCGCGACCTGCAACTCGACGCACTTCTTCATCGTGCGCAGGGGCGAGGTGTGGACGTCGACCGGCGACTACTGCCTCGGCGGGATCACGCGGGCCAACGTCCTGCGCGTGTGCCGCGAGAACGGCATCGTCGCGCGCGAGAAGAATTTCAGCCTGACCGACGTCTACGGCGCCGAAGAGGCGTTCGTTACCGGCACGTTCGCGGGCGTCGCACCGGTCATCGAGATCGACGGACGCCCGATCAGCGCCGCGCGCGGGCCGATGGTGGAACGGCTGCAGGATCTGTACCGCGAGCTGATCGCACGCGACGTCGGCGCGCACCAGCCCTAGCGCGACGCGATGAACCGCGAAAAGCACACCCACGACCCGGTGCGCATCGCGATGTGGTCGGGACCACGCAACATCTCCACCGCGATGATGCGCGC
>JBDTYX010000010.1:0-28603 GCA_040005435.1 Rudaea sp. | reverse complement strand
GTGACTGGACGACGACATCATGGGCATTCCCCTGGGCTAGGTTTAAAAACCAATTCAGGATCTGCTGGCGGCGATTACACCGGCCTCGCCGCGATGCACGAAATAAATTCGTGTCGTCTACTGCATCGCCGCGCCGAGCGCCGCGCGCAGGCCGCGCAGCTCCGCCTCGAGTTCATCGCGATCGAGCGTGGTTTGCGCGAGTTCGTCGCGCACTAGCTCGCGCAGCCGGTGGCGCATGCGGTGCACCGCCACCGCGAGCGTATTGCGGCGCAGGCCGAGCACTTCGGCGGCGCGCGCGTAGTCGGCTTCCTCGGGGCGTTCGGTCAGGAATTCCTGCAACTGGTCGAACAGCGCGGTCTTGCCCGCCCGCTCGGCCTCCGCGCGCAATTTTCGCATTGCGGAATCGAGCACGGCGACGGCCCAGCTGCGCTCGAATTCCGCGTCCGGAGAGGCGTTCTGGTCGGCGAGCGCCAAGTCGCCGCTGTCCGAGGAGAGCGGGTCGAAACGCAGGCCGCCGCCGCGCTTCTGCGCGTGGTTCTCCATGTCGCTGTTGATCAGGAAGCGTTTTAGCGCGGTCAGCAGGAACGCACGGAATCGTCCGCGCGCGGGGTCGGCATTGGCGTGGTAGGCGTGTTCCAGAAAACGCGTGAAGAACGTCTGCGCAAGATCCTCGGCGCTTTCGGGCGGATAGCCGCGACTGCGGATGTATGCGAGGACCGGCGGCCGATAGGTGCGGCACAGCGCCTCGAGCGCGGGCCGCGCGTCCTCGTCGCTGCCGCGTGCGCGCAGGACGATGCTCCAGTGCGTCGTGTCGAATCGCGACATGTTGCGTGCCTTCCCCGGGACGGACGCTTGATCAGAGTGTGGCATATTCCCACCAGTGGCGTAGTGACGAGGAGTCGGAGCATTCGCGTCGTGCGCGATCCCTCGAAGAAGCGGACCTGCGCGCCACGATCGTTCACCGCGGGAGCTGCCCCAGCGGTTGCTACTAAAGTTAAGCAATTGGCGCCGCGGATTACGCGAAAAAAAAGCCCCGCGGGGCGGGGCTGATCCAGGAACGCGTGAGGTAAGGCTCGGGCGAGCTCGAATCACTTGGACGCGAAGGCCGTCAGGTGCGACTGGTCGTACGCGCGGGCGAAGTTGTCGTAGCGTTCGGCGACGCGACCAAAACCGGAACGCGCCTCGGGATAGGCCGTCGTCGCGCCGAACAGCATGCCGATCTCGCGGTTCGAGAAGGCGTGCCGGATTTCCGCGTGGAACGCGGCGCATTCGACCGCCGAATTCGGCGGCGTGCAATCGAACGTGTAGACCCTGGGCGCCTGCTTCGCCGGGTTCGGCGCGGGATGCACGGTGACGGTCCTGAGCTGCGAGTCGGAGGCGTGCGCGCCTGCGGCGAATCCGCTTAGCCCGATGACGGTAAATGCGATTGCGGTGATGATGATGCGGGTTTTCATGACTCTCTCCGGTGGAAGGATATGTGGGTGGGTTTGTGTGTTTGGAAACTGCGGATGCGCTCCGTCCGTTGACCGCATCCGCACCCCGACGGCGTCGGCATCTCGCATCCTTGTGGGAGGAAGACGATTGCCTTCACCCGTACTATTCAGCGCTTCGGCTCGGCGATTACGCTCGTAGCGACACGGGCGTGCCTCGAGCACACGGCGTGGGATTGCCACGCGAGCGTCGCGAACGTGAGGAGGCAGGGTCGAGGCAGCGCGTCACGCGTGATCTTCTCGCGCGGCTGCACGCCGCCCCTCAAGAGATCGCGGCGCGGAAGACACGCGTCGGTGGCTGCGCGCTGGCGCGTCGCGGTGGTGCTGCGATTCGCCCCGACGCGGCGCGGGGCTTGCCCCGGGGGACGCTTTCCCGCAGTCGTCCTAGGCAACCCGGTGTATCGCTGGATTTTGCGCGTAGGACCTGCGCGATTGCCGCGTCGCTACTTGCCCGTGTCGACGACCGTGCCGACCGCCTCGCCGCGCACGATGCGCATGAGGTTGCCCTCTTGGGTCATGTCGTAGATGCGCAGGGGCAGATGGTTGTCGCGACACAGCGCGATCGCGGCGGTGTCCATCACCGCGAGCTTGCGCTCGATCACCTCGTCGTAGGACAGGCGGTCGAAGCGCACCGCGTCCGATTGCTTCTTCGGATCCGCGGAGTAGACGCCATCGACCTTTGTGCCCTTGAGCACGAGGTCGGCGCCGATCTCGATCGCGCGCAACGCGGCCGCCGAGTCGGTCGTGAAGAACGGATTGCCCGTGCCCGCGGCGAATACGACGATGCGGCCCTTCTGCAGGTGGCGGATCGCACGGCGCCGGATGAAGTCCTCGCAGACCTCGTTGATCTTGATCGCGCTCATCACGCGCGCCTCCGCGCCGACTTTCTCGAGCGCGTCCTGCATCGCGAGCGCATTGATCACGGTCGCGAGCATGCCCATGTGATCGCCCGTGACGCGGTCCATGCCGGCCGCGGCGAGGCCCTCGCCACGGAAGATGTTGCCGCCGCCGATCACGACGCCGATCTCGACGCCCGCGCGCTTGACCTCGAGCGCCTCGCGCGCGAGGCGATGCAGCACCTTCGCATCGATGCCGTAGTTGGAGTCGCCCATCAACGCCTCGCCGCTGAGCTTGAGGAGGATGCGTTTGAAGCGGATCTGGGACATGGCGTCGTCTCGTGGGCGAAAAGGCGGCGGGCAAAACAGCCGTATTCTAGCGCGACGGCAGCCGGCGTGTTCGGCAACCCGTGCGGCGGCCGGCGTGAGCCACGTCTTGCGTGCGTTGCGAGCGAGGAGTGCTAGCCCGACGCCGGCGTGCGGTGCACGCGCGTCCAGTAGAAATACACCGGCACGCCGATCAGCGCGATGAGCAATGCCATGCCCGCGTCGCGCGGGCTCGCGATCACGTTGCTGATGACGGTCGCCAGCGTGACCAGCACGAAGATACCGGGCAGGATCGGGAAGCCCGGGGCGCGGAACGACGGCGCCTCGTTCTGCAGCTTGCGGTAGTAGAACAGCGTCGCGACGGCACCCGAATAGCCGAGCCAGTCGGCGAACGTCGAGTAGTCGAGCAGCTGGCCGTACGTGCCGGACAGCGCGAGCACGATCGCCCAGGCCGACTGTGCGATCAGCGCGACGTCGGGCGTGCGGTAGCGCGGGTGCAGGTGGCCTGCCTTGCGGAAGAACACCCCGTCGGCGCCCATGACCTGATACACGCGCGCGCCGCCGATGATCGAGATGTTGCAGAAGCCCAGCGTGGAGATCGCGATGCCGATCGCGATGAGCGTCGCCCCGGTGTCGCCGAACGCGGCCTGCATGACCGCGGCGGCCGGTGCGCTGTTCGCCGCGAGCCCGTCGTGGCCGAGGACGTGCAGGTAGGCGAGATTGGCGAGCAGATAGCAGGCCGCGACGAGCAGCATGCCGAGGATCAGCGCGCGCGGGATGTTGCGCTGCGGTTCGCGGATCTCGCCCGCGATGTTGTTCGCGTAGGCCCACCCGCCGTACGCGAACAAGACCGGCATGAGGATCGCGCCGAAGCGCCAGAACCCGCCTTCGCCCGGCGCCGGCGGCGCGGCGGCGACGGCGGCAGGCAACAGTGGCGTCGCGATCACGAGCCCCGCGACGATCACCGCGACGATCGCGACGAGTTTGAGCATCGTCAGCACGTTCTGCACGATAGCGCCCGACTTGATGCCGGTGTAGTTGATCGCTGTCAGCATGACGATCGCGCCGACCGCGAGCGGCTTGATCACGACGTCGGCGAGGCCGATCGCGCGGCAGGCATACGTTGCAAACACGACCGCGACTGCCGCGATGCTGCCGGAGTAGTTGATCAGCAGCATCGTCCAGCCGAACAGGAACGCGACGAGCGGACCGAATGCCTCGCGCAGGTAAACGTAGGTGCCGCCCGCCTGCGGCCGGCGCGCGCCGAGCTCGGCGTAGCACAGCGCGCCGACCACGCCGACGAATGCGCCGAACGCCCACGCCTCGATCACGCCCGCACTGGTCGCGGTGCGCTCGGCGACGATCTTGGGGTTCAGGAAGATGCCCGAGCCGATCACGCCGCCGACGACGATCATGCTCGTGTCCCAGACGCCGAGGCGGCGCAGGTAGCCCGAAGAGCCCGCAGCGCTCTGAACAGTCGTTGTGACGGCGGGGTCCTGGGCCATGCGGGCACTCGGCGAATCGGTTGCACGAGCATGGCGAACTTGCGCCGTGCTGTCGAGCCTCTGAAAAAAACACCGGCGCCACACGGGCGCCGGATACGGTCGCGGATGATCGACTACGCGGTCAGAACGTGTATTTCACGCTCACCATCGCCGACCAGCGCGAGACGGTGCGGCTCGGATCGAGGAAGCCGCCGTCGTAGAACACCTTCTGCTGCGGCAGGTAGTTGCCGTTCTTGTCGGTCGGCAGCGTGTAGACGTACTGGCCTTGCGAGTTGACGCCCGCATAGTTGGCGAGCGTGCGGGTCGGATATCCCGTCGTGTTCACGACCTGCGTGTCGCCCCAATGCTTGTTGAGCAGATTGAGGAAGTTGAAGATGTCGAAGCGCAGCTGGCCCTTGCCCCAGATGCCGGGGACTTCCTGCGCGAAGCTCATGTCGAGCTGGTTGATCCATGCGTTCTTCGCGCCGTTGCGTCCGGCGATCTGTCCGCGGTGATCCTTAAGGTAGCTGTCGCTTCCGATGAAATCGTTGAACTGCTGGATCTGGGTCGCGGTGACGCTCGACGCGAACGCGACCTTCGGATCGTTGACGCCGGGAATGTAGATCGGATCGAACCCCGCCAGATTGTCGCCGTTGACGTCGTTGCCGAACACCCAGGTGTAGTTGTTGCCCGTGCGGCCGCTGTAGAACCCCGAGATCGTGCTCTTGTAGTCGGCGAAGAAGCTGTGCTGCCAGGTCAGCGAGGTCTTGAACGTGCGCGGCACGTTGTAGTTCGAGGTCGAGGCGACGTTGTCGTTCGGATTCGTGCGCACGACGCGTTGATAGCCGTTGAACGCGATCGTGTCGACGCCCGCATCGGCGTCCGTCGCGTGGCTGAAGGTCACCGCGACGTTGCCCGAGAGGCCATCCGTGAACGCCTCGTTCACACCAAGCGTGAAGCTGTCGGCCTTGCCTTCGTTGGTATTGTTCAATCGCGTCGACGAGGTCGCGAACGCAGGATTCTTGTTGGCGAGTGCGTCGGCGGCTTTCGGGGCCTCGCCGGGGATCTTCCAGAACTGTAGTCGGCCGTCCGGCAGCGTGCCGGTCGGTGCGCCGAAGTTGATCGCCTGGTACAGGATGCCGTTTTGCACCTGCAGGTGCTCGTATTCTGCCGTGGCGACGAGGTTCCACCACGGCAACTCGCGATCGACCGCGAGGCTGGTCTTGAGCACGGTAGGCAGCTTGAAGTTCTTCGCGACCGTATCGACCGAGCCCGCGCCGCCGCCGGCCGGAATCGGCTGGTTGAACGGATCGGGACTGAACGGCGCCTTCGAGGCATCGAACGAGGTGTACGAGAGCACCGTGACGCCGTTGTTCTGGTAGGGGTTGGTCAGCCACACCGCGGGCGGCGAACTCTGGAACACGCCGACGCCGCCGCGCAGCTGGGTCTTGTAGCTCGCGTCGAAGTCGTAGTTGAAAGACACGCGCGGTTCGACCACCAGGTCGCTCGAGCCGATCATGTAGTTGTTCGCGTAGCCGAAGGCCGACGCGAACTTGGCGTTGTAGACCGGCCGGCGGCTCGCATCGGGGATGTCGACGCGCACGCCGAACTGCAGCGACAACGCCTGCGTCGCCTGCCAGGTATCCTGCAGGAACGGGCTCGACTGGGTGTAGGTCCAGGCGCCGGCGATATCGGGCAGCGAGTAGCCGGGTGCCGGATGGAACAGGCTGTAGCTCGTATAGTTGCCGCTGGCGAAATTGGCGAGCCCGTTGAAGACGTAGCGACCGAACTCGGTCTGGCCGAACAGGTTGTAGATCTTGGTGCTCGAATAGTCGATGCCGCCCTTGATCACGTGATCGCCGAGCGTGTAGGTGCCGGCCCAGAACACGCTCGTCTTCTTCGTATCGATGAGGTTGTAATGGCGGAACTGTTCCTCGCCGAGGTTGACCACGGGCCCGGTTGCGGGAGCGGGCGCCAGGATCACGGCGATCGCGGGCTGCTGGTAGGGGGCCGTGGTGGCCTGGGTGAAATGCTGATAGCCGACCTTGGTTTCGGTCGTGAAGTTGTCGGTCCAGTCATCGAACAGGTGCACGACGTAGTTGTCGGTCGTGATCGCCTTGGTATAGGTGTAGCTCGACAGGCCGACGCTGTTCGTGCTGTTGCCCGCGACCGCCGGCTGCACGTTCGTCGTGCGCTGTGCGGTGAAGCTCGCGCGATGGCTGTCGGAGATGTTCCAGTCGATCTTGCCGAGGTAGCGCTTGTCGATGAACGTGAGGCCGAGTACGCCGCCGAACGTGCCCGGCGTCAGGCCGAGCTTGGTCGCGGTGTCGATCACCTGCTGCAGGTCACCGGGAGAAATCTTGCCGCTAGTCGAGGCGCCGCCGCCGAGCGATGAATCCAGGCCATTGGCCGAGTCCACGCCAAGGCCGTTGAGCTGCTCGCGTTCGGCCGACAGGAAGAAGAACAGCTTGTCCTTGATGATCGGGCCGCCGATGTTGAAACCGCCGGTCCAGTCCTGCTTGTAGTTGAGATACGGGTAGTTGTGACTGGTGCTGGGAAGCCAGCCCGCGTCGCCCACGAGCTTATCCGCATTGCGATACGAGTAGTACGCGGCGCCATGGAACTCGTTGGTGCCGGACTTGGTGACGGCGTTGACGTCGGCGCCGACGCTGTCCGCGATCACGTCGTAGTTGGCCGTCTGGATGTTGTATTCGGCAATCGTCTCGGGCGAGATCGGCGTCTTCAGATACGGCAGCCCGTTGGCGTTGAGGCCGAACGGATCGCCCTGGATCACGCCGTCGACCGCGATGCTGTTGTAGCGGTTGTTCTGGCCCACCGCCGAGAACGCACCGACGCCCTGGTCGACGACCGTGATGCGCGGATCCAGGCGCACCACGTCGTCGATCGAGCGGTTGCCTTTCGGGATGGCGTCGAGCTGACGCTGCGAGATCGTCGTCGACAGCCCCTTGTTGTCCGAGGCGAATACCTGCGAGAGCGCGTTGGCGCTGACGACGACCGCGTCGAGCGATTTCGGCTGCGTCGCGCCGGCCTGCGTGAGGTTGATCGAGGAGGGTTGTCCGAGCTGGAGGTACACGTCGTCCTGTTCGGCGACGGCTGCGCCGCCCTTGTTCGCGTGCACGTCGAACGGCCCGCCGACGCGTAGCCCCTGTGCGGCATAGCGGCCGTCGGCATCGGTCGTCACTTCCTTGGTCGTCCCGGACGGCCGATGCACGATCGTTACCGTCGCTCCCGCAACGGGCCTACCGGCCGCATCGAGGACGCGGCCGTTGATCCCCGACGTCGTAATGTTCTGGGCGCCTGCCGAGGTCGCCGCAAGCAGCCCTGCGATGACAAGCGAAAGTGTTCGGATGCGGGGAAGTTTGCTCATTAACTAGGCCATTCTGAGAGGGAGAGGGTGACGTCGGATCGCTCGGGGACCACCCGTGGGTGTGCGAAGTCCTCGTCGAAAACGATTGTTAAATATTAGCTAATAATTGCTACCAATTGCGCGCAAGCGTGAAAAATAAGTTGCGCCCAAGGCATCGGCACTTTGCTTCTTGAAGTTCGCAGCGCCTGTGCGCACGCCGATTTTCGCCGTATTATTGCCACGCCGGCATGCTCCGATCGGCGCGGTAGCCGGCTTTCGTCGGCAGGCCGCCTCATCTGAAATGGGAATCCCTGTGAGTGTTGGCGACGCGCGCGCCCCGGGCGCGCATTGGATCGTGCTGAAATTCGGCGGCACGTCGGTTTCGACCCGGCCGCGCTGGGACAAGATCGCCGCGATCGCGCGCGGCTGGCGCGAGCGCGGCCGACATGTGCTGATCGTCGTCTCCGCATTGTCTGGCACGACCGACAAGCTGAAAGCGATCTGCGATGGCGATGCTAACCGCTGCATCGAAATCGCCGCGGGCATCGTCGCGCGCCACCGCGAGATGTTCGCCGAACTCGGTCTCGACGATGCGCGGGCGATCGACCGCTGGCTCGATCGCCTGCAGCAACTGCTCGACGACCCGCGCCGTTCCGAGGCTGCGCTGTCCTGGCAGGCGGAAGTGCTCGCGCTGGGCGAACTCATGTCTTCGACGCTCGGCGTCGCCTATCTCAATGTGCTGGGGCTGCCTACCCGCTGGCTCGACGCGCGCGAGCATCTGCTCGCTGCCGCGCTCCCAAACCAGAACGCGTGGGGGCGCTACCTCTCGGCGTCGGTGCCGACCGCGCCCGATGCGAGCCTGATTGCGCACCTGCCGACGCTCGGCGGAACGTTCATCACCCAGGGTTTCATGGCGCGCAACGACGACGGCGAGACGGTCATCCTGGGCCGCGGCGGCTCCGACACCTCGGCGAGTTATTTCGGGGCGCTGCTCGCGGCGGAGAAGGTCGAGATATGGACCGACGTCGCCGGCATGTTCAGCGCCAATCCGCGCCAGGTGCCCAACGCGCGCCTGCTGTCGCGCCTCGACTACGAGGAGGCGCAGGAGATCGCGACGACCGGCGCGAAAGTCCTGCACCCTCGCTGCATCAACCCGGTGCGCGAGGCGGGCGTGCCGCTCGCGATCAAGGACACGAACTATCCCGACCTCGCGGGCACAGAGATCGCGGCGGGCGCGATCGACGCGCTGCCGAGCGTCAAGGCGATCTCGGCGCGCAGCGGCATCACGCTGATCTCGATGGAGTCGATCGGCATGTGGCAGCAGGTCGGCTTCCTCGCCGACGTGTTCGAGCAGTTCAAGCGTCACGGCCTGTCGATCGACCTCGTCGGCACCGCGGAGACCAACGTGACGGTCTCGCTCGATCCGACCGAGAATCTTGTAAACACGGACGTCTTGTCGGCGCTGTGCGCGGACCTTGCGAAGGTCTGCCGCGTGAAGGTGATCGCGCCGTGCGCGGCGATCACGCTCGTCGGCCGCGGCATGCGCTCGATGCTGCACAAGCTGTCGACCGTGCTCGCAGAGTTCGGCAGCTTGCGCGTGCACATGATTTCGCAGTCGTCGAACAATCTGAATCTGACCTTCGTCGTCGACGAACAGGTCGGCGCCGACCTCGTGCCGCAGCTGCACGACCTGCTGATCAAGGCCGAGGCGATGCGCGTCGAGGATGGCGCCGTGTTCGGGCCGAGCTGGCGCGATCTCTACCGCAAGCCTCAGTCGCTGCAGCCGCCCTGGTGGCAGGTGCAGCGCGGCGAGTTGCTGCGCCTCGCGGCTGAGACGACGCCGCACTACGTCTACGACCTCGCGACCGTGCGCGCACAGGCACGTGCGCTGCGCGATACGCTGACCGCGGTCGACCGCTGGTTCTACGCGATCAAGGCGAACTCGCACCCGGCCGTGCTGCGCGAGATCGCAGCGCAGGGATTCGGACTCGAGTGCGTCTCGCCCGGAGAGCTCGCGCGGGCATGCGAGGCGAGGGGCGAAGACAAGGTCGATCTTCTGTACACGCTCAACTTCGCGCGTCGCGACGATTACGCCGCCGGCATCGCGCGCGGAGCGCACGTGACGCTCGACAACCTGCATCCGCTCGCACATTGGGGCGATCTGTTCGCGGGTCACGACATCGAACTGAGGCTCGACCTCGGCATGGGCCGCGGGCATCACGACAAGGTCAAGACCGGTGGCGTCGGTTCGAAGTTCGGGCTGTCGCTCGACGAACTCGACGAGTTCCGCCGTCTCGCCGCGCGACATGGCGTGCGCGTCACCGGACTGCACGCGCACCTGGGCTCCGGCATCCTCGACGCCGTGCATTGGAAGGAAGTGCACGTGCAGCTCGCGAGCCTCGCCGAGAAGATCGGCAGCGTGCGCTCGCTCAACATCGGCGGCGGCTACGGCGTGCCCGCGCGTGCCGATGAGCTACCGCTCGACCTCGCGCAGGTCGCCGCGGGGCTCGCCGAGGTCAAGGCCGCGTATCCGCAATTCGAGCTGTGGAGCGAGCCGGGGCGATTCCTCGTCGCCGACGCGGGCGCGCTGCTCGCGCGCGTGACCCAGACCAAGCGCAAGGGCGGCACGCACTACGTCGGCGTCGACGCAGGCATGCACACGCTGATCCGGCCCGCGCTGTACGAGGCCTATCACGAGATCGTCAACCTGACCCGTTTCGACGAGCCCGCGGGCAGGCTCGCGCAGATCGTCGGTCCGATCTGCGAGTCCGGCGACGTGCTCGGCAGCAACCGGCGCCTGCCCGACACGCGCGAAGGCGACGTCCTGCTCGTCGCCCAGGCCGGCGCCTACGGGGCGGTGATGGCGTCCGACTACAACCTGCGCGGCCGCGCGAAGGAATCGCTGCTGTGAGTCGCTCGCGCCTGTCGCTGCATCTCGCCGCGTTGCTGCTGCCGCTCGCTGCCGCCGCGTTGTTCGCGTTGATGGTCGATCGCGACCCGGCGTTCGTGCTGCGCATGGCGGCCTATTTCGGCGGTGCGGGCGCGTTGGCCGCGCAGGTCGCCGCGCTCGTGCGCTGGCCCGCGCTCGAGCGGCGCGCGGCGGCGGGCTGGGGCGGCTGGCTCGCGGGTCTCGGCATGGCCGCGATCACGCACGTGCTGTTCGGCATGTTCGTCGTGATCGGCCTCGCTCTCGCGGTAGGCGACTGGCAGCACGGCGCCGGCACCGGCAAGCCCTTCGACCTCGTGTTGCAGGCGCTGTTCTTCGTCGCCGTGTCGGTAATGCCGCTCGGCGCGCTGACCTTCCCGCTCTCGGCCGGCCTCGCCGAAATCGTCTCACGCATGCGCCACAGGGAGCTCGCCGATGTCGTCCGTTGACCCGCGCAGCGCGCTCGCATTCCGCTTCATTTCGAGCAGCTTCGACGCCGCGACCGCGACCGTGTCGTTGTGCTATGCGTTCGACGATGGCGACGAACTCGTCGAGCGCATCGTCTTCACGGGCGCGCCCGCGCTGGCTCCAGAGCGCACGTCGGCGTTCGCCGCCGCGTTGCGTCTGTTGCATCTCGTCGCCGGCGTGAGCTACTACAAGGCCGGCGTGCCTGCGCAGATCCTCATCGAGGCCGCGCCGTTCGACGCCGACACCGCGGGCTTCGTCGAGCAGGTCTACCAGCACGGTCTCGCCGAATTCGCGTATCAAAATGCGTTCCATGACATCGGCATCGACTTGCGCGAGCGCATCCGCTTTCCGTCCGTCGATACAAGTCCGCTGGCGCCGGCGGCCTCGCTGGGCCTGCCGCGGCGCACGCTGCTGCCGATCGGCGGCGGCAAGGACTCACTCGTCAGCGTCGAACGCTGCAGGGCCATCGCGGAGCCCGCGACCGCCGTGTGGATCGGCGATTCGGCACTGATCGCCGCATGCGCCGAGCGCACGGGCCTGCCGCAGCTCAACATCCGCCGGATGCTCGCGCCTGGGCTGTTCGAGCTCAACCGCACGGGCGCCTGGAACGGCCACGTGCCGGTGACCGCGATCAACTCGGTGGTGCTGGTCTGTGCCGCGATCCTGTACGGCTACGATGCGATCGCGTTCTCGAACGAGCGCTCGGCGTCGAGCGCGACGCTCGAGTACGACGGCCAGGAGATCAATCATCAGTGGAGCAAGGGCTTCGCATTCGAGCTTCGGCTGCGCGCGTACGTGCACGCGCACATAGCCGCTGACCTCGACTATTTCTCGCTGCTGAGGCCGTGGTCGGAGCTCGCGGTCGCGCGCGCGTTCGCACGGTCGTCCGCTTACGACGACGTGTTCTCGAGCTGCAATCGCAACTTCCGCATCCTCGGCGCGCATCCCACCGATCGCTGGTGCGGAAAATGCCCGAAGTGTCATTTCGTGTTCCTCGCGCTCGCCCCGTTCGTGGCCAAGCCACGGCTGCTGCGCATCTTCGGCCGCAACCTGCTCGACGATGCGTCGCTCGCGCCGGGCTTCGATGCGTTGCTCGAGTACCGGGACCACAAGCCGTTCGAGTGCGTCGGCGAGGGGCGCGAATCGCGTGCGGCGCTGTTCGCGCTGAGCGAGCGTGCGGAGTGGCGCGAGGATGCGCTCGTCGCGCGCTTCGCGACGCAGATACTGCCGCAACTCGTCGCGGGTGACGCGGCCATCGCGCCGCTGCTGGCGCCTGCCGCCGAGCACTGCCTGCCTGCGCGCTTCGCCGCGCAGCTCGCGGCGGCGGGCTAAATGCGCCTGTCCGACCTCGCGGATTCGCGCGTCGCGGTCTGGGGATATGGCCGTGAGGGCAGGGCCGCCGCGATCGCGTTGCGCCTGCGTTATCCGCGCAAGCCGTTCACGCTGTTCTGCAGCGCGGCAGAGGCAGACGCCGCGGCGGCGGACCTGCGCGCGCCGACGCGCGCGCTCGGTCACGCGGAGGCGAGCGCGGCGATCATCGACCTCGTCACGCTGCCTCCCGACGCCGCGACGCTCGCGCGCTTCGACGTCGTGATCAAGTCGCCGGGCATCAGTCCTTACTTCGCCCCCTATCCCGAAGCGCTCGCGGCTGGAGTGCACTTCACGTCGGGCAGCGCGCTGTGGTTCGCCGAGCACGGCGACGCGAGGACGATCTGCGTCACCGGCACCAAAGGCAAGAGCACGGTGAGCGCATTGATCGCGCACTTGCTGCGCGCAGGTGGTCGCAGCGTGGCGCTCGCCGGCAACATCGGGTTGCCGCTGCTCGAACTGGCGGAGGACCGCGCGGAAGACAGCGTCGCCCCCGACTGGTGGGTGATCGAGCTATCGAGCTTTCAGACGCGTGATTTCGCGGGCGCGCCGGGCGTCGCGGTGATCAACAACGTCTACGAAGAGCACCTCGACTGGCACGCGACGCGCGCGAACTACGTCGCCGACAAGCTCGCGATCGCGGCCCACGCGCGGCGCGTCGTCGTCAACGGCGCGCAGGCCGCGCTCGCGGCCGTCGCTGACGAGCCAACGCGCAGCGAGTTCAACGTCGCGTCGGGCTGGCATCTGCGCGACGATGCGATCTGGCGCGGCGCCGCGCGCGTACTGCCGCTCGCGCAGGTAGCGCTGCCCGGACGGCACAACGCGGAGAACGTCTGCGCGGCGCTCGCCGCGATCGACGCGGCCGGCGAGGACGCAGCCACGCTCGCGCCGCATGTCGCGACGTTCCGCGCGCTGCCGCACCGCCTGCAGCTGCTCGGCGCGCGTGCAGGCATCGACTTCGTCAACGACAGCATCGCGACGACGCCGTATGCCGCGATCGAGGCGCTGCGCAGCCTCGACTCGCGCGAGGTGACGATACTCGTCGGCGGCTTCGACCGCGGCGTGAGCTGGCAGCCGTTCGCCGATCGCGTCGCCGCGTGCCCGCCGCACGCGATCGTCGCGATGGGCGCGAATCGCGCGAAAATCGCGGACGCATTGCACGCGGTCGTGCAGGCTTCGGCATTCGAGTCTGTGGCGACGCTTTCCGAGGCGTTGACGCGCGCACTCGCGCTGACGCGCCAGGGCGGCGTCGTCCTGCTGTCGCCGGGTGCGCCGAGCTTCGACCAGTTCCGCGACTACACCGAGCGAGGCCGCGAGTTCGCGCGTCTCGCGGGGTTCGACGCGAAAGAGATCGCGCAGATCGAGGGTCTCGGTATCGCCTAGGAACCTGGAGAACTCGCGCGGCCCGCGGCGAGTCGATGCGCTGCGTCTGCGGCGGTCGTCGCACGCGTGGGAGGCTGCCGTTGCGTTCGCCCCTCAAGGCGCTACTGGAAAACGGCCGATCCTCGCGCCAGACTTGCTCGGTCCACCCACATTTTCGCAACGGAGTTGTCCATGTCACGCATCGCATCGTTGTTTTCCGCAGGCCTGCTGCTCGCACTGTCCGCGTCTTCCGTTCGCGCCGCGGATCCGGTCGCCGACGTGCGCCTGTACGCGCTCGACTGCGGTCGTATGGACCTCAATGATGAAGGCGGCTTCTCCGATACCGGCGAATACGACGGCAAGAAAGGCAGCCTCGCGGCGACCTGCTTCCTGATCCGCCACCCAAAGGGCAACCTGCTCTGGGACACCGGGCTCGGCGACCAGATCGCCGCGGCGCCGAATGGCGTCGATCCGCCGGGCGGCTTCGCGCACCTGAGCCAGAAGACCGCGCTCGCCGACCAGCTCAAGCAGCTCGGCGTCGCGCCGGCCGACGTCACGTTCGTCGCGTTCTCGCATTTTCACTTCGACCACACCGGCAATGCCGGTGAATTCACGGGCTCGACCTGGATCGTCAACAAGGCCGAACTCGCCAACGCGCAGCAGAAGCCGGTGCCGTTCGGCGTCGACGAAAACATCGCGGCCGCGGTCGCGAAGAACGCGAAGACGAAGCTCATCGACAACGACGACGACGTGTTCGGCGACGGCAGCGTGCGCATCCTGAAGGCGCCGGGTCACACGCCGGGACATCAGGTGCTCGAGGTCAAGCTCAAGAAGGTCGGCGTCGTCGTGCTGTCGGGTGACCTGTATCACACCGACGCGAACCGCAAGTTCCGCCGCGTGCCCGCTTTCAACGCGAGCCGCGCGGACACACTCGCTTCGATCGACCGCATCGAGAAGATCGTGCAGAACACGCACGCGCGCTTCGTGATCCAGCACAGCCTCGAGGATATCGCCGCGCTGCCGAAGTTCCCGGGCTACCTCGACTAAACCGCAGTGCGAAAGTTGCTCTCATCGTGAAGCAGGCCGGCACGCGCGTCTGGGATCTGCCGACGCGCCTGTTCCACTGGGCGCTCGTGGCGCTCGTCGCGCTGCAGTTCGCGACGGGCGAGTTCGACTGGTTGTCGATGCAATGGCATTACCGCTTCGGTTACGCGACGCTCGCGCTGCTGTTGTTTCGCGTCGCCTGGGGATTCGCAGGCTCGCAGACCAGCCGGTTCGCGGATTTCCTGCACGGTCCCGCCAACCTGCGGCGTTACCTGCGGGCACTCGCGACGGGGCGCGCGACGCCCACGGTCGGGCACAACGCGCTCGGCGGCTGGTCGATCGTGGTGGTGCTCGTCCTGCTGATCGTCCAGACGCTCAGCGGCCTGTTTTCGAGCGACGCAATAGATAACGACGGGCCGTTCGCGGATGCGGTGCCCACGTCGACCGTGAAATGGATGACACGCATCCACCACTTCGGCGAGACCGCGCTGATCGCGTGGATCGTGCTGCACCTGCTCGCGCTCCTGCTGCACTGGCTCGTGCGCCGCGACGACCTCGTGACGCCGATGCTGACCGGGCGCAGGCGCGACGACTTTGCGCCGCCGCGTTTCGCGAGCGGCGCACGCGCCGCGCTGCTGTTCGCGATCGCCGCGCTCGCGGTGATCGCATTGAGCCGCTTCGGCGACTAGGACCGAGCGCGCCCGTCAATCGTTCTTGTATTTCTCGTGGCAGGCCTTGCAGGCCGCGGCGACTTTCTTGAACTGGGCCTTGTCCTTCGCCTCGTCCTTTTCCTTCGCGACCTCGGCGAGCGCCTTCGCCTCGGTGTTGAACGCCTTTGCCTTGTCCTTGAAGTCGTCGAAGTTTGCCCACAGCGCCGCTTTGGCGTCGGTGTGCGCACCCTTGTCCGATCCGCTCGGGAAGCCCTCCACGACCTGATCGCTGAGGTAAGCGATACGCTCCGCGTGAAGCGTGAACGCAGCGGCGTCGAACGCCACCTTGCCCTTGACCATCGCGCCGAGCGGCCCGAAATTCCAGCCGATGACGGTCATCAGGCCCTGGCGGTATTCGACCGCGTCGTCCTGCGGCGTGTGCGCGAACAGCGGGGTGGCAGACACCGCGGCGAGCGCGGCGAGCAGGATGCGTGTCTTCGACATGGCGGGTTCCTGTGAGGGATTGCTGAACAGAACGGTCGTGTGCGTCCGCCATTACACGGGTTTTGCGGATGGCGACGGATATACTCTAGCAAGCCCAACGAAATAACGCCCGGTGCAGCACGCGCGACGAATGCGCCGCATCGTCCACCTATCGGGAGAACAGCCATGCAACGTTTGCTAGCGATGTGCCTGACCGCCAGCCTCGCCACCGGCGCCCACGCAGCGATGGTCGCGAAGAACATCGACTACGATGTCGGCGGCAAGAAGATGCAGAGCGTGCTCGTTTACGACGACGCGGTGACGACCGCGCGACCGGGCATCGTGATGACGCCGGACTGGCTCGGCATGAATCCGGACCAGGTCGCGCTGGCCAAACAGATCGCGGGCAAGGACTACGTGATCCTCGTCGCCGACGTCTACGGCACGGACGTGCGGCCGAAAAACGCTGACGAAGCCGGCGCCGCGGCGAAGAACATGTACCAGCATCGCGCCGACCTGCGCGCGCGCATCGGCTCCGCGCTCGCGCAGCTCAAGGCGCAGGCGGGCAAGGCGCCTCTCGACGGCAAGCACTATGGCGCAATCGGCTTCTGCTTCGGCGGCGCGACGACGCTCGACCTCGCGCGCAGCGGCGCGGAACTGCAGGGCGTCGTGTCGTTCCACGGCAATCTCGCGACCGACGACGCGGCGATGGCGAAGAACATCAAGGCCAAGGTGCTCGCACTCAACGGCGGCGACGACAAGTTCGTCCCCGAGGATTCGATCGTCGCGTTCCAGAAGGAGATGCGCGACGCGGGCGTCGACTGGCAGTTCTTGAGCTACGGCGGCGCCGTGCACTGCTTCGCGATCCCGAGCGCAGACGGCAAGGTGCCGGGCTGCAAGTACGATGCGCCGGTCGCGAAGCGCGCATTCGCACAGATGCATGCGTTCTTCGACGAGGCGTTTGCGGCGAACTAGCCGGACTTGGAGATCGCGCGCGCTCGTGCGCGCGACGCGGACCCGCGGCGGCCCGGCCGGCGCGACACGAAAAGGAGCGACACGATGGCAGCCGATAGATCTCTATTCACCCGCGTGGCCGGATGGGCGTCACGCGCCGCGGGCAAGCCCGTCGCGACGATGCTCGCATTCGCAGTGATCGTCGTCTGGGCCATCACGGGCCCGTTCTTCCACTACAGCGATACCTGGCAGCTCGTGATCAACACCGGCACGAGTCTCGTGACGTTTCTCATGGTGTTCCTGATCCAGAATTCGCAGAACCGCGACACCGCGGCGCTGCAGATCAAGCTCGACGAGCTGATCCACTCGATCGAGGCGGCCGACAATTCGCTGCTCAATCTCGAGGAACTCGAGGAGGCCGAACTCGACGAACTGCGCGAACACTACTGCGAAGTCGCCGATGAGGCGCGCGAGGCGAAAGACGCCAAGCAACCTCGCGCTAAGCCGCGCCGCGCGAGGCGCGCCACGAAATAGCGTACCGACGTGATCGGGCGGCGTGCGTCGCGAGCCACGACCTGCGCCGCGCGCGTCTATTGCCTGTTGATCACTTCACGGTGCATCGGCGCGAGCTTCTGCAGCAGCTTGTTCTGCGAGCGGAACGGGATATCGTGCTTGTTCATCGCGACCTGCAGATCCTCGACCAGCGCGTTGAATGATCCTTCGGTGATCGCGAGCTTGGCGTGCACTTCCTGCATGCCCTTGCCGGTGTAGACGCATGGTCCGCCGAGTATCACGCAGAACTGGTCGACGAGTTCGGCCTTGACGTGCTTCTGGTCGACGTCGGCGAAGAACGGGCGCGTGCGCGGGTCGTTGACGAGTTCGATCATGAGGTCGTCCATCAGCGCGACGAGGCCGGGCTTCTCGCCGAACTCCTTGTAGACCGGCAGCAGCGAGGCGTCCGCGGGCGCGGGGTTCTCATCGGCCAGCGCGCTGGGCGCGACGACGAGGCCGAGGATGAACAGGGCGCCGAGCGCGCCGAACGGGATTTTCCGTGCGATATTTTTCATGGGGATACTCTCCGAGTCAGAATCCGACCTGCAGCGAAACGTATAGGCCGCGCTGGTTGTCCTTGATTACGACGTTGCCGAGGTTCGCGTAGGCGAGCGTGAGCGACACGTGCTTGAGCGGTGCCCAGGCGATGAACGCGTCGTACCAGTCGTCCTCCTTGGCGATGCCGAGATTGTTCGGCTTGGTGCGGTACTCCGCGCCGATCGCGAGATGGCGGCTCAGCAGGTACGCGACCGATCCTTCAAACTGCGGCTTGTAGCTGTCGTTGCGGTCGCCACCGAAACCGAGCAGGCCGAGCTGGTTGGCTTTCGTGAGACGCAGCGTGCCGTTGACCAGCAGGCTTTGCGCGAGATAGAGCTTGGTCGCGCTCAGGTAGAAATCCGTGCCCTGGTCGTCTTTCGCGCCGATCGCATGCAACACCGCGCCCTGGTCGTTCTTCTTGTACTGCAGCCCGATCGCGATCTGCGGAAGCCAGCTGTCCTGTTCGAGCACCGCGTCGCCGGCGACCTTGACCTTCACGCCGACGATGTCCTGACGCAGCGCGAAGCCGCGACCGAGGCCGAGCGCCGCGCCCACGCCTTCGGTGTCGAAGCGCTGCCGGGCGACTGACAACTCGACGCGATCGTAGAGGCCGACCAGCGCGCCGACGTCGTCGAGGTGGTAGTCCTGCACGCCGACGCGCGTGAAGTACGCGTTCGCGCCGATCTGGTCGCGCGTGCCGTAACCGCCGATCACCGCCCACGGCGTGAGTCCACCACCCGCCGCGCCTTCGAGCTGCGACACGCCGCCCGTGAGCAGCAGCTTGTCGCCGCCAACGGTATTTTCCTCGCGCATGACGACGGTATTCTCGCTCGTGACGGGTGTCGAGTCCTGCGCCTCGGCCACCGCCGAGCCCGCGCACAGCGCGCAGGCGGCGATCGTCGATATCCAATGTTGCATGTCTTTCCCCTGCTGCCGATGTGAGTGGTGGGATCTGCTTTCTTGTTCGCCCGCCGGTTACTTGCGGTCGGTGCTGCGCCGGCGTGGTCCGCCCGGCGCGGCTCGGTAACGGCGCAGGTCGTTGAGCAGGTGGTTGAACACGCCGCCGAGGCGACCGACCGACCCCTTCTGACGCCCGCGGTAGACCATGTCGTAGTCGCCCTTGACCGCGCGCTCCGAGAGCATCGTGAGGTTCGCGAGCGGCGCGGCGAACGAGCGCTGGAAGAAGACGAGCGCGCCGATCGTGCAGGCGAGCAACGCGGCTGTGAGGATCGCGAGGGGCCTGACGATCGCGGGCCACGCGTCGGCCGCGCCCGCGGGGGAGACCAGCGTCACGAGCAGGAATGCGTCGCTGCCAGTCACCGCCATCGGACGCGCGGACCAGCTTCCGCCGCCGAGCTCCCACGCGAGCGCGGCGTTCGACGTGTTCGTCGCCGCCGCGAGCACGGCCGTCGTCTGGCTGTCGATCGCCATCTGCAGTGGCGCGATCGCCGCGCCGACGAGGCTCGTCGCCACGACCCGGCGCTGCGTATTGGTCGTCGCGAGCAGAGCCGCGTCGGCGTGGCTCGGTCGCGCGATTTCTTTGAGCATCGCGTCGTCGATGACGAACGCCGTCATCAGCTTCGCGTCCGACTCGCCTGCACGCAATGCTGAAATCGAAGCCCACAGAACGCGCCCGCCGATCTCGACGATGCCGTCGACCGGGCCCGCGGACTTGTTCGCCTGGACCACGAGCGCCGTCGTCGACAGATCCTTGCTGCCGAGCAGTCCCGCGCCGACCGCGACGACTACGCGGCCCGCGCCGTCGACGAGTGCCGCGGAGTCGATGTGCAGTGCCGCACGCCGCTGCTCGAGCTGGTCGTGGATCGACACGGTGTCGACGACGTCGCCGTCGCCCGCGCCACTGAGCGCCTGGGCCATGTAGCTCGTGAAGTGCGCGTCGCCGGTCAACACGTCGGTGAGCTCGCGCAGGCGCGCCAGGCGCTGCGCCAGTAACGCTGCCTGTGCCGACTGGGCGCTCGCGAGTGCACGGGCGTCCGTCTGTGTTGCGATCGCGCGGAACTGCCACTGCGCCGTCGCCGCAGCAGCGAGGACGATCAGCAGCGCTAGTCCGATCGCGGCGAGCGCCGTGCGGAGGAAGAGGCTGCTGCTCATTTGCCGATCCCCGCAGTGAGGTAGGGCTTGCGCTCCTTGTTGAGATGCGGCGCGACGCGCGGCTTGCTCAGCGTGATCTGCAGCGCGAGCCCGCTGGTCGCGCTCGACAGCAGCGGAAACGTCTGCATGCCGGCACGCGGGTGCCAGACGACGAGCTTGCCGGGTCCCGCGGGCAGCCCGGACAACTGGAACTCGCCCGCGCGCGACGGATGCGTGAAGAACGGCGTGTCGAGCACGAGCACGCTCACCTGCATCATCGGATGTACGTTGCAGTTGACCGTCACGACGCCGGGCTTGGCGAATGTATAGGCGGCGCTCTTGCCCTCAGCGTAGAGGCCGAGGTCGAACTCGGCGCCCGGACTCACCGAGAACACGTTGTGCAGCAATTCGTCCTTGTTCGGAAAATTGATCGTGCTGCCGAGCGGCACGACGGTCGACGTCGGATCGAATTGCTTGTCGCGCGTGAAGATCTGGAATTGCCCCGCTTTCGGATGCGGCGCGCCCCCATCGGGGACGAAATAAACGACCGCCTCGGCCACCTCCGCCGGGTCGATGGCCTGGCCCGTGCCAGCGATCACCTGCAGGTGTCCGCCGATCCCCGGCATGCTTGTGCTCGCGGAAGTCGCGGCAGGCGCCTGCGCCGGCGGCGGCAGCACGATCGTCGGCGGTGCCTTTTTGGGCGCGACGGCGATCGCGGGGGCCGGCGCCGGAGGCTTCGCGGGTAGCGCTACGGGCGCGGGTTTCGCGGCGGGCTGCGGTTTGGGCTTGGGCGAGGGCATCGCCGCCGGTGGCGCGACTGCGGCTGCGGGCGCCGTGTAAGAGGAGCGCGGCGCGGCGGGAACCGGCGCGGTGGCCGGAGCCGGCGGCGGTTGCGGCGCGATCGCGGCGGGGGATGCAGGCGTGACAGCTTTTTTCACTGGTGCGGCCACGCACGCAGACAGCGCAACGCACAGCGCCGCGGCAAAAATACGGATGCAAGTCATGGTTTTCCCCTGTAGACAGCCGCGAGGCTGTGAAATCACGATGACCGTCGGATTCGCCGTAGGCGACTTCGTTCGGTCACGTCCCGGGGATATCTACGCAGATGCAGGCGCGGCGGATGCGGTTCGAAGATGTTTTTCTTCAACCTGGACGAGGGTGCGCCGCGGCCGGGAGGTTTGCAGCGGCGGAACGGGGTCTTACGATCGCTTCGGTCGCGGGCCGTTGGCAGACAAGCCGCCGCGCAACGGAAGGGATGTCGCGGCCCGCGCCGCGTTCAGTCGGGCGCGCGCAGAACGTCGAGCGCGGTCAGCTGCCTGACCCAGCGCGTAGGGCGCCGCTCGCCTGGCGCGATCACGCGCAGCTGACCGTCCTTCGCATCGAGCGCGTGTCCGTTGCAGCGCGCGGTGACGATGGGCACCTCCGTGCGGAAACCCGGATCGAGCTCGGCGAGCGCGAACACCGCGCGCTCGCCGTCGGCCGCCGTCGCGCTGACGTACAGCGCGAGGTGCTTGCCGCGGAGCGCGTCGCCGCCGCGGTCGCGACACACGCCGAACATGTCGATCAATGCGGGGCCCGCGCAGTCGAGACTCTGGGCATGCGCGCTCGCGTGCAGCGTGCGTTATGGCAGCTTGTCGAGTGCGGCGAGATCGAGCGTCGCGGTCGCACCCTCCTCGCCGCCGACGCGCAACGCAACCGCGGCCGCCCGGGTGCCATCCGCGTGGCAGGATATCGTCGCGACGAGCAATACGGCTGTGATACCGGCGCGCAGCGTCTGCGCCGAGATCGAACTCGCGCCACGCATGTCAGTGGTCCCGCTTGAGCGCGTAGTCGGCGAGCATGAGCAGTGCGTCGCGCGCGGGGCTGTCGGACAGCGCTGCGAGCGCCGCCTTGGCCGCGTCGGCGTGCTTCTGCGCCGCGGCGCGCGCGCGCTCGATCGCGCCGGTATCGCGGATCGCGTCGACGATGTTGGCGAGAGAGTCGAGGCCGCCGGTCTCGATCGCGCGCTTGAGGCTCGCGGCCTGTTCGGCCGGCGCGCGCTCGATCGCGTAGATCAGCGGCAGCGTCGCCTTACCCTCCGCCAAGTCGTCGCCGATGTTCTTGCCGAGCGTGCCCGCGTCGGACACGTAGTCGAGTACGTCGTCGGCGATCTGGAACGCGTAGCCGAGGTGCAGGCCGTAGTCGGCCAGCGCGTTCTCGGCCGCCTCGGGCAATCCCGCGAGCACGCCGCCGAGCCGCGTCGCGGCCGCGAACAGCACTGCGGTCTTGCGCTCGATGACGCGCAGGTAGGCTGCCTCGTCGACGTCCGGGTTGTGGATGTTGAGCAGCTGCAGCACCTCGCCCTCGGCGATACGGTTGGTCGTGTCGGCGAGGATGTGCATGACGCGCATCTCGTCGAGCGCGACCATCATCTGGAACGAGCGCGAGTAGAGGAAGTCTCCGACCAGTACGCTCGCCGCATTGCCCCAGAGCGCGTTGGCGGTCTTGCGCCCGCGGCGCAGGTCGGACTCGTCGACGACGTCGTCGTGCAGCAGTGTCGCCGTGTGGATGAACTCAATTACTGCAGCGAGCGGGTGGTGCGACTTGCCCGAATAGCCGGCCGCATGCGCGGCGAGCAGGTGCAGCATCGGGCGCAGGCGCTTGCCGCCGCCGCCGATGATGTGTTCGGAGATCTGGTTGATCAGCACGACGTCGGATGCGAGCGATTGGCGGATCAGCGTGTTGACCTGCGCCATGTCGCCAGCGACGAGTGCCTGGACGTCGGAGAAACCCATGACGGTGGGGGATTTCAGGACGGAAGTACTCGGCATGGCTCGTAGTGTAGCCTGCGCGCGCCTGCGGTTGTAGCGATGCGGCGCGCGTTGCGACGACGGCGACGTTCGGGCGAGAATCGGATGTCGCTCACCCCCCAAGGACCCATCGTGCCGCGTCAATACAGTCAGGGCGGCCATGTCGCGCCCGAGCGCGGCACGCATCCGCGCGGCAGGCAAGAGCCGCAGCCGAAGCAGAGCGTGCGCGAGCGGCTCGCCGCGTTGCGCAACGTCGGCCCGTTCATCTCGAGCGTCTGGCAGACGAGTCCCGCACTGTGCGTGGCGAGCATCGTGTTGCGCCTCGTGCGCGCACTGCTGCCGGTCATCACGCTCTACGTCGGCAAGCTGATCATCGACGAGGTCACGCGCATCCTGCATGCGGGCAGCGCGCACGTCGACTGGCACGAGTGGCTCGCGAGCGGCGACCTCGCGCGGCTGTGGCTGCTGCTCGGCATCGAGTTCGGCCTCGCCGTGCTCGCCGACATCCTCGGTCGCATCGTCTCGCTGATCGATTCGCTGCTGTCCGAGCGCTACTCGAACGCGACGAGCATACGGCTCATGCAGCACGCCGCTTCGCTCGATCTCGAGGACTTCGAAGATGCTGACCTGCAAGACCGCCTCGACCGTGCGCGCCGTCAGGTCGCGGGACGCAGCGGGCTTCTGTCGCAGCTGCTCGGGCAGGCGCAGGACCTCGTCACGATCCTGAGCTTCGCGATCGGCCTCGCGGTCTATGCGCCGTGGCTGATCGTGCTGCTGATTCTCGCGGTCGTGCCCGCGTTCGTGGGCGAGCTGCACTTCAACGCGCAGAGCTATGCGGTCAACTACCAGTGGACGCCCGAGCGACGCGAGCTCGATTACCTGCGCATGGTCGGTGCGAGCGCGACGACAGCCAAGGAAGTGAAAAGCTTCGGCTTGAATTCATTCCTGATCGACCGCTACCGCGTGCTGTCGCAATCTATCTACGCGGCGAACCGCGTGGTTGCGCTGCGCCGCGCTGGCTGGGGCGGCCTGTTCACGACGATCGGCACGATCGGCTACTACTCGGCCTACGCGTTCATCGCCTGGCGAACGGTGACCGGCGCGTTCACGATCGGCGACCTGACCTTCCTGTCCGCGTCGTTCCGCCGCCTGCGCAACCTGCTCGAGAACCTGTTCTTCGGATTCTCGAACGTCGCTGGACAGGCGCTGTACCTGGACGACCTGTTCTCGTTCTTCGCGATCGAGCCCGAGATCCTGTCCCCGGAGAATCCCTTGCCTTTCCCGAACCCTGTGCGCGAGGGTTTCGTATTCGAGAACGTCGGCTTCCGCTATCCGGGCGCCGAGCGTTGGGCGGTGCGCGAGCTCGACTTCACGTTGCGCGCGGGCGAGGTGCTCGCGTTCGTCGGCGAGAACGGTGCGGGCAAGACCACGCTCGTCAAGCTGCTCGCGCGGCTCTACGACCCCGACGAGGGACGCATCCTGCTCGACGGCCACGATCTCAAGGAATATTCGCTCGAGGCGCTGCGCGCGAACATCGGCGTGATCTTCCAGGACTTCGTGCGCTACTACTTCAGCGCGTCCGACAACATCGCTGTCGGCCGCATCGAGGCGCGCGACGACGCGCCGCGGATCGCCGCGGCGGCGCGCCGCAGCCTCGCCGACGAAGTCGTCGCGAAGCTGCCGAAGGGCTACGAGCAGATGCTCGGCAAGCTGTTCCGCGGCGGCATCGACCTGTCCGGCGGCGAGTGGCAGAAGATCGCGATCGCGCGCGCGTACATGCGCGAGGCGCAGCTGCTGATCCTCGACGAACCGACCGCCGCGCTCGACGCGCGCGCCGAGTTCGAAGTGTTCCAGCGTTTCAAGGAGCTCGCCGCGGGCAAGAGCGCGGCGATCATCTCGCACCGCTTCTCGACCGTGCGCATGGCCGATCGCATCATCGTGCTCGTCGACGGTCGCATCGTCGAGTCGGGCACGCATGCGCAACTCATCGACAAGGCCGGCCGCTATTCCGAACTGTTCGAGCTGCAGGCGGCCGGCTACCGCTGATTTGCGCGACACGCGCGCACGGGAACTAGGCCGCCCCGTCCGCCCAGCCGTTCGCCGCCGATCGCGCGCGAGGCGCGTCCGGATTCTGCGCCGGTCAATTGTGTTGCTCGATCGAATTGACGACGCGGGCCACGCCCGGCGTCTGCGTGGCGATCGACTCGGCGAGGCATCTCTCGGGGCCGGTATCGACGAGGCCGGACAAGTACACGACACGACCGATCGACTGCACGTCAATGGATCGCGGCGCGCCGAGGCCCGCACGCGCGTCGAGCTGCTCTTGCACTCTCGCCTGGATCCTCGCGTCCTCGCTGCAGCTTTCGGTCGCGCCGGCGCGCAGGGCCGCGCAACCAGTCAGCGCGCTCGTCAGCAGGAACGCGGCGAACAGCGAACGGCGTGATCGTGTGATGTTCATGTCAGTTTCCTATTGGTGAAAAAAAGAGTCGGAAGTAGCGTTATCCCGGGTCGGCAGTCGCAGACGGCACGGACGTGTTCGTCCGGCGTCGCGCGGGTCGTCGAAGCGGCGATCGAGATTTCATTTGGAGGTGATTTGCGCTGGCCTGCGCAGTCGTCAATCCAAGATCAACGAGGGCGGCGCTTTATTCCCGGGCACACGCACGCCGTGCCGCGGCTCCGCGAATGCTTTCGATCCGTTTTTGCGAAAGCGGTGTCCCTGCTTCCGCGCCGAATGCGGTTCTATGCGAAACCCGCAGCAAGCCCTAGAATTTGCGCTTTCGTCGATCAACGGAGCACGAGATGCAGACACGAAGCCGGTTCGGACGCATGGCTGTGGCGATATTTCTCATCTGCATCGGCGTCGTGTCGCTGCACGCCGAGACGCGGCCACTGACCCCCGACGTGCCGGCGAAATTCGTCGTGCCGACCGAGGCCGCGGACTACCTGAAGCGCGTCGTCGAGATCCCGATGCGCGACGGCGTCAGGCTGCACACGGTGATCGTGATCCCCAAGGGCGCGATTGGTGCAGATTCAAAGCGGGCGCCGATCATCCTGACGCGCACGCCGTACAACGCCGACAAGCGCACCGAGCGCTACGAAAGTCCGCAGATGCTCGCGACGATGCCGCAGGGCGACGAGGTATTCGTGCGCGCCGGATACATCCGCGTCTTCCAGGACGTGCGCGGCAAATACGGTTCGCAGGGCGACTACGTGATGACGCGACCGCTGCGTGGTCCGCTCAACGACAGCAAGGTGGATCATTCGACCGACGCGTACGACACGATCGACTGGCTCGTGAAGAATGTGCACGAAAGCAACGGTCGCGTCGGCATGCTCGGCTCGTCGTACGAAGGCTTCACGGTCGTCATGGCGCTGATCAATCCGCATCCGGCGCTCAAGGTGGCCGCGCCCGAGAGCCCGATGATCGACGGCTGGATGGGCGACGACTGGTTCCACTACGGCGCGTTTCGGCAGACCAACTTCGACTACATCAGCGGACAGACGACGCAGCGTGCGGAAGGCAAGGCGCTCGCGCACGCGGGCTACGACGACTACGCGAATTTCCTGCGCGCGGGCTCGGCAGGAGACTTCGCGCGCGCCGCGGGATTCGAGCAGCTCGGCTTCTGGCGCAAGCTCTCCGAACACCCGGCCTACGACGGCTTCTGGCAGGGCCAGGCGCTCGATCGCCTCATCGCAGCGCAGCCGCTCAGCGTGCCGACGATGTGGGAGCAGGGGCTCTGGGACCAGGAGGACATGTGGGGTGCGATCCACACCTATGCCGCGCTGGAAACCAAGGACACCGGCAACGACAAGAACTTCCTCGTGATGGGTCCGTGGCGTCACAGCCAGGTCAACTATGATGGCTCCTCGCTCGGGCCGCTGCGCTGGGAGGGCGATTCGGCGCTGCAGTTCCGCCGCGACGTGCTCAAGCCATTCTTCGACCAGTATCTCGTCGAGGGTGCGCCGAAGGCGGACACGCCGCCGGTACTGATCTACAACACCGGCGCGAACCGTTGGGATCGCTTCAAGTCGTGGCCGCTGAGCTGCGACGCGGGCTGCGCGGCGACGCCGAAGCCGCTCTACCTGCGCGCGAACCAGGGCCTCTCGTTCGAAGCGCCGACGAGCAGCGATGGCGCGTTCGACGAATTCGTCTCCGACCCGGCCAAGCCCGTGCCCTACCAGCGACGGCCGGTGCATTTCGCCGACCACGAGGCGTGGACGCGCTGGCTCGTCGACGACCAGCGTTTCGTCGACGGCCGTCCCGACGTGTTGACCTACACCTCCGACGTGCTGACCGCGCCGGTGCGCGTCGGCGGCGTGCCGCAGGTGAACCTCGTCGCCGCGACGAGCGGCACCGACAGCGACTGGGTCGTCAAGCTGATCGACGTCTATCCCGACAGCGAGCCGTCGCGTCCGGAAATGGGCGGCTACGAACTCGCGATCTCGATGGACATCTTCCGCGGCCGCTACCGCACGAGCTTCGCGCACCCCGCGGCCATCGCCGCGAATCAACCGCTCGTTTACCGCTTCGGGTTGCCGACCGTAAACCATGTGTTCGCACCGGGGCACCGCATCATGGCGCAGGTGCAGTCGAGCTGGTTCCCGCTCTACGACCGCAATCCGCAGACCTTCGTACCGAACATCTTCTTCGCCAAGCCCGGCGACTACCGCAAGGCGACGCAGCGCGTGTATCGGGATGGCGCCGACGCGAGTTTCATCGCGCTGCCGGTCGTGCCTGGCGGCTGATCCTCGCGTCGCGGGGCCGACGCGTCGCGGCGGCGCTTTCGTACGCCGCGACGCTTAATGCGCCCACGGGCGGTGCGCCGTGGCGTGGTATTCTGTCCGTCAGTTTTCGGCCTATCGAGTGGTCACGCGGAGGATTCATGGCAAAAGGCATCAACAAGGTGATTCTGGTCGGCAACCTCGGCAACGACCCCGACATGAAGTACACCGCGGGCGGCATGGCGATCTGCACCCTCAGCGTGGCGACCTCGAGCACGCGCAAGGACAAGGAAGGCCAGCAGGTCGAGAAGACCGAATGGCATCGCGTCAAGCTGTTCGGCAAGCTCGGCGAGATCGCCGGCGAGTACCTCAAGAAAGGACGTCAGGTCTACATCGAAGGCTCGATCCGCTACGACAAGTTCACCGGGCAGGACGGCGTCGAGAAATATTTCACCGACATCGTCGCCGACGAGATGCAGATGCTCGGCGGCCGTGACGGTGGCGGCGAAGCCGGAGGTAGCGCGGGCGGCGAGCGTCGCGAGCGCGGCCCCGCACGGGGCCCACAGTCCGCGCCGGCTCGCAGCGCGCCCACGCCCGCCGCAGGCGACAACTTCGAAGACGACGAAATCCCGTTCTAGATCGGGACGACTTCGCAGCGCCGACAAGAAGCCCGCCGTGAAGCGGGCTTTTTTTTTCGCGCCCAAGGAGGTTACCGACGCCTACGCCGCGTGCCCCTCGACATAGTCCTTGAGGCCGGACAGCATCGCCTTCCAGTTCTTCTCCGACGCGGTCTTCGACTGCGCGTCCGCATTGTTGTCCTGGGTGAGCGACACCTGCGTGCTGCCGTCGGCGTCCTCGAGCCGGATCGCCACGTTGTGGTAGTTCTCGGGCTTGTCGGGCTTGCCGGCGAGCGGGCTGAAATGACTATACGCAAGCTTGTGCCCGCGCTCGAACGCCAGGATCTTGCCCTTGTCCTGGTACGGCTTGCCCTTCATCTCGCCGGACCAGGTGATGTCGCTGCCGACCTTCCACTGCGACTTCACGTCCGCGCCGAACATGTATTGTTTGATCGCCGCGGGCGTGGTCAGCGCGTCCCACACTGCGGCCGGCGGCGCGTTGATTGCGATCTTCGCGTTCGCGACGAGAGTGTCGT